>NZ_CP155619.1:0-312024 GCF_039697315.1 Pseudomonas abietaniphila | reverse complement strand
AAGGGCAAGACGCGAACGCTGGGTGAGAGCCCGTCCGAACTGATGCAGGCCCGTGCGTTGATCGAGGGCGAGAGCGTCATGCTGGCCTGCCTGCACGGGACCAAGGCTGACTATCGCTATTTGCAGACCTGCATCGACAAGATGCGCGAAGGCGCGATCAAGGGCGTGCCCGCGCTGGACGATGACCGCAAGTTTCACCAGCGCCTGGCGAAGATGAGCGGCAACTCGACGCTGGTGCGCATCATCACGTCGTTGTTCGAAGAACGTTACAGCCCGCTCACGGCTCACGTCAGCGAGCACTCCGAAACCCGCGAAACCTGGGCGATTGCCGTCGCTGAACACGAAGCCATCCTGCAAGCGGTGCAAGCCCGCGACCTGATCGGCGCCCAGACCGCTATGCGCGAGCATTTGCGCCGATCCGAAGCGCGCTGGCTGGACGGGATGAACACCGAACAGGGTTGAGCCAACACGGGATGACCGCCCTGGGCCCGTACGCTGTGGGACCGAATTCATTCGCGAAATAGGTTCAGGCAACAGAGACGTGCTTGATGCGCCGGCCAGTCGCGAATGAATTCGCTCCCACAGTTGATCATCGCTGCTGTTGAGTCTGCATGCTGGCCTCAGGTTTGATTCAGGTACATAACCCCATTGACCACCTCGGTTAGAGCTGACCGCCCATCCACGCATCGCTCAGTGCGCTGTTGGCATCCCCTTGCGAATCCCTTCCCACAATCCGTTGAGATACACCGCGCCCAACGCCCGGTCGTACAGGCCGTACCCCGGTCTGCCGGTTTCGCCCCAGATCATGCGGCCGTGGTCGGGGCGGTAGTAGCCCTCGAAGCCGGTTTCCACGTAGGCCTTGACGATTTCGGCCATGTCCAGCGAGCCGTCTTCGGAGCGGTGGGCGGTTTCATAGAAGTCGCCGGCCTCGTTGACCTTGACGTTGCGCAGGTGGGCGAAATGGATGCGGCCCTGGCCACCAAATTCCCGGACCAGTGACGGGATGTCATTGCCCAGGTCGGCACCCAATGAGCCGGAGCACAGCGTCAGGCCGTTCGCCGGATCATCGACCATCGCCATGACCTGCGCGAGGTCTTCGCGGTTTTTCACCACGCGGGGCATGCCGAACATGGAGCGGGGTGGGTCGTCAGGGTGCAAGGCCATCTTGATTCCGGCCTCCCGGGCCACCGGGATGATGCGCTGAAGAAAGTACGCCAGACGCTCACGCAGGGTGGCTTCGTCAACCTGAGCGTATTCGGTGATCAGCGCCCTCAGGGTTTCCGGTTCATAGCTGACGTCCCAGCCCGGCAGGCTGATGCCGTCGTCGAGGTTCGCCTGTTCGATGACGGCGACGTCGAAGGCCAGTGTGGTCGAGCCATCGGGCAGTTCCATGGCCAGCGTCGAACGTGTCCAGTCGAACACCGGCATGAAGTTGTAGCAGACCACTTTGATCCCGCACGCCGCGAGGTTGCGCAGCGTCTGGCCGTAGTTGTCGATCAGGCGGTCGCGGCTGGGCAGGCCGCGTTTGATGTCTTCGTGCACCGGCACGCTCTCGATGACGTCGAGGTCCAGGCCGTGGGCGTTCACGGTACGTTTGAGCTCGGTGATTTTTTCCAGCGGCCAGACCTCTCCAACCGGGATGTCGTAAATGGCTGACACGACGCCGGTCATGCCGGGGATCTGGCGGATGTACGGCAAGGTCACGGGGTCGCTGTCCCCGTACCAACGGAAAGTCATCTTCATCGCGGAGTCCTTTTTGTTATGGGTTACGTTGTGTCAGTTAACGAATAGGTCGCAGGTAAATCGCAATCGTGGGCAAGCGCGCTCCTACAGTTGCTGTCCCAGCCTGTCGCCCTTGCAGAGCCTCTTGGAAGACGGTTGAGCGGAGCATAGATTGGTCAGGCCAAATTATGCAAATCGCGACCGGCTGGCGAAAAAGTGCGAAAAAAACCACGTTTCTGATTTCCATATCGTTCTTTTCGGGTCTAGTATCGGCTGCATTCGGATATTTGGTCAGGCCAATTTGCGATTTTCAGTGGGATGTCAATCCATTGAAAAGCCCCTCGTGAATTCAGGTTCAAGGCCCTGCCCGAAGCGCGCACGAAGTCTTACTCATAAAAATAATCAGGAGGACTCGCTATGCAGAAAGGTCGTTGGTTGGTCATATTTCTTTGCTTTCTTGCCGTCGCCATCAACTACATCGACAGGGCCAACCTTGCGGTTGCGGCGCCCTATATCCAGAAAGAACTCGGCCTGGGCTCAGGACAGATGGGCCTGCTGCTCAGCGGTTTCTTCTGGACCTACGCGCTGATGCAAATGCCCTTTGGCTGGTTCGTCGATAAGGTCGGCGCGAGGATCGCACTGCCATTGGCGGTGGCCTGGTGGTCGCTGTTCACGGCGGCGACGGCTGCCGCCAGCAGTCTGGCTACGATGTTCGGCTGTCGGTTGATGCTGGGCGTGGGGGAGGCGGGGGCGTATCCGTCCTGCGCCAAAATCGTCAGTCAGTGGTTCGACGTGAAAGAGCGCGGGTTTGCCACCAGCATTTTCGACAGCGGCTCGCGGGTTGGTTCGGCGCTGTCGATTCCGGTCGTGGCGCTGATCATCGAGCTCTGGGGCTGGCGCGCTTCGTTCGTGATTACTGGTGCCGTGGGCGTGGTCTGGGTGATCGGCTGGTGGCTGATCTACAAGGAGCCACAGGCCGTTGCCGCCATTGAGCAGCACGAGGCCGGCAAGGTCGCAGCGGTCGCTTCCCGGCCAAAGGTCAAGTGGGCATCACTGTTCCGCCACCGTACGCTGTGGGGCATGATGCTTGGCTTCTTCTGCCTGAACTTCGTCATCTACTTCTTCATCACCTGGTTCCCGACCTACCTGGTCACTGAACGCGGGTTTTCGCTGAAGTCCCTCGGTACTCTGGGGACAATTCCGGCCATTGCATCCATTGTCGGCGGCTGGGTCGGCGGCCTGACTTCTGATGCCTTGTACCGTCGTGGCTGGAGCCTGACTGCAGCCCGCAAGACCTGCATCGTCGGCGGCATGCTGATGTCATCGAGTATCTCGTTGTCGGTGTTCACCGCGAACACCTACGCCATGTTGGCGTTCTTCAGCCTGGCCTATGCAAGCCTGGCATTTGCCGGCGCGAGCATCTGGTGCCTGCCCGCCGACGTCGCGCCAACGCCGGCCCACGTCGCGTCCATCGGTGGCATACAGAATTTCGCCTCAAACACGGCAGGGATTTTCATCACCACCTTTACCGGTTTCATGCTGGTGATGGGCAACGGGTCGTTCACCGCGCCGTTGATGACCGCAGGCGCATTCGCGTTGCTGGGGGCGTTCAGCTATCTGTTCATCGTCGGCAAGATCGAACCGTTGTCGATCACGCCGGACCAACCATTGTCGACGGACACCACGACGGTCGCGCAACGCACCTGACCTGGGTATGGGAGCGGTCCGATCAGGCCGCTTCCGTTACGCCGTTTCGGCTTTCACTGCCGCACGAATCGCCTCCAGCAACATCATGCACGCCGGGTTGTCGTTGTCCGAACGCCAGACCAGATGCAGCTCGCTTTGCACACCTTCGCCCAGGTCAATGTCACGGAACACCACGTTCTTGAACACCACATTGGTGGCGCAACGGGGCACCAGTGCCAAACCCATCCCCGCATTCACCAGCGCCAGAATCGTCAGCGAAGACCCCAGCCACTGCACGTACTCCGGCGCCACTTGCGCGGAACGCAGCGTACCGGTGAGCAGTTCATTGAACGGCGGGTAAGCGGAGTGCGAATACATCAGGAAGGGCTGCGCATCCAGATCCTGCACGTTGACGGTAGCGGCGCTGGCCAGCGGATGGCTGCCCGGCACGGCAAGCACGAAGGGCTCGCGCACCAGGCATTCGGTTTCGTACCCGGCCTGCAGCAGTGGCGCCCGGACGATGCCCAGGTCAATACGCCGGGCCCTCAAGGCTTCGTGCTGGGAATAGGTGTTCATTTCGGTCAGGGAGATTTTCACGTGTGGCTGATTGAGGCGCGCCTCGGCGATGACCTTCGGCAGAAATTCGTACACCGCGCTGCCGACGAAACTGATCGTCACCGACCCAATATCCCCTTCGGCGATCCGTTTGGCGGCGAGTGCGGCCTGTTGCGCGTGTTCGAGCAACGTCTGGGCCTCGATGAAGAACGCCCGGCCGGCAGCCGTGAGCGCCACGCTTCGCGTACTGCGCGTGAACAGTTCGACCCCCAGGTGATGCTCCAGTAACTGAATCTGTCGGCTTAAAGGCGGTTGAGTCATGTTCAGCCGTTCGGCGGCGCGGCGGAAGTTGAGTTCCGTGGCCACCGTGGTGAAGCAGCGAAGTTGAGCAAGCTCGAACATTGATATATTCCGGGTATCAATCAACAGTCAATCTAGATTAGACGGGAACAATACCGGCGTCCATCATCGGCTCATCCCCAAAAAAACAATGAACGGGAGTTGCCCTTTGAATACCCTCAATCCCACGACGGACCCGACCGTGCTTGCCCGCGCGGCCGCCAAGGTCAAGCGGCACGTGCTGCCGCTGTTCGTCATCATGTTCATCGTCAACTACATCGACCGGGTCAACATCGGCTTCGTGCGCAGCCACATGGAAACCGACCTCGGCATTGGCGCTGCGGCGTACGGGTTGGGTGCCGGCCTGTTCTTCGTCGGCTATGCGCTCTTCGAAGTCCCGTCCAACCTGCTGCTGCAACGGTTCGGCGCCCGCGCCTGGCTGACCCGCATCATGTTCACCTGGGGCGCAGCGGCGATGGCCATGGCGTTCGTGCGAGGCGAGACCAGCTTTTATGTTCTGCGCTTTATCCTTGGCGCGGCGGAGGCGGGCTTCTTCCCCGGCATCATTTACTACTTCACCCAATGGCTGCCCTCGGCCGAGCGCGGCAAAGCAATGGCGGTTTTCCTCAGCGGTTCGGCCATCGCATCGGTGATTTCCGGTCCTGTGTCCGGCGCACTGTTGGGCGTCAGCGGCCTTAACCTGCACGGCTGGCAGTGGATGTTCATCATCGAGGGTTTTGCGTCCATCGCCTTGTGTGGTTTCGTCTGGTTCTGGTTGCAGTCCCATCCCCGCGACGCCAAGTGGCTGAGTGAGGAAGAGAAGGGCGCGCTGATCCATGCCATCGAAGAAGAGCAACGCGCCCGGGAAGCGGCGCAAGTGATCAAACCGTCGATCTTCAAATTGCTGGCGGATCGGCAGATCCTGCTGTTCTGCTTCATCTACTTCTCGGTGGCGCTGACCATCTACGGCGCGACGTTCTGGCTGCCGAGCATGATCAAGAAGATGGGCAGCCTGAGTGACTTCGAAGTCGGCCTGTTCAACTCGATACCGTGGATCATTTCCATCGTCGCGATGTATGGCTTTGCCGCACTGGATGCACGCTTCAAGCATCAACAGGCGTGGGTCGCCGTAACGCTGGTGATTGCCGCCTGCGGGATGTTCATGTCGACCACGGGCGGGCCGGTCTTTGCCTTCGTCGCCATCTGTTTCGCGGCGATTGGTTTCAAGGCGGCTTCGGCCCTGTTCTGGCCGATTCCTCAAGGCTATCTGGACGCACGCATCGCAGCGGCGGTGATTGCGCTGATCAACTCCATCGGCAACCTCGGCGGATTCGTCGCGCCGACCGCATTCGGTTTCCTGGAGCAAACCACCGGCTCGATTCAGGGCGGCCTTTACGGCCTGGCGATCACCTCATTGGTGGCTGCGGTGGTGATCTTCTTTGCCCGCACCACGCCCATAGGTGAACAACCGGGAAAGCCGCGAGACGTGGCGCTCGCCCCCTCGAGTGAGAAACCGGTGGCGCTGCGCGCTGCCAAGTAACCCCAGACCCAGTTTCGAATTGAGCCTTAAACCTTGATCGTCCGGGAGACGTCTTTTGAAAATCACACGCGTTACTGTCACTCCGATTGCGTTCCGTGACCCGCCGTTGCTCAACGCCAGCGGTATCCACGAACCTTTCGCGCTGCGCTCGATCATCGAAATCGAGAGCGACAACGGGTATATCGGTCTGGGCGAAAGCTACGGCGACGCCCCGGCGCTGGCGATTCAGAAACAGGTGAAGAGCCAACTGATCGGCATGGATCCGTTTAATCTCGCGCAGCTCAAAGCCGTGGTGAAAGCCACGGTTGCGGTCCACAAACCGGCGAGCCTTGCAGGCGCCGAGCTGGCGCCGGGGTCACACGCGAGCAAAGCCGTGAGCAACGCGTATTCGGCGTTCGAAGTCGCCTTTCTCGACCTGCAGGCACGCTCGATGAACCTGCCGCTGGTGGACCTGCTCGGCGGTGCGGTGCGCGATCAGGTGCCGTTCAGCGCATACCTGTTTTTCAAATACGCGCAGCACGCCGACTCGCCGTATGCACCTGACAGTTGGGGCGAGGCGTTGAGCGAAGAGCAGATCGTCGCCCAGGCGCGGCGGATGATCGAAGCCTACGGGTTCAAGAGCATCAAACTCAAGGCCGGCGCGCTTGATCCGGAACATGAAGTGTCGTGCATCAAGGCCCTGAAAAGAGCCTTTCCCGGTTACCCGCTGCGTATCGACCCGAACGGCAACTGGTCGCTGGAAACGTCCATCCGCATGGCCGAACGCCTGGGTGATGATCTGCAGTACTACGAAGACCCGACGCCGGGGCTGGACGGCATGGCCGAGCTGCATAAGCGCACGGGCTTGCCGCTGGCGACCAATATGGTGGTCACCGATTTTGACGAGTTTCGCCGCAGCGTGGCACAGAACAGCGTGCAGATCGTCCTCGCCGATCACCATTACTGGGGCGGCCTGCGCGACACCCAGGCGCTGGCGAAGATGTGCGAGACGTTCGGCCTGGGTGTTTCGATGCACTCCAACTCGCACCTGGGCATCAGCCTGATGGCGATGACGCATGTGGCCGCGGCAGTGCCGAATCTGGATTTCGCCTGCGACACCCACTACCCATGGCAGGAACCGGACGAAGAAGTGATCAAGGGCGGCAAGCTGCCGATCGTCGACGGTTGCGTGAAAATCACCCGTGAACCCGGTCTGGGGCTTGAGCTGGACTATGACCAGTTGGGCAAACTCAACGACCAGTACCTGACCTGCGGCATCCGTTCACGGGACGACGTGAAGCAGATGCAGAAGTACAAGCCGGACTGGACAGCGGTCAAGCCAAGGTACTGAGACGTAAATAAAGCGAACGCTGATGATCGTCTGTCCTCGAAAGGAAAGACCCTTGGGGCAATTCCGGAGAGACGATGATGATCAGCTCACACAAGACCTTGATGTGTTTGTTGTTTGCCGCCATGACCGCCGCGTCGAGTGGCGCCATGGCGCAGCAGGCGGCCTCGTCGCCGTTAATGCTCGCCGCCTCGGGCATTGGTGGCGGTGGTGCAGCGGGTGGTGGCGCGGCTGGCTCAGCGGGCGGCGCCTCGGGCACCGGCGCGGCCGGCACAAATGGCTCCAACAGCAATAACACCAACGCGACCGGGACCAACGGCACGAACAGCAGTAATACCAACGCGACCGGGACCAATGGCACCAACAGCGGCAACACGAACGCTACGGGGACGAACGGCATCAATGCCAACGGCACCGACGCCACGCACACCAACGGCAGCAACAGCAGCAACACCAATGCAACGGGGACCAACGGCACCAACGCCAACGGGACCGATGCCACCCACACCAATGGCAGCAACAGCAATAACACCACCGCCACGGGCTCCAACGGCGTCAATAACGCCAGCAGTCAGAACCGCATGAACAACGGCGGCGTGAACAGCTCCGGTGTGGGCACGACCAACCCTGCATTACGGCCGGGCACGAGCTCTGGCTCGTCCTCTTCCGGCGGCACCTCCGATTCCCTGCAACAGCAACGGCAACAAAGCGGCGAGCGGATGATCATGGAGCGCAAGGGGCAGATTCAGGAGGCCAACTGAAAGCGTAAGTATCGTTGAATTCAGTATTTGCTACGGATGGTAGTCCGCCTCCAGGCCCAGACCAAGCTCACATGTATGGTGTGAACTTCCGTTATTTGAGGTGACGCTGATGGTTTGGTTTGTCCTAACGTCCAAACTGTTCCGCCTTCGGCGGGTTACTTGAAAAGACACCAAGTAACCAAGTGTCCTGGCTCCTGGCTTGGCCCCCCTGCGTCGGGTACCCGCATTCCGACGACGCTCCGTGGGCCCGCGCCGAACGGACATCCATGTCCTGACGGCGCTCTCGCGGCATTCATGCCGCTCGACCCACTCCGCGCCGTCTGCGTTTGGCCTGCACCCAAGTCGCGTTTTGTGGCGTCTGAGCTGCTGCGGTATGAAGGTCAAAAGCCACAGCGTGCTTTGCGCTGCTGATTGTCCCGCGCTCCGCGTGGTGACACATTCAATGACGCTCTGCGTCATTCGGGATGATCCGGAAACAAGTGGTAACGGTTGCCCCACGCACAAACCGTCCATTCACAGCACGTCTGTTCAAGACCCGAATATCCCACCACGACACTATGGCTTCACCTTCCGTCGGCGCTGTTTCGGCTCGACGGGTATCGCTGAATTCATGGGTGTGCGATGAACTATTCAACTGTCGACGACCGCGCTCGGGATCTGGGGCTTTTGTTCCTGCGGGCGAGCGGTGCGTTGTTCCTGCTGTTCGTCCACGGGCTGCCCAAGCTGCTGAACTTCAATGCGCAGTTGTCCCTGATCGAAGACCCGTTCCATTTGGGCGCCCCCCTGACCCTGAGCATGGCGATCTTCGCCGAGGTGCTGTGCCCGCTGCTGATTCTGACCGGCGTACTGGCGAGACTCGCTTGCCTGCCTATTCTCTTTCTGCTGCTGGTGGCACTGGTCGTGGTGCACAGCGACTGGAGCATCGATCAAGGCCAGTTCGGCTGGTTGCTGATCATCATTTTTACCAGTGTGCTGATCGCCGGTCCTGGCCGTCTGGCGCTCAATGTTCGCTTGCCCGGAGCGCTTCGCTATGCCTGAGTCTGCCTTGTCTGCCGAGGTCACGCCGACCTCGAAACTGTCGCCCGACGAGATCGTCACGCTGGTGATCAAGCACCGCGCCAAGGAAGGCATGGAGGCGCAATACGAAGCCTGGCTGCGGCGGACAGTGGCCGTCGCGGCCACCTATCCGGGGCATTTGGGTGTGGACGTGATTCGGGGCAAGTCCAACGGTCTGCACATGTTCACCAGTGTGCTGCGTTTCTGCTCCACCGATGCCATGCAAAGCTGGCTGGACTCCACGCAACGCCGCGAGCTGGTCGCCGAAGCGGCGCCGATGCTCGCCGATGGCGACTTCACGGAGGTCAACCGGCACAACGAATTCTGGTTTGTCCCTGCCAGCGACAGTCCGCCACCGCCGCGCTGGAAACAGGCGGTCGTCACCTTTTTCGTAATCTGTCCGCTGACCCTGTTGATTCCCCTGCTGTGGGGCCCGGTGTTCCGTGCTTTTCCACCGTTGGGCAATTACGTCATCAGTACCGCACTGGTGACCATCACCATCGTGCTGCTGGTGGTGTATCTGCTGATGCCTCAGGCGACCCGGTTGTTTGCGCCATGGCTCAACGCCAAGCCTGAACCCATGCCCGGAGCTGATCATGAAGGATGATCCGGGCGATGAAGCCCCGGCCAGCAGCGAACGTCGCAGCTTCGTCGCCAAAGGCTCACTGCTCAGCGCTGCGGCCGCCATTTTCTCTTCAATGCCTGTCACCGGCTTCGCCGTCGGTGCTTCTCAATCTTCAGCCGCCGGAGGCCCCATGAACGTCGATCTGATTCTCTACAACGGCAACTTTCACACCGTTGATCAGGAAAAACCCAAGGCCAGCGCAGTCGCGATCAGCGACGGCAAATTCGTCGCGGTCGGCACTGACGCCGAAATCATGTCGTTGCGCGGGAGTGCAACCCAAGTCATCGACATGCACAAGCGCACGGTGATCCCGGGCCTCAACGACTCGCACTTGCACCTGATTCGCGGCGGCCTGAACTACAACCTTGAACTGCGCTGGGAAGGCGTGCCGTCGCTGGCCGACGCCTTGCGCATGCTCAAGGCGCAGGCCGACCGCACACCGACCCCGCAGTGGGTGAGGGTGGTGGGCGGCTGGAACGAATTCCAGTTCGCTGAAAAGCGCATGCCCACTCTGGAAGAACTCAATCAGGCAGCGCCCGATACCCCGGTGTTCGTCCTGCACCTGTACGACCGCGCTTTGCTCAACCGCGCTGCGCTGCGGGTCGCCGGGTATACCCGTGACACGCCAAACCCGCCTGGCGGTGAGATCGTCCGCGACAGCAACGGTGACCCGACCGGCATGCTGGTGGCCAAGCCGAACGCGATGATCCTGTACTCGACCCTGGCGAAAGGGCCAAAACTGCCGCTTGAATACCAGGTCAACTCGACCCGCCAGTTCATGCGCGAGCTGAATCGTCTGGGCGTGACCAGCGCCATCGACGCCGGCGGTGGTTTCCAGAACTACCCGGACGACTATGCCGTCATCACTCAACTGGCTGAAGCGAAACAGCTGACCGTGCGCATCGCCTACAACCTGTTTACCCAGAAGCCCAAGGAAGAGCTCAACGACTTCAAGAACTGGACCAGCTCGGTCACCTTGCATCAGGGCGACGACTTCCTGCGTCACAACGGCGCGGGCGAGATGTTGACGTTCTCGGCCGCGGACTTTGAAGACTTCCTCGAGCCACGTCCGGACCTGCCGCCCGGTATGGAACAGGACCTCGAGCCGGTGGTGCGTCATCTGGTGGAGCACCGCTGGCCGTTCCGTCTGCACGCCACGTATGACGAGTCGATCTCGCGCATGCTCGATGTGTTCGAGAAGGTCAACCGCGAGATCCCGTTCAACGGCATTCCCTGGTTCTTCGACCATTGCGAAACCATCACCCCGAAAAACATCGAGCGCGTGAAAGCGCTGGGCGGCGGTATCGCGATTCAGGACCGCATGGCGTTTCAGGGCGAATACTTCGTCGAGCGTTACGGCGCCAAGGCTGGCGAGCACACGCCACCGATCAAGCGCATGCTGGCTGAAGGTGTGCCGGTCGGCGCGGGTACTGACGCAACGCGGGTGTCCAGCTACAACCCGTGGACTTCGCTGTACTGGATGGTCAGCGGCCGTACGGTGGGCGGTCTGGAGTTGTACCCCGAAGGGCTTTCTCGCGACACCGCGCTTGAGTTGTACACCCGTGGCAGCGCCTGGTTCTCGTCCGAGCAGGGCAAGAAGGGCCAGATCAAGGTCGGCCAACTGGCCGATGTCGTCGCCCTGTCGCAGGACTTCTTCAGCGTGCCGGAAGAGTCGATCAAGTGGATCGAGTCGGTGTTGACGGTGGTCGACGGCAAGGTCGTCTACGGCACCCAAGAGTTCGATCAGCTGTCGCCGCCGAGCGTGCCGGTGCTGCCGGACTGGTCACCGGTGGCGAAGGTGCCTGGGCACTGGCGTCCGGGTGCGCCGATGGCGGCCGCCGTTCACCAGTGCAGCGGTCCATGCACCGTGCATGCCCACAGCCATGACAAGGCCCGTCAATCGAAAGTGCCGGTCAGCGACTTCCAGGGTTTCTGGGGCGCGTTTGGCTGCTCGTGCTTTGCGTTCTGACAACACCGCCCGAAAGAGCATGAAACACCTCGCCGGGACTGACCGGCGAGGCTATTTGCCGGCGCAGTTCGCCGGCAGTCGCACACACCTGTCACACACTTAACTGGAGTCAACCATGACCGTTCCCTACAAGCGTCTGGATATCAACGATGCCGTCGTGCTGCTGGTCGATCACCAGACCGGCCTGATCTCGCTGGTTCAGGACTTCTCGCCCAACGAATTCAAGAACAACGTGCTGGCATTGGCCGATTGCGCCAAGTTCTTCAAACTGCCGACCATCCTCACCACCAGCTTCGAAACCGGCCCGAACGGCCCGCTGGTGCCTGAGCTGAAAGAAATGTTTCCGGATGCGCCGTACATTGCCCGTCCTGGCCAGATCAACGCATGGGACAACGAAGACTTCGTCAAGGCGATCAAGGCCACCGGCCGCAAGCAACTGATCATCGCGGGCGTGGTGACTGACGTGTGCGTGGCGTTCCCGACGCTGTGCGCGCTGGAAGAAGGTTTTGATGTGTTCGTGGTTACCGATGCGTCGGGCACGTTCAACGACGTGGTACAGAAAGCTGCCTGGGCACGCATGACCGCTGCCGGTGCGCAACTGATGAACTGGTTCTCGGTGGCGTGCGAACTGCAACGCGACTGGCGCAACGACATGGAAGGCCTGGCCAACCTGTTGTCCCAGCGCATCCCGAACTACCGCAACCTGATGAACAGCTACTCGGCCTTGAAGGCCAAGTAAGCGAGCCCGTCACCCGCTAACCCTGCGGGAGCGAATTCATTTGCGAGAGGCCGGTTCAGCCGATACGTGTCTGTCGGCTGGATCACCTCATTGCCAATGAATTCGCCCACAGGTTTATGTGTCCGTCGCTGATCGGCGACGCTTCTAAATTACTGCGTCGCCCGCAACGCAGCCTGAACCTGCTCGAACACATAGCTGGTGGTGTTTTCATCGCCGCCGGGCTTTTTGCTGTCCGAGCCATCGGTGTCGATGCCCGCCAGAATCTCCGACAGGTTGTGGAAGTGGCCTGGGTCTTTCTTCGTGGTTGAGTCGTCGGTGCCGGTCTGTGCCAGCGCATCGCTCAGTGTCTGGTGCTGGATCAGCCACTGCGGGTCGGCTTTTTCTTCCGGGCCCATGTTGTCGAGGAAGGCCAGCGCCGCCTTTGCGCGACCCACCGGGTCGTTGGCGTAAGGGTCGGTAAAGTTCTTTTCCTGATCCGCAGGCCCACTGTAATAACCGGTGGCCAGACGCTCTTGCTGACGCATCAAGCCCTTGGCCGCTGTCTGCTCTTCAGCACTGAACTGACCGCCCTGGTTAGTGGCCACGGCATACAGCGAACGCCGGTCAAGATCGCCCATCAGCGAGTTACGGTCGGTGTCACTGCCGTCGTAGGCTTTGCCGCTGGCTTTCATCAGCGCGTACTTGTCATCCATGCCCTTGCGGGCGTCGGTTGCGACGTCGGCGAAGGTCTTGTCCCTGGAGCTGGACGTCGCGCCAGGCTGAGACACACCAAGCACCAGCGCGTCGGCCGCCATGCCTGAACGAACCGGGAAGAAGGGCGAATAGTTGGCGATGGACTGGCTATAGTTCGTGGACGTTTTCGACAGGCTCACCGAGTCGATGCTGCCCGTCTGGGTGTTGCTGTCGACCGGGTCGCTGTCGGTGCGCGCGGTGCTGGCGTCAGCGGAGGCTTTGCGGGTGGCGGCGCTGGAGTAGGCTGCAAGTGCAGCGCTTGAGGCAGTGTTGACGATCATCTCGGCTTCCTTGGCAGTAGCGGTGCGAACGCGGGCACACGCCTGAGTCAAGCTCACGGTTTGACCCCGGCGGTCTGTTGGCCGGGATGTCTCTATCGTTTTGTCGGACGTCACCCGTCCGTATTTGTATCAATCCTGACAACGTTATCGACTGCGTCCTACACAACTGAAGGAAAAACCGAGGTTTATCCTGTCCGGATGGATACAGAATCGGTCAGTAAGACGTCTAGGGACTCAACCCATTCAAATCAAGTCTTGGACGGTCTTTGTTGCTCGCCTTACGCTTCGGTTCAACGTCAACAAGCAGGTGACTGGCCATCGTGTGCTGCCAAGGCAGCCCAGGCCAAACCCATATTTCTGAGGTGTACGATGAAAATTGATTTGAGTGGAAAGCTTGCAATTGTCAGCGGTTCGACGGCCGGCATCGGTCTGGGCATCGGCAAGGCGCTGGCGCTGTCCGGTGCAACCGTCGTGATCATTGGCCGTGCTGCAGGGAAGGTTGATGAAGCCATTGCGGCGATCAAGCGCGACGTGCCGGATGCGCAATTGCGGGGTGTGGTCGCCGACCTGGGCACCGCCGAAGGCGCGCACCGGTTGTTCGAGGCCGAACCGCGCGCGGACATTCTGGTGAACAACCTGGGCATCTTCAACGAAATGGATTTCTTCGAGACCCCCGACGAGGAGTGGACACGCTTCTACGAAGTGAACGTGATTTCCGGAGTGCGCTTGTCGCGGCATTACGTCAACGACATGGTTGCCAACAAGTGGGGCCGGGTGATCTTCGTCTCGTCCGAGTCCGGCGTGGCGATCCCCGCCAACATGATCAACTACGGCACCACCAAGGCGGCGAATCTGGCGGTTTCCCACGGGCTGGCCAAGCGCCTGGCGGGCACCGGCGTGACCGTCAATGCCATTCTGCCAGGGCCGACGTTCACCGATGGCGTCGAAGAAATGCTCAAGGGCGCCATCGCTGAATCAGGTCGCAGCGCCCGTGATGAAGCCGATCATTTCGTCCGTCGCGCACGGCCTTCGTCTATCATCCAGCGCGCCGCGGAAGTGGACGAGGTCGCCAACCTGGTTGCGTACCTCGCGTCGCCACTGTCCTCGGCGACCACCGGGGCTGCCCTGCGGGTCGATGGCGGCGTCGTCGACAGCCTGGCAATCTGAACAACTTTCTGGAGAATCATCATGGCTACAGCATCTGCATCCGTCCGCATCCCGGTTTCAGCGGACAAGGTCTGGGAACTCGTGGGCGGTTTTCTTTCGCTGCCCGACTGGCTGCCGTTCATCGCCGAAAGCGTCTCCGCCGAAGGCGGCCGCGTTCGTCACCTGACGACGAAGGACGGCGAGAAAATCAGCGAGCGTCTGCAGTCTTTCGACAATCAGGCACGCACCTACAGCTACTCCATCACCGAAGGTCCATTTCCGGCAACGGGCTATCTGGCGAAGCTACAGGTCATTGCCGACGGCGACAGCGCGGCCGTGGTGAAATGGTCCGGTGTGTTTACCCCGAACGGCATTTCCGAAGCCGAGGCCGAGGCGCTGTTTCAAGGTGTCTATGACGGCGGCCTGGAAGCCTTGAAAGGCAATTTCTGATCGGGCATCCCGGTTGAACGCCCCATGAACTGTAGGAACGAGCTTGGTCTGGGCGGCATTCCGACGAATGCGTTGGATCAGGGACATCGAAGATGAATGACACATCGCATTCGCTGCCCTCGTAACCTCGGACGTCTCCCACAAGTAGAGACCTGATTACCCGAGACTCCGCTCCTGCCGCGTACCCTGTGGGAGCTGCTGGAGGTTACGACAGTGGCGAATGCGGTGTGTTAGTGACATCACCGCGAAATGACACACCGCATTCGCGGCCCTCGTAACCTCGGACTGCTCCCACAGATAGTGCGTTGCACACATGCTTGGTGGCACGCATAAACCGGCAGAGAGTCTGCTGCGCAAGACCGGATAAGCCGAGACTTCGCGCCTGCCGCGTACCCTGTGGGAGCTGCTGGAGGTTACGACAGTGGCGAATGCGGTGGGTCAGTGACATCACCGCTAAATGACACACCGCATTCGTCCGAATTGCGGCCCAGCCCCTCGTAACCTCGGACTGCTCCCACAGGTAGTGCATTGAATTCATGCTTGGTGGCACGCATAAACCGGCAGAGAGTCTGCTGCACAAGACCGGATAAACCGAGACTTCGCGCCTGCCGCGTACCCTGTGGGAGCTGCTGGAGGTTACGACAGTGGCGAATGCGGTGGGTCAGTGACATCACCGCTAAATGACACACCGCATTCGCGGCCCTCGTAACCTCGGACTGCTCCCACAGATAGTGCGTTGAATTCATGCTTTGTGGTACGCATAAACTGGCAGAGAGTCTGCTGCGCAAGACCGGATAAACCGAGATTTCGCGCCTGCCGCGTACCTTGTGGGAGCTGCTGGAGGTTACGACAGTGGCGAATGCTTTAGGTCAGTGACACCACTGCTGAATGACCCACCGCATTCGTCAGCAAGTTGACTCCCACAGGTAAAGCCTGTCTTTTGCCATGAGGGTCTTCTGTCCAGCGAGATCTGCTTAATTGTCGCTTAATCCGCAATGCTGAAACTCCGAACCTGTGGTTTATCCGGGCGCCTCCGGTCGTCAGACTTACCCGATCATTTATCGCAGGAGAGGATGATGCTTGTTTCGGCCATCAACACCGTGGAGATACACGCCGCCCAAGGGCGTGCGAGCGAGGTCGGCATGCGTGTGCCCCGCATGCTTGACGTTCTGAGCAGCACGACCCCGTGCGTCGCCTACACCTTTACCGCCAGCAAACATGACGACGCCTCTTGGATCGTCAGCGGTTATTGGCAGTCCGAAACTCAGATGCAAGCGCATTTCTCCCACCCGGAGCTGACCGGCTTCATGGACTTGCTGTCGAGCGGGGCCATCAGCCACATCCAGTTCAACAGCTTCGTCGTCGAGGCGAATGAGGTGACCTGACATGTCCTTGAATGAAGACATTCTTTTAGGCATTGACCTGAATCTGCTTCTGACCTTTCTGGTGGTCTTTCGCGAACGCAGCGTCAGCGAAGCGGCCCGTCACCTTCGCGTGTCTCAACCTGCGGTCAGTGGATCGCTGGTGCGGTTACGCCAATGTTTCGGCGATCCATTGTTCCTGCGACGCAATCGCAAGATGCAACCCACGCCCAAGGCCCAGGAACTCGCCGACGCGTTGCTGCCGGCCATGCTGCAGATCGAATCGGTGATTCGTCACCCGTAGCCGTTCGCCGTCACATTCCCGCGTTTCCCAAACGCACACCTGTGCTTGATGGTGGTGCGTTCATTCCCACGCCTGATCCAATCGGTAGCAGTCCATCGTGACTGCTCAGCGGGCGTTCACATTAAAAATTCGTAACAGGTTCATTGAGTTGCTGCACGATGTGTCAAGCTGGCATCGCTTTTGCTTTTGTGTATCCGTGGATGATTGGATACAAAAATTCAAAAAGGTAATGCTATGCGACTCGTACCCGGATACGCCGACCGCTTACCTGTCACTGCTGAAGAAGAGGCCTACGCTTTTTTGCTCGACGCTATCTGCAAGGGCACGTACCGCATGGGCGAACGGCTTATCGCCGAAGACATTGCTACCGAGATCGGCATGAGCCGTATGCCGGTGCGTGAGGCATTCAGGCGCCTGGCGGCCGATGGACTGGTCACCTTGCGCCCCAACCGTGGCGCAGTAGTCAGCGGATTGAACATTGAAGAAATGCGCGAAGTGTTCGAGATGCGCAGCGCACTGGAAGGCCTGGCGATCCGGGTCGCTGTGCCGAAAATCACCGAGCGCCACCTGATCCACCTTGAACGCCTGCTCGACGACATGGACGACTACCGCGACGACAGTTCCGAGTGGGTAGGGCGCCACCGCGCATTCCATGAATACCTCTGCAGCCTCAGCGGCCGGGCGCGACTGATGCGCCAGATTTCTGCGTTGTACACCGCCATCGAGCCGCACATGCGGGTCTGGCTTGAGCATGGTGAAAAGCCGCTGAGCGCCCGTGACGAACATGCCGTCATCCTTGAGGCGTTGCGCGCGGGCGATGCCGATCAGGCCGAGCATGTCCTGCGCGACCACATCGAAGGCACGATTCCCAGCCTGGTTGCTTTTCTCGAACAACATAAGCCTGCGTGAGCGGCTGACATTCTTTCACACCAGAAGCGGGCAACCAGCCCGCCAGAGATACCCGGTCACCCTGTATCGACGTTCAGAACTGCCCTTACTTTCTTACCGAAATCGGAGCTTTCGTCATGCACAAACCCGCCGCGCTGGCCGCCCTCGTTTCCATGAGTCTGTGTGCACCCATGGTGTTCGCCAACCCGACCGTGCCAGACCGTCTGCAGAAGGTCGATAAGGTCACCTATTGCTCTGGCATGGACTCACCGCCGCTGGTGTCGTTCGATGCTGCGCAGAAACCGGTGGGCCTTACCATCGACCTCGGGGTGGAAATTGCCAAGCGTCTGGGTGGCAAGAAGGTCGAGTGGCGGGTGATTCCGTTTTCCGGCCTGGTGCCAGCATTGCTGGCGCAGCAGTGCGACATGATCGTCGATCAGTTGTTCGACAAGCCTGAGCGTCGGGAAGTGATCAACATCGTCAACTACATGTACTCCAGCCAGTCGGTGGTGGTGCCCAAAGGCAATCCCAAGGGCATCAAGTCGCTGGATGATCTCTCGGGGCACAAGGTGGCGGTGCTCAATGGCTCCACCATCAAGACCTTGCTAGACGCCCAGAACGAAACCCTGACCAAGGCCGGCAAGCCGCCGCTCAAACTGGTGGTTTACAACACCGACACCGATGCCTTTCAGGCGCTGCGGATCAGTCAGGTGGACGCCTATGGCACCACGGTAGAAACCGCCGGTTACTACGCCAACATGGCGCCCGACCTGTTTCAGGAAGGTGTGCCTGCCTTCAGCCGGATTCTGACCGGGCTGGGCATTCGCAAGGACGACCCGCAGCTGACCGCCGCCGTGCAACAGGTGATCAGCGACATGCGCAGCGATGGCAGCTACACGCAGCTCCTCGCCAAATGGCACGTCGAAAGCGACAAGCTCGATTGAAAGCCCGCCAAACGGAATAGACCGATGAATTTCAATTGGGAAGTGTTCTGGCAGTACCTGTTGCAGCCCAGTGGGGTGTACCTCACCGGGTTGTGGCTGACCTGCCTGATCAGCGTGCTGGCGATGCTGCTCGGGTGCACCCTGGGCCTGATCGCCGCCTTGATGCGCCTGTCGAAGAATCCGCTGCTGAACCTGCCGGTTCGGTTCTACGTCTGGCTGATGCGCGGCACGCCGTTGCTGGTGCAGATCGTGTTCCTCTACACCGCACTGGCCGCGGGTGGCATTTTTCGTTTCGAGGACATCGACCTGGGCTGGTTCATCGTGCCGGGCAACATTCAGGCAGCGATCATCGCCCTGGGCCTGAATGAAGGCGCCTACATGGCCGAAATCATCCGCGCGGGGATCGGCGCGGTGGACAAAGGCCAATACGAAGCTGGCCGTTCGCTGGGCATGACCTTCGGCAAGCTGATGCGCCGCATCGTGCTGCCACAGGCATTCCGGGTGATCGTGCCGCCGCTGGGCAACGAGTTCAACGTGATGCTGAAAAACACAACGCTGGTCAGCGTGATCGGGGTGCAGGAGTTGCTGTTGAGCACGCAAATGGTCACGTCGGCAACGTTCCGGGTCTTCGAGCTGTACCTCGTGGTCGCGATCTATTTCCTCATGCTCACCACCCTGTGGGGCTTCTTCCAGCGCTGGCTTGAACAGCGTTTCGGCCAATCCGATCGTCAACCGCCTGCGGCGAAACGCATGTTTGGCCGCAGTGCGATGAAACTGTTGAGGGGGCGTTGAGATGGCGCATCAAAGCGAAGAACTGATCATCGAGGCGCTGGACGTTCACAAGTCGTTCGGCGATCTGGAAATCCTGAAGGGCATCTCCCTGCAGGTCCGTCGCGGCGAAGTGGTGGTGCTGATCGGCGCCTCGGGTTCGGGCAAAACCACGTTCATCCGTTGCATCAACCTGCTGGAAGACATCCAGTCCGGGCGCATCCGGGTCAATGGCCAGCCGATGGGCTATCGCGAACGTGCCGATGGCCGTCTGGTGCGCGATTCGGAGCGCAATATTGCTCGCCAGCGGCGTGACATCGGCATGGTCTTTCAGCGCTTCAATTTGTTCGCGCACATGACCGCGCTGGAAAACATCATCGAAGCGCCGATTCACGTGCTGGGCGTTTCGCGTGAGGCAGCATTGAGTCAGGGCCGTGAACTGTTGGCGCGGGTCGGTCTGGCAGACAAGGCCGGGCATTACCCCTCGATGCTGTCCGGTGGTCAGCAGCAGCGGGTGGCGATTGCCCGCGCCCTGGCCATGAAACCCAAGGCCATGTTGTTCGACGAGCCGACCAGTGCGCTGGACCCGGAAACCGTCGGCGAAGTGCTGCACGTCATGAAGGCACTTGCCGAAGACGGTATGACCATGGTGGTCGTGACTCACGAAATGGGCTTTGCCCGCGAAGTCGCCGACCGTGTGGTGGTGCTCGATCAGGGCGAACTGATCGAACAAGGCCCGCCCGAGCAGATTTTCAGCCGTCCCACCCACCCCCGTACCCAAGCCTTTCTCAGCCGCGTGTTGTAACGCTCACAAGGAAATCGTCATGCGTTCATTCTGCTTTGCCGCTGCTCTGTGCTCTGTTGCCTTTCTGCCCGCGGCGCATGCCGCCGACGGCGTGATGAAGATGTATAACTGGTCGGACTACATCGGCCCCGACACCCTGAAAAACTTCGAAAAGGACAGCGGGATCAAGGTTCAGTACGACATCTTCGACACCAACGAAATGCTCGAAGCGAAGATGCTGTCGGGGCATTCGGGGTATGACCTGGTGGTGCCTTCCAGCCAGTTCTTGTCCAAGCAGATTCGGGCGGGTGCCTACCAGCCGTTGCAGCGGTCGTTGTTGACCAACTGGAATCACCTGGACCCGCGCTTGATGAAGCGTCTGGAAGCCGCCGACCCCGGCAACCGTTATGCCGTGCCGTACATGTGGGGCACGGTCGGCATCGGTTACAACGAAGAGAAGGTGCGTGCGGTGCTGGGCAAGGACGCGGTACTGGATTCGTGGTCGATGGTGCTCAACCCCGACAATCTGGCCAAGCTCAAGAGCTGCGGCGTAGCGTTTCTCGATGCGCCGGTGAAGATCATTCCGCAGACCCTGCTGTACCTGGGCCTGGACCCCAACAGCGTCAAGCCCGACGACTACAAAAAGGCCTCTGCCTTGCTGATGAAGCTGCGTCCGTCGGTGACCTATTTCAACTCGTCCAAGTACACGGCTGACCTCGCCAACGGCGATATCTGCGTGGCGGTCGGTTATTCGGGCGACGTGATGCAGGCCCAGACGCGCGCCAAAGAAGCCGGGAAGAACGTCGACATCCGCTACCTGATTCCCAAGGAAGGCGTGAACCTGTGGTTCGACATGCTGGCGATTCCCAAGGATGCCGGCAACGTCGCCAACGCCCATGCGTTCATCAATTACCTGCTGCGTCCGGACGTCATCGCGCCGGTGAGTGATTACGTCGGTTATGCCAACCCGAACACAGACGCCACTGCCTTGATGGACCCAAAAGTCAGCGGCAATCCGGGGATCTATCCGGGTGACGAGGTGATCAGCCACACCTTCGTGTCCGCCGACCTGCCGGACAACATCCAGCGCCTGATCACCCGGGAATGGAACCGCATCAAGTCCGGGCAATGAATCCAGTTTTCTGAAGAGCGTTCGTCATGTTGAAATTTTCTGCTCACCAATACCCGTATCCCTCGCAACGCCAGAGCGTGTTTGCCCGACGCGGCATGGTCGCCGCGTCGCAACCGCTGGCGGCGCAAGCGGGTATCGAAGTCATGCAAAAGGGCGGCAATGCGATCGATGCCGCGATTGCCACGGCGGCCGCATTAACGGTGGTCGAACCGACCGGCTGCGGCATTGGCGGCGACGCCTTCGCGCTGGTCTGGTGCAAGGGTCAGCTCCACGGACTGAACGCCAACGGCCATGCGCCGGCGGCCTTGAGTGTCGAGGCCGTGAAGGCCGCCGGGCATGACCAGATGCCGATGTACGGCTGGACACCGGTGACGGTGCCCGGTTGCCCTTCGGCCTGGGCCGAGCTGTCCCGGCGTTTCGGAAAGCTGCCGTTTGCCGAACTGTTGCAGCCGGCGATCAGCCTGGCCCGCGACGGATTTCCGCTGTCGCCCGTGGTTGCTCATCAATGGCAAATCGCGTTCGACGAATTCAGTGCCCACCGCGATCCCGTGATGGACAGCTGGTTCCAGACCTTCCTCATCGACGGGCGAGCGCCAAAGGCGGGTGAGCTGTTTCGCAATCCGGCTCAGGCGAACACCCTGGAAGAACTGGCAGCAACGGAGTGCGAAAGCCTCTATCGCGGCGCTCTGGCACAGCGACTCGACGCGCATGCTCGTTCAACCGGCGGCTATTTGAGGGCTGAAGACCTGGCGGGTTTCCGCGCGCAATGGGTTGACCCGATCAGCATCCGCTATCGCGGCTACGACGTCTGGGAGATCCCGCCCAGCGGCCAGGGCCTGGTCGCACTCATGACCTTGAAGATACTGGAGGGGTTCGCATTCGATCATCGCGACAGTCAACTGACCTGGCATCGGCAGCTGGAGGCCATGAAGCTGGCGTACAGCGACGGCCTGCACCACATCACCGATCCCGATCACATGCGCGTGGCAGTGGCAGACCTGTTGAGCGACCGCTACAGCGACGCGCGCAGGGCGTTGATTGGCGATCAGGCGCAAGCGCCCACGCCGGGTGATCCACACGCGAGCGGAACGGTGTACCTGGCGACGGCCGATGCCGAGGGCAACATGGTGTCGTTCATTCAAAGCAACTACCACGGCTTCGGTTCCGGCGTGGTACTGCCGGACAGCGGCCTGGCGTTGCAGAATCGCGGGCAGGAATTCAGCCTTGATCCAACCCATGCCAACTGCCTGGCTCCGGGCAAAAAGACCTTCCACACGATCATTCCTGGCTTCCTGACCAAGGACGATCAGCCGGTCGGTCCGTTTGGCGTCATGGGCGGTTACATGCAGCCGCAGGGGCATGTGCAGATGGTGATGAACCTGGTGGACTTCGACCTCAACCCGCAGTCGGCGCTGGATGCACCGCGTTGGCAGTGGCTGGGCGGCCTGAAAATAGGCATCGAGCAGGGCGCCTCGCGGGACCTGGCGGCAGGGCTGGCCAGGCGAGGGCACGACATCAGCATCGCCTACGATTCCACCGACTACGGTCGCGGGCAGATCATCGTGCGCGACCCAGTGAGTGGCGTGTTGTGCGGAGGAACAGAGCCAAGGGCGGATTCGACGATTGCGGTGTGGTGAGGGATGCGCTCGCACGAGCTGCCTGAGCTGAACGGCGGGAGGCGGCGAATTCCGGGCCGGTGGACGGACATTGCAGGGCGCTGATGCCCTGCATCGCGGTGGGCCTCAGGCCTGATTGAGGTAGAGCGTCTGCCGCGGAACAAAGGTTTCCAGCTCGAGTTCAATGGCCTCGATAATGCGCTCCACGTCCATCGCGTTCATCACGGTCTGGCAGGGAATCCCCGCGATCGCGATGACCGTCTCGCCGCTGGCACGGTCGAACAGGCGCGCAACCATGCTGCTGGGTGCATCCATGTTGGCTTCGAAGCCGACCGGGTGGAAGTGCCAGCGCATCAGCTGACAAGCGTTTGGAAACGTGACTTTGTTCATGGGGCCTACCTCGTTCAATCGAGCAAATCCAGAGCTCCGCAGGGCAGGGAAAAGTGTCTGTGAGTCGGTGCCGAGAACGTCGCAACGCGCATGCCAGAGCATGACGATGCATTTTCTAGTACCAGGTTCGCCGGAGCATGGATCCACAGGCCACGAGAGAGCTAAAGGTAGCACCGACTTCTGACAGGCATGAGAAAAAAATCCTACAGCAGGAAAAATTTTATGTTTCTTTGATGGACGTCAAGCTTCGTTATATCCAATTAATTTTTATAAGGCCCGCTGAATCGTTATTGCAAAATAAGGCATACGGCCATTACTTCAGCGCGTTTCTCTGCGGATCAAACAGGATGGACGAGGTGATTAGCGGGCTCAAATCCTGTGACAAACGAAGACGGTTTAGTCTGACTGTAACGCTCTGTTAACACACAAACGTTTTAGGTCCAAGAATTGGATCCAGCAAAACATCCGTTTTAAAAAAACATTCAAAGTCCACTGAATAAATGATCGTCCTCTGCCGATAGAAGATCAGGTGGCAGCGAAACATGAAGTTGCATGTCATATGACAGCCATCCTTTGCCAACGAGACGAACTAACGTTTCGATCGCCTGATTTACGCATGGACGCCTCTGCCGGATCTTTGAAGAGAGACATTCCATGTCGATTAGAAACATGAACATCGCGCCTCGCGCATTCCTGGGGTTCGCCTTCATCGCCGTGCTGGTGATCGGGTTGGGCTTTTTCTCTCTCAATCGCATGGCTGTGATTCGACAGGCCACCACAGACATTGAAACCAACCAGCTGCCCAGCGTGGGGTATCTGGGCAACATGCTGGAAAACACTCTGCGCCTGCGCATCACGTCCTTCCGGACGCTGGTCAATCGCGAGCCTGCAGCACTGCGCGAAACCGAAGGGCGCATTGCCGAGTTGATCGGAAAGTTGCAGGACGCCAAGAAGAACTACGCTGCGTTACCTGCCGAGGGCGAGGAGTTGGCGGTGTATCGTCAATTCGAGGCGACGCTGGCAACCTTTCTTGATGTGCAGGCGCAAGTACTGGACTTGTCGCGTCAGGAAAAGACGGAAGACATGCGCAACTTGATCAACACCCGCATGAAAGACGCCACCGACCTTATGGGGGTCCAGCTTAACCAGCTCATTAGCATCAATAAGAAAAGTGCCGGCGACGCGGCGGTTGTTTCGAAACAGCAATATGATGGCGCCAATGTAGGTGTTATTTCCGTCTCGGTTATCGCTGCGCTCATGACCATTTTGTTGGCCTGGTTGCTGACTAAAAGTATCGTCAACCCGCTGTCTAGAGCGGTGCGGGTTGCAGAAGAGATTGCCGCCGGTGATTTGACCCGACCGATTGAAGTGGATGGCAAGGATGAAGCCACGCAGTTATTGAAGGCGCTGGCGACCATGCAACAGAACTTGCGCAAGACCATCGAATTGATCTCGGGCTCGGCCACGCAACTGGCGTCTGCCGCAGAGGAGCTGAGCGCGGTGACGGAAGAGTCGTCGCGGGGTTTGCAGCAGCAAAACAATGAAATCGAACAGGCCGCGACGGCGGTCAACGAAATGACCGCTGCCGTGGAAGAAGTGGCGCGCAACGCGGTGTCGACCTCAGAAGCCTCGCAGCAATCCAACCAGACCGCGCGCCAGGGGCGTGACCGGGTGGTTGAAACAGTCAAGTCGATTCAGGACATGACTCAGCAGATTCAGGCGACCTCGGGGTTGGTGGAAGGTCTGGCGGAGCAGGGCCGCGATATCGGCAAGGTGCTCGACGTGATCCGTTCGATCGCCGAGCAGACCAACCTGTTGGCGCTCAACGCCGCGATTGAAGCCGCACGGGCGGGCGAGGCGGGGCGTGGCTTTGCGGTGGTGGCCGATGAGGTCCGCGCGCTGGCTCACCGGACGGCGCAATCGACCACTGAAATCGAGCAAATGGTGGCCGGCATTCAGACCCGGACGGGCGATGCGGTGCAATCCATGTCACGTAACACGGACAGCACGCGCACCACGCTGAGCCTGGCCAGTTCGGCGGGCGATGCGCTGGAGCTCATTACCGAGGCGATCTCCCAGATCAATGAGCGCAACCTGGTCATTGCCAGCGCTTCGGAAGAGCAGGCGCAGGTGTCGCGTGAAGTGGACCGTAATCTGGTGAACATTCGCGACCTGGCCGCGCAGACGGCGGCGGGTGCCAACCAGACCAGCGCGGCCAGCCATGAGCTGTCGCGCCTGGCGGTGGACCTGAAGGCGATGGTGACGCGGTTTAAGGTTTGAATTGAGGGCGCAGTTCTCGCCTGCGCAAGCTGCGCCAGGCGGACTGCAATCTCTACAGGATTGAGCTTGCTCGCGATGCGTCAGACCAGACACTGCAATTTAGTCTGAAACACCGCAATCGTCCGGATGCGCCGCAGACCAAGCTCCCGCCTAAAGGTCACCGGTTTTCCAGGCTGATGGATTCACCAGATCCTTCGGCCGCTCTCCAGTCAGTGCCGCCACCAGATTATCCACGGCACAACGTGCCATCGCCTCGCGGGTCTCGTGCGTGGCCGAGCCCATGTGCGGGGTCGCCACCACGTTGTCCAGTTGCAGCAGCAGGGAATCCGCCTGCAACGGCTCACGCTCGAACACGTCGAGGCCTGCCGCGCGAATCTGTCCGTTCTGCAGGGCGTTGATCAAGGCCTGCTCATCCACCACTTTGCCCCGCGCAATGTTGATGAAGATCGTCTCGGGGCGCATCCGGGCAAATTGCTCCGCGCCGATCAGGCCTTCCGTTTCAGCGGTCAGCGGTACGGTCAGGCAGACGAAATCAGCTTCTTGCAGCAGCGCGTCCAGGCTGCGGTATTGCGCATTGAAGCGGGCTTCGACTGCCGGCTTGCGCGAGTGACTGTGATAGAGCACCGGCATGCCGAAGCCGAAGTGGCCGCGCTGGGCCACGGCTTCACCGATCCGTCCCATGCCGACAATGCCGAGGGTTTTGCCGTGAACATCGGTACCGAAATGTGTTGGGCCGATGTTCTGCGTCCATTCGCCGTTGCGCACCATCGTGGCCAGTTCCACCACGCGACGGGCCGTGGCCATGATCAGCGCAAACCCGGTGTCTGCGGTGGTTTCAGTCAGTACGTCCGGGGTGTTCGTCAGCAGGATGCCGCGTCGGGTGAGGTCGTCGATGTCGTAGTTATCGACGCCCACGGAGACGCTGGACACCGCCTTGAGCTTCGGCGCCAGATCGAGCAGTTGCGCATCAAGCTTGAGGCTGGCGCCCAGCAGACCGTCCGCCTGGGGCAAGGCATCGCGCAGTCGAGCCAGACCATCCTGGGTTTTCGGGTCATCGATCAGCGTGACCTCGGCGTGCGCCTGCAGGCGCTCCATCAGGGGCGCCGACAGTTTTTTATAGAGAACAATGTGCTTCTTCATCGAATGACTTCCAGATCAGGGGTGCGCAGGCGTGCGACGAACAGTCGGCTCATCGCGCACCGGCTTTGCGGAGTTGTCCGGCTTGAGCAACAAGGTCAATACGACCGACACCAGCAAGGCGCCGCCCATGAACAGGTAGGACGCGCTCAAGGTGCCGGTGACGCCATTGAGGTAGCCAACCAGGTACGAGCCCGCAAACGAACCCAGGGCGCCCAGGCTGTTGATCAACGCCATGGCACCACCGGCGACGTTGGCGGGAAGGATTTCCGGCACGATGGCGAAGAACGGACCATAAGGCGCGTACATGCAGGCGCCGGCGATTACCAGCAGGGCGTAGGACCACCAGAAGTGGTCGGTACCCAGCGCGTAAGAACCGTAGAACGCGACGGCGGCCAGCAGCAGCGGCGGCCAGACGAAGGCTTTGCGTTTTTGCAGTTTGTCGGACGCCCAGGACACCAGCACCATGCCGATCACCGCCGCCAGATAAGGCAGTGCGGACAACCAGCCGGCTTCCACCATGTCTATCTGCATGCCTTTCTTGATGATCGTTGGCAGCCACAGCACGAAGCCGTACACGCCGATGCTCCAGCAGAAATACTGCGCGGCCAGCAGCAGGACTTTTGGCGAACGGAAGGCTTCGGCGTAGTTCTTTACCGGTTTGATGCCGACCTGTTCGGCGTCCAGACGCGCTTGCAGTTCGGTCTTTTCTTCCTCGGTCAGCCATTTGGCCTGCGCGGGACGCTCGTCCACCAGGCGCCACCAGATAAACGCCCAGATCACCGCAGGCAGGCCTTCGACGATGAACATCCAGCGCCAGCTGAAGTGCGCTACGAGATAGCCCGACACCACCGACATCCAGAGCATGGTCACCGGGTTACCGAGGATCAGCACGGTGTTGGCGCGGGAGCGTTCGGCTTTGGTGAACCAGTAGCAGAGGTACACCAGCATGGCCGGCATTACGGCAGCCTCGACCACGCCGAGCATGAAGCGGATACCGATCAGCATGTAGGCGTTGGAGACGATGCCCGTCAGGGTCGCCAGGCTGCCCCACAGAATCAGGCTGAC
Organism: Pseudomonas abietaniphila; assembly: GCF_039697315.1. Lineage (NCBI taxonomy): Bacteria > Pseudomonadati > Pseudomonadota > Gammaproteobacteria > Pseudomonadales > Pseudomonadaceae > Pseudomonas > Pseudomonas abietaniphila. The sequence goes on along the minus strand of NZ_CP155619.1, from coordinate 284,424 downwards.
GAAAATCAGCTTCTTCACGCTCTTCTTCTGGGCGTAGATGGCGCCCGGGACCTGGAAGAAGAAGTAGCCGAGGAAGAACAACGCCCCCAGCAACGACGACATGCCAGGGGTGATGTGCAGGTCTTCGGCCATGCCCGAGGCAGCGGCGAAGCCATAGTTGGCGCGGTCCAGATAGGCCAGGCTGTAGGTGATGAAGACAATCGGCATGATCAGCAGCCAGCGGCGTTTGAGGCCGGCGTGCTTGACGGTTTCGAGTAGCTTTTCCATTTCAGGCTCCCTGAGCATGTTGTTTTTGTCGCAGCAGGTGAAGGGGAACAGTGTGTGCACGTAATTAACGGGAAATCAGGCGGTCTGTCGTCGTGTTGTCTGGTTCAGTTCGGCCGTGTGCAAGGCGGCGCGAGTGGGCAAACCCTCCATGTCGCCCCGGCTCTGCACCGCTTGACTGCCGACCCAGTTGCCACGGGCGGTTGCCTCGGCGATACCGAGGTTTTCCAGGAGCGCGCTGATCACGCCGACCGCAAAGCCATCGCCCGCACCGACCGTGTCAATGACCTTGGCCACCGGCACGCCGGGCACGAACGCTTCGTTGAGTTGGGTGCGGTAATACGCGCCTTTGGCGCCGAGTTTGATCACCACCGCTTCCACGCCCATGTCCAGGTAGAACTTCGCGATGTCGCCGGGGGTGTCGTAGCCCGTCAACAGTTCACCCTCGGCCATGCCTGGCATCACCCAGTGCGCCAGGCTGGCGAGGCGGTTCACCTCACGAATCATCGTCGCCCGGTTTGACCACAGCGAAGGCCGCAGATTGGGGTCGAACGACACACTGCGTCCGGCGTCGCGCATCTGCGTCATCAGCACATGGGACAGCTCTCGGCAGGTGTCGGACAGCGCAGCAGGAATCCCGGTAGCATGCAGGTGCCGGGCCTTGAGCAATTCGGGAACGATGTCGTTGACCGAGAGGTGACTGGCTGCCGAGCCACGGCGGAAGTACTCGACCACAGGGTCGGCGCCTTCAAGCTCCAGCGATTTGAATTGAAACCCGGTGGGGTGGCCCGCATCGACCGTCACATGACTGCAATCGACACCTTCCTGTTGCAGGCTGTCGGTGACGAAGCGGCCCATGGAGTCGTTGCCGACACGGCTCAGCCACGCGACCTTGAAACCCAGTCGAGACAAGCCAATGGCAACGTTGCTGTCGGCGCCGGCAATGCGCTTTTCGAAATGACGAACCTGAGCCAGATCGCCGGTCTGCTCGGCGACCAGCATGGTCATGGTTTCGCCGAAGGAAAGAATATCGATTTCAGACATGGCTCAAGGCCTCAGTAGCAGGTTGAACACGCGGTTGGCCGAGGCGGGCGAGGGCGTCAACCTGGGTGCGCGTGACTTCCAGCAGATCCTCGCCTTGCAGCGGGTATTCGACGGCCCGGGGCAAGCCAGTGGGCATGTGCTTGAGCAGTTGTTCCCACTGATGCAGGTCGGTTGGCGTCGGCGGCACGGCGATCAGCTTGCCCGCCGGGTTGCGCACTACGGCTTTGCAATGCACGTATTCGACGAAGCGACCCAACTGGCGGGCGGCGCTGGAGGCCGACTGCTCCTGCCACATCCAGTTGCCGATGTCGAAGGTCATGCCGATGGGCATCTGCAACGCATCGACGCGGGCGAAGAAGTCGGTGAAAGGCTCGATGCGGCCGCCTTGTGGTGTCTGGTCGTTCTCCACAAGAAGGTGCACGTCGTAACGGGCCAGACGGTCGGCGAGGGCGGCGATGTCGCTGTCCTCGGTTAAATGCCCGAGCGACACCTTGAGCCATGCAGCGCCACATGCCGATGCGCGCTGCAGTGTCGCTTCCAGCGCCGGATTGGGTTGACGCTGCCCTTCAAGCCAGAGCTCCAGCGGTGCGGAATACAGGCATTCCAGTCCTTGGGCGCGAATGGCTTCGCCGAGGGCTGCCAGGTCTTCGCGACCGCTGAACAGTTCTTCGCGCAGTTCGATGCGCGTGACGCCTGCCTCAACCAGAAGCGGGATGAAGCTGGCTTGGCCGCGCTCGCGGACGAAGTCGGCACCGAAGGCGCCCAGGCTGATGGCAACGGGGAATCGGCTCATTGTTATTGTCCTCTGAAACCGGTTTCATTTTGTTCGAGCCGAGGGGCTCGAAGAAAGTTCTTCAAAAAAGCAGGCGCGAAGACCTGCGGTATAAAAAGGGGGTCAGGGTCGCTGTCGCGTGGAACCGCGCACGATCAGTTGGGCCGGGAAGTCAAAGGTTTTCACGGCGTCCAGATCACCGCGCAGACGCCCGAGCAGGCACTCGAAGGCGGTCACGCCGATGTCGTGGGTCGGTTGCGCCAGGGCGGTAATACCGCCGCCCACCAACGGATACCAATCCAGTTCGTCGAGGGCAATCAGGCCAATGTCATCGAACAGATGGCAACCCAGGTCATGCAGCTGGCGGGTGGTGTTCAGGGTCGCTACGCCGTTGCCGGTGAACACGGCTTTATGGCCATGACCGGTCTGGGCCAGGAACTCACGCAGATGATCGCGCAGGCGGTCGCCGGTCTCGCGCACCTGACCGCGCATGCCGGAACGCTGGGCGATACCGGACTTGAAAGCGTCAACGCGCTCGATCCGCGAGCTGGTGCCATCCTGCGGTTCGGTGACCATGAGGATGTCGCGGTACCCCGATTGCTGGAGGTGATCCAGCGCCTGGTTGACGGCGGCGATGTTATTCAGGCCCACCAGATCGCTTTGCAGTTGATCGACCTTGCGGTCCACCAGGACCATCGGCAGCTCGCTGTGCAGTTCGCGCAATTCATCCAGATGGTGACCGAGGGTGTTCACGATCAGGCCTTCGATGTTGTATGAACGCAGCGCCGCCAGATGCAGGCGTTCCTGTTCGTCATCGCGGTCGGTGTTGCACACCACCAGGCTGTAGCCGTGCTTGCGGCAGGCGGTTTCGACGCCGTGCATGACGGCAATGGAGTAGGGGTTGCGGATGTCGGCGACCAGCATGCCGATCAAGCGAGTACGGCCGCGCTTGAGGCCGCGCGCCATTTGGTTAGGGCGATAACCGAGGGTTTCGATGGCGTGTTCGATGCGCTGGGCAATGGCTTCGGACAGCAATTGGCGGTCTTCGCCGATGAAGCGCGACACGCTGGCTTTGGACACGCCGGCCATGTCGGCGACATCGTTCATGGTGACGCGGGCGCGCGCCGGTGATGGAATACTGTTCATGGCCTGACCCTTATTGGATTTATCAGCAGGCTTTTACGGAGAGCGTATGACGCTCTGAAACCGGTTTCAGGAAACACCAAAGCGATCGTCTCGTCAACTCTGGATCGGATGAAAGGCAGGCGGAGTCAGAAGGCGGGCGTAAGAAGTGAACAGCGTTTTTCTGTGGGAGTGAGCTTGCTCACGAAGGGGCCGGTACTGCCCACGCGTGTCATCGATTGGAATACGCCCATCCCAAGCAAGCTCACGCCTACAGGTTTTTGCATTGTTCGCGAGATCAGTGGTTTCCCTTGAACGTATCGCGCCATGCCAGAAAGCGTTTCTCGAGCAGTGCCAGCACGCCGTCGCTCAGCTTTCCCAACAACGCCAGCACGATGATCGCTGCCAGCACGATGTCCGGGCGTGACGTCTCTCGGCCGTCACTGAGCAGATACCCCAGTCCTTTGGTGGCGGCGATCAGTTCCGCCGCCACCAAAAACATCCAGGCCAGGCTCAGCCCAGATCGCAGCCCGGTGAAGAGGCCGGGCAGGGCAGCAGGCAAGAACAGATGCACGATCATCTGCCGTTGACTGAAGCGGTACATCCGGCCCACTTCGACCAGCTTGCGATCAATGCCGCGTATCGCCGCCACGCCGTTGAGGTACACGGGAAAGAACGCGCCGATGGCGATCAACACGATTTTGGACGTCTCGCCGATCCCCAGCCACAGGAGCAGCAGCGGCACCCACGCGAGGCTCGGAATGGATCGCAGCCCGGCAAACGTCGGCTCCAGATACGCTTCGGCCTCGCGGCTCAGCCCCACCCAGGCCGCGAACAACAGCGCGAGACTGGCGCCGATGGCAAACCCGCAGAGCACGCGGGTCAGGCTGGCGCCGATGTGCTTCCACAACGCGCCGTCGGCCAGATCGGTCAGGGTGGAGGCGATCTCGCTGGGCGCAGGCATTTGATAGGACTGCACCCAGCCAATCCGCACGACGATTTCCAGCAACACAAGAATCGCCACCGGCACGGCCAGGCCTTTGAGTCGGGTGCGCCATCGACCGGGCGTTTGCGTGACGACTTCGCTGGGGGCCGCCGCTTGGGAGGCAGCCTTCTTCGAGGCAGACGCCTGGACGTTCAACGTCGCCGTTCTGGAGTCGCTCATGGCTTGGCGATGGCTGCTTTGCCGAAGCTCGGGTCGATCAATTGATCGATGACCTGATCGACATCAGTGCCTTTGCGCACCAGTTCTTCGGAAACCAGAATCGGTGCGGCGCCTTTCGACGCCGTCACGTCCTTTGCGGTGAGCTGTGGGCTGCTGATGTCGGTGCGAGTCAGTTGCAGCTTGGCGACGTCCAGCGGCAGGCCCGATTCGGTCGCCAGCAACTGAGCAAACTCATCCGGATTTTTCAGCGCCCACTCCCGCGCTTTTTCGTAGGCACTCAGCACGGTCTTGATCGCCTCCGGGTGTTCCTTGGCATAGCGCTCGGTCACGCTGACCACGCCATAGCTGTTGAAGTCCTTGTTGCGATAGAGCAGGCGCGAACCGGCCTGGATTTCACTGGCGGCCATATGGGGGTCAAGGCCGGCCCAGGCGTCAACGTCGCCTTTTTCCAGCGCGATGCGGCCGTCCGGGTGTTGCAGGTGCAGCAGCTCGACATCGTCTTTGCTCAGTTTCGCCTGCTGCAAGGCGCGCAGGGTGAACAGGTAGGGATCAGTGCCTTTGGTGGCGGCGATCTTCTTGCCTTTGAGGTCTGCAACGCTCTTGAGGGTGGAATCCTTGCGCACCACCAACGCTGTCCATTCGGCGCGGCTGTACACATACACCGATTTGATCGGACTGCCGTTGGCGCGAGCCAGTACGGCAGAGAGGCTGGCTGACGAGGCGAAATCAACGCCGCCGCTGTTCAGGTACTCCAGCGAGCGGTTGCTGCCCTGGCTGAAAACCCAGCTCACTTTGGTGTCAGGCAATGCTTTTTCCAGCCAGCCGAAATGCTTGAGCACCAGGCTGACGGGCGAGTAATAGGCGTAGTCCAGATGGACTTCGGCAGGCGGCGTTTCAGCGGCGTGAGCCAGAGGCTGAAGCGTCAGGGTCAGTGCCGCAGCCAGCAGCTTCAGGGATGTGGGCAAGCGAGGAAAAGTGCTCATGGGTAAATTCCATTGAAAGAGGCGGAAGCTGCACAGGGCTGCTTATGTCGAAATCGGCAGTCAGCGCGAGTCAGCCTGCGTTAATGGAATATTGCAGGCTCTGTGCCATGAGCGGTTGCACGCGGGAAATCGTGCCTGTGGCAGCTTTACGCATCGTGCGTAAGTTGCCCCGTCAACAACATTGCTGAATCACTGTTGCTGGATGAACAGCGGCGTTGGGCGCGTCGTGTTTTTTTGCGGAATGCCCCGATCAGTGGTTGTCAGTTGCGCCGTCGCTCTTCATGCTGCGGCTTTCAACGTGTTACAGGATCTTTCTGCGCATGTCTTTTGCCGCCCGAGATGCCGATTCCGCTTCACGCCGTTCGGCGACCGTTCTCAGTCTGTGTCTGCCCAGCGATGTTCTGCTGTATCTGCTGTTGCCAATGAACGCCGACGCGTTTGGCATCAGCCTGCCCGAAGCGGGGATCCTCTTGGCAGCCAATCGGTTGGTGCGCATCTTCGGCTACAGCTACGTGGTGCGCTTCTACGCCAGACACGGTGATCGCCCGACAGTGATGCTCGCGGCACTGGTGTCGGCACTGTGTGCGCTGGGCAATTCGTTCATTTCAGGGTTCTGGTGGTTGTTGATCCTGCGTCTGGGGTGGGGCCTGACGTTCGGCGCTCTGAACCTGTCGACCCAGGCACTGGCGACCTCCGAGCCCGGTGGCGCAGCACGCCGTTCAGGGACCTCGCGCGCCATCATCGCGATTGGTCCCATGCTGGCGCTGCCGATTGGCGCCTTGATCAGCCTGCACTTCGGCCCCCGGTTGATTTTCCTGATCCTGGCGTTCTTTTCGCTGGCCGGGTTATTGATCGCCAAAGGGTTGCCGAAGATTCCCCATGCGATGCCAAGCCCGGGCGGGCGCCGATTCAAGGCGCCGGACAGCATTGCCATGTGGTCCTTCATCGAAGGCGTGGCGCTGGACGGGTTGTTCATTTTTGGCTTGTCTTTGCAGGCGCAATCGGTGCTCGGTGGCAACGCGGTGTTCATTGCGGGCGTACTGCTGGCGCTGCGGTATGTCTCGGAGATGTTGCTCAGCCCATTGGGTGGGCGTGCGGCCGATGCCTTCGGCGCCGTGCGCATGCTGGTGGTGTTTTCCGCGCTGACCACGCTGGCGCTGACAGCCTTCGGGTTTCACTGGCTGATTCTGGGGGCGGGAGGTGTATTGATCCTGCGCGCGTTGCAACTGCCGTTGGTGACCACCTTGGTCGCGGAGCGTAATCCGGGCGCGGGGCGAGTTCAGGCACTGGCCGGCAATGCCGTCTGGCGTGATGTCGGTGCAGGCGTCGGTCCCTTGCTGGCCGGGGTGTTGCTGCCCATCGCCTCACCTTCATGGGTGTACAGCCTGGCGGGCCTGGCGGTGGTGGTGAGTGCAGTCGTTTGCAGCCGTTACAGAGGGCGTGATGCGGTTGCCTGAACACGGTCTTGATACATCTTCTTACATACCGTTCGGCGATTAATACGATAAATCAGGGGGTTGCGTGCAACCTCTGACGCTGTTTCCCATCTGATGATCATTCTTCATACGGACATAAAGCTTCGCTAGCCTGCATTCGTTAGCCAATTGCCAGTTCACAGGGACGTTGCTCAGGGCTTATACGCCCCTCATGCACCATCAGAACTTGGGCCATCATGACCTTTTTCAAATCACCTGCTGTTTCTCACGCGCTCCAGCGTTTCGCTTATTTTCTGTTGCCCTTTTTGCTGATCTGCTCGGCGGTGTTCTGGTTCACCGTGGGCAAAGGAGTCCATGCAGAACCCAAGAACGGCACTCAGACGCTGGTCTTTCTGCGCCATGCCGAGAAGCCCGACATGGGGCTGGGGCAATTGAACTGCCAGGGACTTAACCGCGCCATCGACCTGTCCACGGTGTTGCCGAAGACCTTCGGCAAAGCCGACTTCATCTTCGCCGCCAACCCGAGCCGCCATGTTGAAGAGGGTGAAGGTGACCATTCCTACAGCTACCTGCGCCCTTTGATGACCGTCGGGCCGAGCGCGATCAAGCTGGGCCTGCCGGTCAATATCGATTTCGCCGCCAACGACACCAGCGACCTGGCCGATGAGTTCATGCGCGACAAATACCACGACGCGACGATCTACACCGCCTGGTCCCACGGTTACCTGCCTGAGTTGATCAACAAGGTCGCTCAAGAGGCCTCCGGCAAGGACCTCAAGCTGGTCAAGGACTGGATGGGCGACGATTTCGACTCCGTGCTCGTGCTGACGCTGAAATGGAACAACGGCAAAGCCACACTGCAGTACGAGAACTACAAGCAGAATCTGAATGACGGGGCGGTGGGGTGTCCAACGTGATGACGCGCTGTCGTGGCCTCACGCGCAATTGATGTTGATCGTTCCCACGCGCCGCGTTGTAACACCTCACTGGATGCCCGGCGTCTGTTGTTGATCGTTCCCACGCTCTGCGTGGTAATGCTTCCCCGGACGCTCCGCGTCTTGAGGGTGGCTGCATTTTTTGTGTTTGGCCCGACACTGCGTTAGCGTACAGCCGGTCGAAGACTCTCTGGCTTCCCCCATGCTCGAAACATCCCACCTCCAAGCGTCCCGCCACCTTCCGTTTCATCCGCCTTTCGACTGGCAACGCATGCTCAACTTCTTCGCCGCACGGATGACAGCCGGGGTTGAGGCGGTGATCGACGGCGTGTATCTGCGCAATATCGAGTTCAAGGGCAGCGTCGGCACGCTGTCGGTGGCGATGGCGCCTTCCCAGGATCATCTGATCGCGACAGTGCACGGCGAGGTCAGTCGGCACATCGACGATCTGGTCGAGCCGATCTCGCACATGTTCGACCTGTACGCGAGGCCCGATGACATCGACCGCCGTCTGTCCCTCGACCCTTGGCTGGCGTCGTTGGTGCAGAAGCGTCCAGGGCTGCGCGTACCAGGCGCTTTTTCGGGGTTTGAGCTGGTGGTGCGGACCATCGTCGGGCAACAGGTGAGCGTGAAGGGCGCGACCACCATCGTCGGGCGTCTGGTGCAGCGAGCGGGCGTGCAGGTACCTGAAAGCCCCGTCGAACAACTTGCCTGGCGGTTCCCTACGCCGGACGCACTGGCGCGGGTCGATCTGGACAAGATCGGTATGCCCGGCAAACGCGTTGAAACGCTGCAACGGGTGGCCGCCGCCGTTGCCAGTGGCGAAATTTCGCTGAATGTCAGCCATGGCGATGACATCGCTGAACTGCGTCGTCAGTTGCTGGCGATGCCGGGCATTGGCCCGTGGACGGTGGAGTACATCGCCATGCGCGCCTGGCGCGATCCCGATGCCTGGCCCGCCTCGGACCTGGTACTGATGAACCTCATGACCCAGCAGGATTCGAGCCTCACGCGGCTGGCGCTGCACAAGGTGCGGGCAGAGGCGTGGAAGCCGTGGCGTGCGTATGCGGCCATGCACATCTGGAACTCGGCGGCAGATGGGGCGGGCAAGGCCAAAGGCGGCTGAGTCCGAATTTGATCGCAAGAACTGGATCGCGGCGATAACCATCGCGGTTACCATGGGCGCATACCGACCTGCCTCGTATGTCTGAAGGGCCCGGTCGACGTTCCACAAGGAGCCTCTCATGACCTTCACCTATCGCTTCATCGAATCCCCGGTCGGTCAGTTGAAACTGATTGCAAACGGTCCTTACCTTGCGGCCATTCTCTGGGAAAACGACCGTCCCAACCGGGTTTTGCTTGGTGACATGAACGAGGATCAGGGCAGCGAGATTCTCGATCGAGCCGAGCAGCAACTCACCGAGTATTTTGCCGGGACCCGTCATCGCTTCGATCTGGCGCTGGACTTCCACGGCACCGAGTTTCAGAAAAAAGTCTGGCACGCCTTGCTGACCATTCCCTTTGGCGAAACCCGCAGCTACCTGGACATTGCCGTCCAGATCGGCAACCCGGCGGCCGTACGTGCAGTCGGTGCCGCCAATGGCAAGAACCCGATTTCGATCGTCGCGCCCTGTCACCGTGTGATTGGCCGTTCCGGCGCGCTGACCGGGTTTGCCGGTGGTTTGGCGGCCAAGGAACTGCTGTTGACCCTGGAGGGCGGTATGCCTCAGCGATCGGCAAAGCCCGCGAAGCCTGTCGCGCCCACTCAGGCGTCGCTGTTCTAGACTCATCCGCCTTGGCTCATCAAAAACCAACAATGGAGATGACCAGGCTTGCTTCTGCCAGGACATGTCCTGTTTCTACCCTACGGGAGATCGTTGTCCGCAGCATGCCCGCCCTGACGCTCAGCGACCGCGCGCAAGGTTTTGAGCGTCACCATGGGCGCATCGATCACGAAGCGATTTGCCAGCCATGAGGGAATGTCCCCGGCCGGTTCGGCTTGCAGTTGATACGTCACCTCTGTTTCCCGCTCGCCCTTTGGCACCATCTGCCACACGCCTTGCAGCTGTTCGACACGAATCATCCCCGGCACGACCGGCTCCATGCCGTGCACCGCACTCAAGTGGCGTATCACACTGCCGTCGTCAGCCTGCTCGGTCTGCACCTTGAGCACCATGTCCCGCGTGTTGGCGGGCCAGGGCAGGGCGGTGGTCAGGTAGACGAAGGTGCTGTCGCCGTCGACTTTCAACAGACGCATGTCGTCGCAGGCATACAGCCATTTGCAGGCAATGGTCAGGTTCTCTTGCAGGTGGCTGAGCGTCGGCACGTCGGCCTTGATCAGTGCTACGCCGCGAAAGCTCTGGTATTGCGAGGTCGGCGACCGGCTCAGGTAAACCTTGATGCCATCTTCGTCCTTGGCCAGCTTCCAGTCCTCGGCCGTCGCCGAGGCGCAACAGAGTGTCAGCAGCAGGGCGCACAGGCCGGGCAGTGTGTTCATGGTGGGACTCCAGGACTGCACAGGGGCGGGCGCGGGTTTTCAGAGCATAGGCCAAGACCGTGCAGCGGCCTTCTGTTCCTCACGCTGACGTCACCTTGTCTGTAAGACGTTGCCTCTGGATAAACGGCCCTAGCCAGATTTATCCGAAAAGAGTACAAATGTGCTCCATGACGACTTTATCTCCCAAACGCTCTGCCATCCTGACTTTCATTCGGGATCGCATCGCCCAAAATGGCCAGCCACCGAGCCTGGCGGAAATCTCCGAGGCCTTCGGGTTCGCGTCGCGCAGTGTGGCGCGCAAGCACATCGTGGCGCTCACCGAAGCTGGTTTCATCGAAGTCACGGCCAATCAGGCGCGGGGCATCCGGCTGGTGGAGAACAGGCCACGCGTGCACATGCTGGAAATTCCGGTGCTGGGCCGCGTCGCGGCCGGTGCGCCCATCGGTCCCGACATCGACGTCCACGACACTTTCACCCTCGACAGCCGCACCTTCCTGCGCATTCCCGATTACCTGCTACGGGTCAAAGGCGATTCGATGATCGAGGACGGCATTTTCGACGGCGATCTGGTCGGCATCCTGCAAAGTGCCGAGGCCCGTGACGGGCAGATCGTCGTGGCCCGGCTCGACGGCGAGGTGACCATCAAGCGCCTGGAGCGCGGCCATGACACCTTTCGCCTGATGCCACGTAACCCGGCCTACGCCCCCATCGTGGTGCGTCCCGATCAGGACTTCGCCATCGAAGGCGTGTTCTGCGGCCTGGTGCGCCGGGAATGATGGGCGCGGTGGTCAGCCTCAACGCACTGCTGGACGAGCGTCGGGTCTGGAAAGGGCGTCCCGAGGTTCAGCCGGTTGCAGCGCAACCCACTGGCCATGCCTTGCTCGATGCGGCGTTGCCCATGGGTGGATGGCCGCCTGCGGCGCTGACCGAAATCCTGATTCCTGCCCATGGCAGCGGTGAATTGCGCCTGCTGTGGCCGACCCTTGCGCGGCTGGCCGACAGTGGCGAGCGCATCGTGCTGGTGGCGCCGCCTCATGTGCCGTACCCCCAAGCGTGGCAGGCGGCCGGTGTCGATCTGCGGCAGTTGTCGGTGATCGAAGCCAGTGAACGCGACGCCTTGTGGGCCGTGGAGCAGTGCCTGCGTTCGGGCAGTTGTGGCGCGGTACTGTGCTGGCCGGACAAGGTCGACGACCGTGCCTTGCGCCGTCTGCAGGTGGCGGCGGAAACCGGCGAAACCCTGGCCTTTGCCTGCCGTGGGCAACACGCGGCAGTCAACCCGTCGCCCGCTGCCTTGCGCATCGCCATCGATGTGCGACCGCGTCAGCTGCGGGTGCTCAAGTGCCGTGGTGGTCTGGCGCCGTCTTCTCCGATTCCGTTTACCACCGACGCTTGAGGTTTCCATGCTCTGGGCCTGTGTCCTGCTGCCGCAACTGGCGCTGGACGGCGTCATGCGTCGTCGCGCCAACCCTGAAGAACCGCTGGCGTTGATCAGCGGCTCGGCCCAGCGTCGTGTGTTGCAAACCGTCAATGCCGCTGCGCGCGAACTCGGATTACGCCCCGGTCAGTCACTGACCGCCGCCCATGCCATGACCCGCGCGTTTGCGACGGTCGAATACGACCCGGATGAAACAGGCCGCTGGCACCGTTTACTGGCCGCCTGGGCCTATCGGTTCAGCTCGCAGGTCAGCCTTAAGTACCCCCGCGTCCTGCTGATGGAAGTCGAGTCCAGCCTGGGTCTGTTCGGACCCTGGCCGGTGTTCGAAGCGCGTTTGCGTCAGGAGCTGACGGCATTGGGTTTTACTCATCGCATCGTCGTGGCGCCCAATCCGGTGGCGGCGCGCATGCTCGCCAATGCCCACGATGGCCTGGCGGTGACCTGCAACGACAGCCTGCAACAGGTGCTGGAACAGATGCCGGTCAATCGCATCGGCTTGTCTCAGGAAGTGTCGACAGCCTTTGGCCGCATGGGCCTGCATCGCCTGCGCCAGGTGTCGGCGTTGCCTCGCGATACCCTGGCCAGACGTTTTCCGCCCCAGGTGCTGCAGCACCTGGACACTTTGCTGGGGCGCAGGCCGATGCCCCTTGAGTGTTACGTGCCGCCCGATCATTTCGACACCCGCATCGAGCTCAATTTCGACGTGGAATCCCATCAGGCCCTGCTGTTCCCGCTCAAACGCATGATCGCCGATCTGGCGTTGTTTCTCGGCGGGCGCGACAGCGGCGTGCAGCGGTTCATCATTCATCTGGAACATGTGCCCAGTGTCGGCAGCGTGGCGCCCGATACGCTGATTCCGGTGGGTTTACTCAGTGCCGAGCGTGAAGCCGACCGGCTGTTCGAACTGGCCCGCGGGCGTCTGGAACAGGTGGTGGTGCCGTCGCCCGTGCGCGCGTTGAGGTTGCAGGCAAAGGATCTGCCGGCCTTCGTGCCTTCTCACCGCGAGCTGTTTGATGATCGCCCGCAACAGAACATGCCGTGGGAGCAGTTACGCGAACGCCTGCGTGCTCGACTGGGCGATGAAGCGGTCAGCGGCCTGGGCTTTCATGCCGACCATCGTCCCGAGTGCGCGTGGTTGCCGACGTCTGCCAGCAAGCCCGTTGTGGCGGTGCACAACGTTTCCCGTCCGGGATGGCTCCTGCGCGAGCCCGAACACCTGAGCGATTCCAGCGTCCGGGTGCTGGCCGGGCCTGAGCGCATCGAGTCGGGATGGTGGGACGGCGGCGATGTGCGTCGCGATTACTTTCTGGTCGAGACCCGTACCGGACAGCGCGGCTGGGCCTACCGCAAGGTCGGGGATGACAGCGGCCTGTTGCTGCAGGGATGGTTCGCATGAGTGGCGACTACGCAGAGCTGCACTGCCTCACCCACTTCAGTTTTCAGCGCGGAGCCTCCAGCGCCAAGGAGCTGTTCGAGCGGGCTAAACGTCACGGCTATCAAGCCTTGGCCATCACCGATGAATGCACGCTGGCGGGTATCGTCCGCGCCTGGCAGGCCGCACAGGAGTGTGAGCTGCCGTTGATCATCGGCAGCGAGATCACCCTTGAGAACGGCCCGAAAATGGTGCTGTTGGTGGAAGACCTCGCCGGATATCAAGCCTTGTGCGGGTTGATCACCGAGGGCCGACGGCGCAGCAAGAAGGGCGAGTACCGGCTGTTGCGTGAGGATTTCCTGCGACCGGTGGCAGGGTTGCTGGCGTTATGGGTGCCGGACCTGGATCAGCGTGCCGAGGTGTTGCATGAGCAAGGCAACTGGCTGCGCCAGACCTTTCACCAAAACCTGTGGCTGAGCGTGCAGCTGCACTGCGGGCCCGATGACAGCCTGCGTCTGTCGAGGCTTCTGGCGCTGGCGCGTTCGCTCGACATCCCGGCCGTGGCCAGCGGCGATGTGCACATGCACGCCCGTGGCCGTCGCGCCTTGCAAGACACCATGACCGCGATTCGTCACCACACCACCGTGGCCGAGGCCGGCCATCGGTTGTTTCCCAACGGCGAGCGGCATCTGCGCACGCGAAATGTGCTGGCCGAGTTGTATCCCGCCGACCTGCTGGCTGAAACCCTGAACATCGCCCGGCGCTGCCGTTTTGACCTGAAACAGCTGCGCTACGAATACCCCCACGAGCTGGTGCCTGCCCAACACACACCGGCCAGTTGGCTGCGCCAGCTCACCGAAGACGGTGCACGCTGGCGCTGGCCCAAGGGCGTGCCCGAGGTGGCGCGGAAAAACATCGAGAAGGAATTGAAGATCATCTCGACGATGAAGTACGAAAGTTACTTCCTCACCGTGCACGACATCGTCAAATTCGCCCGCGATCAGAGAATTCTGTGTCAGGGCCGTGGCTCGGCGGCCAACTCGACCGTGTGTTTTGCCCTCGGGATCACCGAGCTTGACCCCGCGAACGTCAACCTGCTGTTCGAGCGTTTCATCTCCGAAGAACGTAACGAGCCGCCGGACATCGACGTCGACTTCGAGCACGAGCGCCGCGAGGAAGTCCTGCAATACATCTTTCGGCGTTATGGCCGGGGCAGGGCGGCATTGACCGCCGTGGCGAGCACTTATCACGGTGCGGGCGCGGTGCGGGACGTGGCGCGGGTGCTCGGTTTGCCGCCCGACCAGATCAACGCACTGGCGGACTGTTTCAGCCGCTGGAGCGATACCTTGCCATCACCTGAGCGTCTGCGTGAATGCGGGTTCGAGGCCGACAGTCCGGTGTTGCGCCGCGTATTGACGTTGACCGGCGAACTGATCGGTTTTCCCCGGCACCTGTCCCAGCACCCCGGCGGTTTCGTGATCTCCGAGCATCCACTGGAGACGCTGGTGCCCGTGGAAAACGCCGCCATGGCTGACCGCACCATCATTCAGTGGGACAAGGACGATCTGGATCTGGTGGGGCTGCTCAAGGTCGACATCCTGGCCCTCGGCATGCTGAGCGCACTGCGCCGGACGTTCGATCTGGTGGAGTTGCATCGGCACCAGCGCTGGACCATCGCGACGCTTCCGTCCGGGGATGAGCCGACCTACGAGATGATCAGCCGCGCCGACACCATCGGCGTGTTTCAGATTGAATCCCGGGCGCAGATGTCGATGCTGCCGCGCCTCAGGCCCAAGGAGTTTTATGATCTGGTCATTGAGGTCGCCATTGTCCGGCCGGGTCCGATTCAGGGCGACATGGTGCATCCGTATTTGAGGCGTCGAAATGGCGAGGAGGAGGTGACCTATCCCTCCGAGGCGCTTGAGGAAGTCTTCAAGCGCACGCTGGGCGTGCCGCTGTTTCAGGAACAGGTCATGCAACTGGCCATCGTTGCCGCCGACTATTCGCCCGGAGAAGCCGACCAGCTGCGCCGCTCCATGGCCGCCTGGAAACGTCATGGCGGGCTGGAGCCGCATCGGATTCGCCTCAGCGAACGAATGAAAGAGAAGGGCTATCCGGACGAGTTCATTCACCGCATCTTCGAGCAGATCAAGGGCTTCGGCAGTTACGGCTTCCCCGAGTCCCATGCCGCCAGCTTCGCCTTGCTGACCTACGCCAGCTGCTGGCTCAAATGCCACGAGCCGGCCGCATTCACTTGCGCGCTGATCAACAGCTGGCCCATGGGTTTTTACAGCCCCGACCAGTTGCTGCAGGACGCGCGTCGGCATCATATCGAGATCCGTCCGGTGGACGTGCGCTACAGCGACTGGGACTGTTCGCTTGAGCCGGTCGACAACCCTGAATACACGCGCAATCTGGCGATCCGCATGGGGATGCGCATGATTCGTGGTTTTCGCGAAGAAGACGCCCGGCGCATCGAGCAATCGCGGCAACAACGCGCGTTCAAGGACGTCACCGATCTGTGCATACGCGCCGACCTGGACAACCGCGGCCGCGCATCACTGGCCGATTCGGGGGCCTTGCGCGGGTTGGCCGGGCATCGCCATCGTGCGCGTTGGGAGATTGCCGGGGTCGAGGTGCAGCGGCCCTTGTTCGGCGATGACTGTTTCGGCGAAGAGGCGCAAGTGGCCTTGCCATTGCCCAGCGTCGCTCAGGATCTGGTGGCCGATTACGACACCCTCGGCACGACACTGGGTCCGCACCCGTTGTCTTTGCTGCGCAACAAGCTGGCGGCCAAACGCTTTCGCAGTTCAAAGGATCTGCTCACCGAAGAGCACGGGCGCAACTTCAGCGTCGCCGGGCTGGTGGTCGGTCGTCAACGGCCCGGTACGGCCAGCGGCGTGACGTTCGTCACCCTGGAAGACGAACACGGCATGATCAACGTGGTGGTCTGGCGCGACCTGGCCGAGCGTCAGCGCAAGGTGCTGGTGGGGTCGCAGTTGATGCAGGTGTTCGGCAAATTCGAATACCAGAAAGGCGTACGTCACGTGATTGCGCAACGGCTGTTCGACCTGACGCCGTTACTGACGGGACTGGATGTGCGCAGCCGTGATTTCAAGTGATGAGTGGGTCAACCGACACCCACCGCATGGACAGACACCTACCTGTGGGAGAGAGCTTGCTCACGAATACGGCGTGTCACCTCTTCAATGCCTGACTGGCCGCCTTCGCGAGCAAGCTCACACCTACAGTGTTTCAGGTTCACGAGAAGTTACAACGCATGCTCAGCCTTGACCGGCGACGTCCCCGACCGAAACCGCTGGCGATATTCAACCGGGCTGATGGCCAGTCGTTTGACGAACACCCGACGCAGGCTGTCGGCATTTTCGAAGCCGCAGCGGTGGGCGATTTCTTTCATCGATTGCTCGGTGGTTTCCAGATAACGGCGCACGGCGTCGATCCTTGCATCGGCGAGGAAGGCCATGGGCGGGGTGCCGATTTCCTTGGTAAACAGCCGCGACAGGTTGCGTGGGCTCATGTGCACACGCTCGGCCAGCGACGCCAGGCTATGGTTGATGTGCAGGTGCGCAAGCAGGTAATCCTGAATCGCCTCAACCTGTGAATCGACGCCGCCCTGAACATCCAGCAACGGGCTGAACTGCGATTGCCCGCCCGCACGGCGCAGGTACACCACCAGGTACTTGGCAACATCGATGGCCATGCGTTTGCCGAAGTCTTCCTCGATCATCAACAACGACAGATCGATCCCGGCCGTCACGCCTGCGGTGGTGTAGATCGTGCCGTCCTTGACATGAATGTGATCGGGGTCGACATGCGCCGAAGGAAACAACTCGCTCAGGTGCGCGGCGTCCATCCAGTGCGTGGTCACCGATTTACGTTCGATCAGGCCCGCTGCGCCGAAGGCGAACACGCCGTTGCAGATCGCGGCCAGGCGTCGGCAGCGCTTCTCCTGAACCTTGAGCCAGTCGCACAGGGTCGAGTCGGCATAGACATCGAAAATCCCCAGCCCGCCTGGCACGATGATGGTGTCGAAATGCGGGCATGGGTCGAAAATGGTGCGGTCCGGGATCACCGTCAGACCGCTGGAAGACAGCAACGGGCTGCGCGTCGTGCCGACCGTGAGCATCTCGTATTCACACTCGCCATTGCTCAAGACCTTGACCTGGGCAAAGGCGTCCTTGGGGCCGGCGATGTCCAGCAGTTGAAAGCCGGGGAACAACACCATGCCCACGCTGATTTTGCGCATAGGGTTTCCTTTGAAATAGCAACGATCAGCACGTTGTAGGAGCGCGCTTGCCCGCGATTGCGATCTGTCTGTGCCAGTGTAGGGGTGGACACAACACAATCGCGGACAAGCGCGCGCCTACAGGTTAAGCATCTCCCCTTAGGAGGCTTTACATGACACATGCAATATCCGGGCTATCGCACCGATGCCAGCGTGCTGAGGTCCTCGCCCTCAGGCCCATGACGCCGGAACCACCAGCCGCTGATCCCACCGAGCGCCATCCAGAACACTGCATTGACCAGTAAAGACGCCACCCGAAACTGCGCCTGCAATGCATCCGGTGCCAGTGCATGGTGCTCCGCCGGCTGGGGTGCTCCGATGACATGCGGCGCGGCGATCAACAGCAATGCCGCCGCACGCCACCCCCCGTGCTTGCCGAATACCAGCAAAGCCAGCCCGACCGCCGTGGCCAAGGCCGTGGCGCCCCACCAGTCCTGTCGCGAGGTCAGTTCCGCGGCCAGGGTCCCGGGCAACTCCGGTGGCAGACCGGCAGCCGGGGCCAGACAGAACGTGGCGTAACCGGCCAGGCCCCACAGCACACCATGCCAGGCCTTGACCGGGGCGCGCAGGTTGTAGAGCGCGCAAAGCAGCAGGGCGAAACCGATGGCCACGACGAGATCGCCGCCAAAGGTCGACAACGTGCGCTGCCAGCCGTCCTCCGGCGTCCAGGCCTCGGCGTCATGCTCGTGCTCGTGAGCGCCCGCTGTGTGTTCATGAGCCTGTTGCTCCTGAACATGTTCATGAGCAGCGTCGGCGGTTTCATACACTTCGGCCTGCAGAATCAACGGCGTGATCCACAGGCTTTGCATCAGCGTCAGCAGCAATGCGCCGATGGCGCCGGTGTAGCAGGCAGTGGTGAGGATGCGTTTGAACATGCTCAGGGTGCTCCGGCAAGGTCAATCAGTGGCAAGGAAAACCCGAGCTGTGACGGGTGTCGTGGGCGGCGTTATGGATCAGCTCCAGGTGTGAGAAGCCGGCGAAATACACCAGCGACAGGCCCATCAGGATCGAACCGAAGGTCACCAACAGGCGCGAACTGCGGCGACGGGTGGCGGAGTGAGTCAATACAGTGCTGCTCATGCGATGTTCCTCGAGTCAGTGGTGTCGGTTTTCAGCGCGATCAGGCGCGCTTGCAGTTCATCGGTGTCCAGCAGCGAATGCGCTTGCAACACCTTGATCAGCGCCTCCAGATAGCGTTCGTAGTAATCCCACGGCGGCTGGTTGTCGCAGGGCAGCTGCTCCCAGGTCGAGATCGAGCCGATCAGGTTCTGGCGAAAGGCTTCCCACTCGAAATGACCCGCCTTGGACAGCGCAAGCGCCAGCCCGTAAAGGCTGCGCTGCCAGTCCTGGGTGAAGTGCAAACGGCCTTGCGAGCGCGGCGGCGAGTCCTTGTGGCCGAGCATGCTGTTGGCAGCGAATTCTTCGAATCGCGTAAACATGGGGCAGTCCTCAAACAGCGGGCAGTTCGATCAACGCCACACCCATCATCGATTCGGGAGTGACCAGCTCGGCCAGTTGTGCTTCGCTCAAATGCTCGGAGCCTGCCGGGCGTTCCGGCACCACGAACCAGCGAATCTGCGCACTGCTGTCCCAGACCTTGACCTGGGTGTCGTCACTCACCGGTACGCCGAATTCACGCAACACCGCGCGAGGTTCGCGCACGCCTCGGGCGCGGAACACCGGGTCCTTGTACCAATACGGCGGCAAACCGAGGATCGGCCACGGGTAGCACGAGCACAGGGTGCAGATGATCAGGTTGTGCACCTCCGGACTGTTGGCGACGGCCAGCATGTGCTCACCCTCGGCACCGTCCATGCCCTGGGCCAGGTTCAGTTCGGCGATGGCCTTGGGCGTATCGGCCAGCAGACGTGCCTTGTATTCGGGGTCGACCCAGGCACGGGCGACGATTTTCGCGCCGTTGAAAGGGCCGGCCACGGTCTCGAAATGGGCGAGCACGGTGTCCACCGAGTCGCTGCCGATCACCCCTTTTTCGATCAGCAGGGCTTCCAGCGCACGCACTTTGGCGGCGCTTTCGGCTTCTCGTTGTTTTTCATAATCGAAGAGTTGGCTCATTGAATGGCTCCGTTGTCATGGGTTAGCGGGCGTGGACCTGATTCACTTCGGCGGTACCAGATAGGCCTCGAACAGGTCCGCGTAGATCATGGTGTTGGGTTCGCTCTTTTCCTCGCCCCAGATGTCAGCCGCGTCGAAGGCCACGCGGTAGACGGGCATCGGCTCGCCAATCCCGTCCGGACCGGTGTTGACGAAGTAGGCGTAGGCCCCCGGATAGACCTCGACGATCTTTCCCGACTTGCAACGCAAATAACCGGGCAGGCGGGTGTGATCGACCGCAACGGGGTCTGCGACCGTCACGCTGTCACCTTCTGCAAACAGCGCGGTGCCGGCGTAGGGGCGCAGGCCTGAATCGCCTTCCAGCAGGTAGCGCACGATCTGTTCGCGAATTGGCGCGCTGGGCTTGTCGGGCAGCGGCGCATCCGGTTGCTGGCGGTAAAAATCGGCGCGGCTCTTCAGTTCATCGCCGTTGATGTAGCCCTGATCGACAAAGAACCCGGAAATCCCGCCCAGCCACTTTTCGTAGTAGCGAAACTTGAAGTACTCGAACGGTTGCATGCCTTCGGCGCCGGTCCGCAACGAGGCCCAGGTCCAGTCGCTTTTGAACGCGGTGGGCAGCGTGTCCATCGGGTACCTGGGCAGCGCGTCGATCAGGTGCGCGCTCTCGGCCATCATCGTGGTGTGAATGCCGAATATGCGTTTCTCCCATTCCTGCACGAAGACCTGTTTCTCGAAATCGACCGGGCCCAGGTTTTCCAGGCCGCCGAGGTAGTGTTGTAGTTTCATCTAGCGCTCCAGTGTGAGGGTCAAAGGGATCAAGCCAGCTGCGTGCGCGGCTTGCTGGTGAGGGCATCGCCCAGGCGTTCCGAGGCATAACCGGACACGGCACCGGTGATCAGCGCAGCGGCGGCGATCAGCGCCGGATTGGCCAGGCCGGGCGTGGTCATGGGTTTTCCACCCACGGCGGTGGTCCCGACGGTGGAGGCAAACCCCCAGACGATCGCCGGCAGGATGCTCAGCAGCGGCACCTTCGAGGCCTGCACCATCAACGCGCTGCCGGCGCCCACCAGCAGGGCGATGAAAAACGGCGCCTCGCTGACCGTGGCGATCCCGAGCAGCACGAGCGAGCTGATCACAAGCCCCGTGAGGTTCGACGCCACGCTTCGCACGAAGCCGGCATTGCCGCCGCCGACGATGAAGAATGACGCCCATGCAATGAACGTGACCCAGACGGGTACCGGCCATACGGTGGCGGTCAGGTAGGTGTCGAGTACGGCGAGTAGACCGATGCTGACGGTGTAGGCTTCTTGCTTTTTCATGAGGTCAGTTCCTGTAGGTAGAGGGCTGTCGTACCCAGCGGTTTCGGGTGAGAGGTGAAGCGGGCAGGTTTGAAAACTCAGGCCGCGTGCAGGCAGTCGAGAAAACCCTGACGCAGCTGTTCGCTGTCCAGGTCGCGGCCGATGAACACGAAGCGGTTGTCGCGGGATTCATCCTCTTCCCATCGTCGGCCCGGCATCGCTTCGAGCAGCATGTGCACGCTGTGGAAGTGAAAGCGCCGGCCTTCACTGGCGAAATTCAGCAGGCCTTTCATGCGCATCAGTTGCTGGCCTTGGTCGTTAACCAACTGGCTGATCCAGCGGTTGAAACGGTCGGGGTCCAGCGCGCCGGGGGTGACCACCGAGCACGAGGAAATCGAGGCGTCGTGTTCGTGATCGTGGCCTTCGTCCTCGAGGAGATCGGGTTCGATCATCAGCAGGTTGGGCAAGGAGAAGCGCCGGGTGCCGAGCAGGGCATCGACGGCCACTTGCGCGTGATGGGTCTGCACCACGCTCGCGGTGCGGTTGATCAGGCGCACCTGATTGCCAATGCTGGCCAGCGCGTCCTGGCTGACCAGATCGCTCTTGTTGAGGATCAGGGTGTCGGCGAAGGCGATCTGCTCGCGGACGATCTCATCCTTCAACTGAGCGGTCAGGTGCAGGGCATCGACCACCGTGATCACCGACTCCAGCTCGACCTGCGTGCGCAGGTCCGGATCGGCGAGAAAGGTCTGTAGCACCGGCGCCGGGTCTGCCAGGCCGGAGGTTTCGATGATCAGCCGGTCCAGGCGATGACCCGCGAGGTCAAGCATCTCCTTGACGCTCGCCACCAGATCGGCGCGCACCGTGCAGCACACGCAGCCGTTATTGATCTCGATCAGCGCTTCCTGCTCGGAAACGATCAACTGGCCGTCGATGCCGACTTCGCCGAATTCATTGACCACGACACCGATCCGATACTGCTGGTTCTGGCTGAGCAGGTGATTGACCAATGTGGTTTTGCCTGCCCCGAGAAAGCCCGAGATGACCGTTACGGGAATTTTGCCGATCGCCATGGTTTCGCCCTTCGTCAGTGTTATCTGCGCTGCCATATCGGGCAGCTTCAGGACGACAGGTGCGATTTCCAGTCCGCTTTGAGGCGCATGTCCGGGGTGGACATGCTGTTGTCACGTTTGGTCAGGTTCTGTGGCTGGAAAGGTACGAAAGGTGGGAAATGGACAGGGAAGGGGGGCGGTGGCCGTTTTTGCGGGCGTGATTTGAGCGCGGACGCGGCACTGTTTTGATGCGTTATAAATCGCGGGTAGCGGGTTCAGAAAATAAATGGATGTCGTTGGACCTGAAACTGTGGGAGCGAGCTTGCTCGCGAAAGCCGTTTGTCATTCAGTGGTGTGACACCTGACCTGACGCCTTCGCGAGCAAGCTCGCTCCCACAGGGGTTTTGCATTTGGCTGGAAGATCGGGACAGATCAAACCTCGACTTTCACCGCCCGCCCGGTTTTGATCGATTCAATCGCGCAGTTGGCCAGGTGTAGCGCCTTCAGGCCATCCCGCGCGTTGGTGGGCAACGGCTCGCCAGCCTTCACGGCGTCGATGAACTGGTTGAGCTCGTTGCGATAGGAATCGGCGTAGCGCTCAAGGAAGAAGTTCTCCAACGGCTCACGGGCTTCGGTCTGGGTCGCGCTGTAGGTGCGCACGGTGCTGGGACGGTGGTTGTCGTTGAGGATCATGCCCTTGGCGCCGAATACCTCCAGGCGCTGGTCGTAGCCGTACACCGCTTCGCGGCAACAGTTGATGTGGCATTGCTTGCCGGACGCCGTGCGCAGCAGAACCATGACGCTGTCGTAGTCGTCGATCTGCGCCAGCGCCGGGTCCACCAGACGGCTGGCAATGGCGAACACCTCAACAGGTTCCTCGCCAAGCAACGTGCGCGCGGTGTCGAAGTCGTGGATGGTCATGTCGCGGAAGATGCCTCCGGAATGCTTGAGGTATTCCACCGGTGCCAACCCAGGGTCTCGGCTGGTGATCACCACCTGGCGCACCTCGCCGATGTCGCCGTTGGCAATCGCTTTGCGCATGTGCAGGGTGTCCGGGTCGAAACGGCGGTTGAAGCCCAGCATCACCTTGCCGTTCAGGCGCTCGATGTCTTCCACCGCTTTGGCCGCCTTGGCGAAATCCAGATCGATGGGCTTTTCGCACAGTACCGGTTTGCCCAGTTGGACGGCGCGCAGCATCAGGTCGATGTGAGTGTCGGTGGGCGTGCCGATGACGATGGCATCGACGTCGTCACGCGCAATGGCCTCAGCGCAGTTGTAAGCGGCCGCGCAACCCAGTTTGGCCGCGAGCCTGTCGACGCCTTCGCGCCAGGGGTCGGCGATCACCGACAGTTGCACATCCGGATTGGCCGCGACGTTGGCCGCGTGAATGTTGGCGATGCGGCCTGCGCCGAGGACTGCGATGCGTAGCATGGGTGGATCTCCTGGGATTGTTGTTGTCGGGTAGATCGGTTGTGGTTCGCAAACGGTGTCAGTGCGCCAGATTGAACGGCGTCACGATCTGCACGGGGGAGGCGGGGATCGGATCGACCTTCCACAGACGGTGAAACTGCAGGATGTGCAGGAAGGCATGCCGGGCGTCGACCAGCAGGTTGTGGTCGATGATCGCGGCGATCTTTTCCTCCGCCAGCAATTGGCGGTTTTCCTGATCCAGGTCATGGCCGATGAACACGGCCAGGGTGCGATCAAGCGCGGCGAACGCATCGACGATGGCGCGATTACCGCCGCCGACGCTGTAGATGGCTTTGATCGACGGATTGGCCTTTAGCGCTTCGGTCACGCGTTCGAGGGTCGGCTGGTACACGCCCAAGCCGCCCGTGATGTCGACCACCCGCAGGTGCGGGGCACGGCTGCGTAACCAGGTGCGAAACCCCATCTCGCGCTCTTCTTCGCCACGGAACAACTCGCTGCTGATCACCACCGCGACGTCCTGCGTCGCCTTGTCCAGCCAGCTCGCCATCAGGTACGCCGCCGTTTGCCCGGCGGTGCGATTGTCCATGCCGATGTAGCCGATGCGCTCGCTCTGGGGCAGATCGGACACCAGCGTCACGACCGGGATGCCGGCGGCGGTAACCTGATTCACGGCCTCATTGATCTGCGGCTCGTCCGCCGCCTTGAGGATCAGGCCCTGACTGCCTTTACCGACACACCTGAGGATAAGGTCATGCATCTCCTGGGTGTCGATCTCCTGGTACAGGTGGAAACGGGGAAAAATACGAAACGGCGCCAGGTTGCCCAGTTGCCCGAGAATGGCCTCCTGCACCGCGTCGCTAAAACGTTTCGGGGTGTGCAGGATGATGTCGATGTGGAAGGTGCGGCCGACCGCAGGCCCGGTTTTTTCCTGGGCTTCCAGTTCTTCGAGGGCCTGTTGAATGCGACGGTTGGTCTGGTAATGCACGCAGCCTCGTTCGTGCAGCACGCGATCGACCGTGGCTTTGCTGACGCCCGCCTGGGCGGCGATCTGCTTGATGGAAAAACGTCGGGCGCGGTCGAGCATGAGAATCCCTGAGCCTTTTGAGGTCTTGTTGAGGTCGATTCGGGCGTCTGTGAGGTTTTCGCAATGCTAGTCTCAGTTCCAATCGTTGTACAGATGGAATTTAAATTCTATTGCGATGACGATTCCCGCAGCCAAAAACAACAACAGCAGGACTGAAGGCATGTCAGCACTCGATCTATCTACCTCTTTTACCGGTCGCTATTTCGTCGTCACCGGCAGCACCCAAGGCCTGGGCGCCGCAGTGGCCCACGCCCTTGCGCAGCGTGGCGCGGCAGGGCTGATCGTCTGCGGCCGCAGCCGTGACAAAGGCGAGCAGCAGGTGCGTCAATTGGCCGAACTGGACTGCCAGGCGTTCTTCGTTGAAGCCGACATGGAAAACGTCGACGATTGCCGTCGTGTCGTGGCCGCTGCCAAGGAACACTTCGGGACCGTTCACGGCCTGGTCAACTGCGCCGGGATGTCGGACCGCGGCACTATCATCGACACTTCACCTGAGTTGTTCGACCGCATCTTCGCGGTCAACGTGAAAGCCCCTTTTTTCCTTATGCAGGAATGCATCAAGTTGATGATCGCCAATCAGGTCGAAGGCTCGATCGTCAGCATCCTCAGTGTCTCCGGCCATGGCGGTCAGTCGTTCCTGTCGGCGTACGCGGCCTCCAAAGGTGCGCTCGCCGTGCTGACCAAGAACGTTGCCTTCAGCACCTTGCGCAACCGGATTCGGGTCAACGGCCTGAACATCGGCTGGATGGACACTCCCCACGAAGACCAGATCCAGCGCCAGTACCACGGCGCCGATGACGGCTGGCTGGCCCGCGCCGAAGCACAGGCACCGTTCGGTCGCCTGCTCAAACCTCAGGAAGTCGCCAACAGCGTCGCTTATCTGCTCTCCGAGCAGTCGGGCATGACCACGGGCGCGATCATTGACATGGAGCAGGGCATCATGGGCTGCGGTGACGGTTCGACGCCGCGTCCTGATGCACCGTTGACCCTGGACGGCATCGCAGGAGCAGGATTGTGAGCCTGTTCGCCACGGCGCGTGACATTGATGTTCAGGCCTTCGCAGCGCTGTGCGAACAGCCGGTGAATGCCGCCGAGTATCCTCACGCGCGGGAAGTGGTCAGCCGGGTAGTGATCTATGACGCCGACGCGCTGCGCAGCACCGCTCTGCATGACCGTCAGGGCCTGTTAAGCGAACTGCACCACCTGTTCAGCAAGGGGCCGGGCGTGATGGTGGTGCGCAATGCCTTTCCTGACCTGGCGGTCGTTGACCGGCACAGCGAGGTGTTCCGCCAGATCATCATGGACGAAGCGGCGAGGGTGGTGCGGGCCGACCACTTCGCCAAGGCGGGCGCCAATCAGCGGATCTGGAATTCGCTGCAGAAAGCCGCCGAACATTCGCCGGACTCGTTCATCGAGTACTACGCCAATCCGTTGCTCGGCCTGATCGCCGAGTCGTGGCTGGGGCCGTATTTTCAGGCTACGGCTCAGGTCAATGTGGTGACGCCGGGCGGGCAGGCGCAACAGCCTCATCGCGATTACCACTTGGGTTTCCAGAGCGATGAGGTGGCCGCGCGCTTTCCGCTGCCGATGCATCGCCTGTCGCAGCACCTCACGCTGCAAGGCGCGGTGGCGCACACCGACATGCCGCTGGAAACCGGGCCGACGCTGTTGTTGCCGTTTTCCCAGCAATATGAACTGGGGTATCTGGCCTGGCGTGATCGGGCCTTCATTGACTACTTCGCAGGCCACGCGATTCAGTTACCGTTGAACAAGGGCGATCTGCTGTTCTTTAACCCTGCGCTGTTCCATGCAGCGGGTACCAACCACACGACGGATCAGTTCCGGATGGCGAACCTGCTGCAAATTTCGTCGGCGTTCGGCAAGCCGATGGAGACGGTCAACCGCGAACGGATGATGCTGGCGCTGTATCCGCTGATGCTCAAGCGGGTCGAGCAGGGTGAACTGGATGAAGAGGGCATGCAGGCGGTGATTGCCATGAGTGCGGACGGGTATTCTTTTCCGACCAACCTGGACACTGATCCGCCGTTGCACGGCATGGCGCCGCAGACCGGACAGCAATTGGTCGAGTTGGCGTTGCAGGAGCGGTGGGCGGTGAAGCGGTTTGTCGAGGCGGTTGAGGTGATGCGGGTGAAGCGGTTGCCGTGAGTCCAGTGATTCATCGGCGGGGCTGGGTGTTGTGTGTCTCCGTTTTTTTGGGTGCTGCTGAGGTTATTGTTTTGGCCTGAGGACAGAAGCGTTCCATCTTGCCCGGAACGCGGAGTGACTGAGCCGCATCTATCGCCTGACGCACTGCAATCGCGGGCAAGCGCGCTCCTACAGGTCTGCGTAACACACGGTTATCTCTTCCAATCCAAACACTGGCACGCCGTGTGCTGTCCTGAATGAACCAGGGTTGTTGAACAATCCCGATCTTTCAGGAACCAGGAGATTGCCATGTACAAAGATTACCCAGCCGCCTATCAGGTCAGCAAAGGCGCTGCGTTGCAGGTCGATACGGCGTTCTACGAGCGTATTCGCGAGCGACAGGACGGTCGAACGCTGGTCGAGCAGTTCGAAGTGCCGATTCGCACCGGCCGCGCCTGGAAGGTCAAGGCCGGTCAGGTGTTCCGTGTGACCACGCCTGTGGGGCCGCAGGTCGGCGATTTCAACGTGTGGAATGCCCACGATCCCCGTGAGCGCATGTGGGCATCGCGTACCCGTCAGTTACAAGGGGCGCACGTGACCACTCATGATCGCCTGTGGTCGAACCTGCCGTTCCTGCGGCCGATGGTCACGATTACCGATGACAGCCTGGCGAGCTACGGCATCGACGAGCACGGCGGCCGCTTGCATGACCTGCTCGGGACTCGCTGCGACCCGTACGTGAACAAGATGCTGACGGGCGAAGATTTTCATCATCACTGCCACTCGAACCTGACCCGTGCCGTCTTGCCGCATGGCCTGACCGAATTTGACGTGCACGATGTGCTGAACATCTTCCAGTGCACGGGCCTGAACCACGATGACATGTACTTCATGAAAGCCTGTCCGGCGCAGAAGGGCGATTATCTGGAGTTCTTCGCAGAGATCGACGTGCTGTGCGCGCTGTCGACCTGCCCGGGCGGCGACTTGTCCCTGCCGATGTGGGGCCCCGATGCGCAGGACCCGCTGACGGTCTGCCGTCCGCTGGGCGTGGAAATCTACGACCTTGAGCCGTCGTTGCTGGAAGGTTGGGAACAACCGAAACGCGCGGAGTACAACGGCCTGCACGGCTTGAAGATCGCCAAGGCGCAATGGGAGAAGTAAGTCTTGCGGTTGCAACAAGGTGGGGCTGCTCCGTCCATTTCCTCGGGAAGACCTGAGTCCATGGACGGAGCAGAGCGGGGAAGCGCGGCGGCTGCAGGACCTGTGGGAGCTGCTGGAGGTTACGACAGTGGCGAATGCGCGGGTACAGTCACATCACCGGCCAATGGCACACCGTGTTGATCGTTCCCACGCTCTGCGTTGGAACGCCTGTCAGGACGCTCTGCGTCCAGGTTGACGCAGAGCGTCAGGCACTGCGTTACCACGCGGAGCGTGGGAACGACCAGAACACCAAATCCCTGTGAGCCGGCTTGCTGCGGGCCGCGTTAGGACGAATGCGGTGGATCAGCGGCATCTTTGGCGAATGAACCACCGCCTTCGCTGCCGTCGTAACCTCCGACGTCTCCCACAGTTTTTGCTGTTGATCGTTCCGACCGCGCAGAAGGATTTGAGTCCATGGACGGAGCAGGCCGGGTAAGCGTGGCTGTTGCAAGACCTGTGGGAGCTGCTGGAGGTTACGACAGTGGCGAATGCGCGGGCGCAGATACATCACCGGCAAATGACCCACCGCCTTCGCTGCCGTCGTAACCTCGGACGTCTCCCACAGGTTTTGCTGTTGATCGTTCCGACCGCGCAGGCGGATTTGAGTCCATGGACGGGGCAGGCCGGGTAAGCGTGGCTGTTGCAGGACCTGTGGGAGCTGCTGGAGGTTACGACAGTGGCGAATGCGCGGGTGCAGATACATCACCGGCAAATGACCCACCGCCTTCGCTACCGTCGTAACCTCCGACGTCTCCCACAGTTTTTGCTGTTGATCGTTCCGACCGCGCAGAAGGATTTGAGTCCATGGACGGGGCAGGCCGGGTAAGCGTGGCTGTTGCAAGACCTGTGGGAGCTGCTGGAGGTTACGACAGTGGCGAATGCGCGGGTGCAGATACATCACCGGCAAATGACCCACCGCCTTCGCTACCGTCGTAACCTCCGACGTCTCCCACAGTTTTTGCTGTTGATCGTTCCGACCGCGCAGAAGGATTTGAGTCCATGGACGGGGCAGGCCGGGTAAGCGTGGCTGTTGCAAGACCTGTGGGAGCTGCTGGAGGTTACGACAGTGGCGAATGCGCGGGTGCAGATACATCACCGGCAAATGACCCACCGCCTTCGCTGCCGTCGTAACCTCCGACGTCTCCCACAGGTTTTGCTGTTGATCGTTCCGACCGCGCAGAAGGATTTGAGTCCATGGACGGGGCAGGCCGGGTAAGCGTGGCTGCTGCAGGACCTGTGGGAGCTGCTGGAGGTTACGACAGTGGCGAATGCGCGGGTGCAGATACATCACCGGCAAATGACCCACCGCCTTCGCTGCCGTCGTAACCTCCGACGTCTCCCACAGGACTGTGCATGGCGGGACGTATCCCTCAAGCATCCCGCAACAGGTCGTGGGCATTGAGCAGGCCGTAAGCAATTTCCGGGTTCTTCTCAAGACCGCGGCGGATCGCTGCCGGGATCGCCGCGCGGGTCTTGCGGCACATGCCGGGCAGTTCGGCGATGTCGATGACGATGCCGCGCATGCTGCGCACTTCATTGAAGCCGGGCGCAATCGCCAGGCGGATGCCGAGCAGCTCGAACATGCGTCGCTGCATATGTTCCAGATCGCTCAGGCTGGCAATATTTTCCAGACGCTCAAGCAGACGCTTTTCCTCCTGACGGGTCAGGCAGAGGATGCGCATGTCCGTGCCGGGCGTTTCCAGCAGGCGTTCCCGGTCGCAGACGCAGGCGCCGGGCGGGCAGGGTGAGCGAATGGGCAGAGTGGGCGTCATGGGCTCCGATCATAGCGAGGCTCAGGGGCGAATGACAGCCGGCTGTCGGCGCGCAACATGCACCTGTCGGCGCCCACCCTCTGATACCTAATCTGGTAAGGCCAATATGATTAAAAATTAATTGGTCTTGCCAATATCCAAATCGCTGTGTAGCTTTTTCGCAGCAGCGCCGAGTACGTTACAAGGGCCGGCGCATCCAGGATCACAACAACAATAGATCACGCCCGGTCACCCGCAGCCTTTGTCATCATCACTGCGCAGCGTGCACGGTCTGGAGAAAAAGCATGCTCACCGTCGTTTGCGAAACACCCGGTACCCTGCTGGCGCAAGATCGTCAAAAGCCCGAACGCGCGCCTGGCGAAACGCTGGTCAGGATCAAGCGCGTCGGGGTCTGTGGCACTGATCTGCACATTTTCAACGGCAATCAACCGTTTCTCGAATACCCCAGGGTCATGGGGCATGAATTCTCGGGCATCGTCGAGCAAAGCGAGGCCGGCAGCGGCCTGGTGCCAGGCGACGTGGTGTACGTGATGCCGTATCTGTCGTGTGGCGATTGCATCGCCTGTCGTCAGGGGAAAACCAATTGTTGCGTCCGCATTCAGGTGCTGGGCGTGCATCGCGATGGCGCCTTTACCGAATACCTCAGCCTGCCACACGCTTTTGTGCTCAAGGCGAACGGGATCACGCTGGACCAGGCGGCCATGATCGAGTTTCTGTCGATTGGTGCGCATGCGGTGCGTCGATCCGATATTCAGGCAGGGCAGCGTGCGCTGGTCGTCGGTACCGGCCCGATCGGCATGGCGGTGGCCATTTTCTCCCGCTTGCGCGGCGCGCAGGTCACGGTGCTCGACACCCGCGAGGATCGCCTGGCGTTCTGCAAGGAGCATCTGAAAGTCAGTTCGGCCGTGTTGATTGGCGCCGATGACAAGCAACAACTGGAACAGCTGACCCAAGGCGAATTCTTCGACGTGGTGTTCGACGCCACCGGCAATGCCAAGGCCATGGAGCGTGGGTTCGAGTTCATCGCCCACGGCGGCAAATACGTCCTGGTGTCCATTGTGCGCGACACCATCAGCTTCTCCGATCCCGAATTTCACAAGCGCGAAGCCACACTGATGGGCAGCCGGAACGCGACGGTCGAGGACTTCCGTTACGTGGAACAGTGCCTGCGCGACGGGTTGATTCCCGATGCGGCGCTGAACACCCATCGCATGCAGTTGAGCGAAGTGCCGCAGCGCTTTCAAACGCTGCTCGACCCGGCGCAAGGCGTGGTCAAGGCGATCGTCGAGTGCTGATCGCACCCATCGGGCAGAGATAAACGTCTGTGGGAGCGAGTTCATTCGCGAAAATGTTTCAGGCGCGACTTGTGTGGCGGCGTCACCCCGGTATCGCGAATGAATTCGCTCCCACAGGTTCTCGAGCGCCGAATGGGTGGCGCGCATCACTTTGAAAGGGACACTGCATGAACCCTCCCGTTTCAACCCCGATTCTGCAATTTGGCACCAGCCGTTTCCTGCAAGCGCATGCCGACCTGTTCATTTCCCAAGCGCTCGCCAAGGGCGAGGCACTGGGCAAGGTGACGGTCGTGCAAACCACCGCCAGTGCCGACAGCGCGCAACGTGTTCAGGCCTTGGCGAGCGGCGCCGGTTATCCGGTGCGGATCCAGGGCACGGAAGGCGGGCGCACGGTGAATGAAGAGTACTGGTCGTCGTCCATCGCGACGGCGCTGAATGCCGGGCGAGACTGGTCGCAGCTGCGTCAGGCCATCGTGAAAGACGTCGAGGTGGTGATTTCCAATACCGGCGACAAAGGCTATGTGCTCGATGCGGCAGACTCCGCTGACCGGCTGGCGGCCAACGCGCCGGCACCCGTGAGCTTCCCGGCCAAATTGCTGGTCTTGCTGCATGACCGCTGGTTGCTGAATCCACGCGGCGCGCTGTCGTTGTTTCCCTGCGAGCTGGTGACGCGCAACGGCGACGTGCTGCGCGACCTGATCATTCGCCTCGCGACGGAGTGGCGCATTGAGCCTGCGTTCATCCATTACTTGCGCGACACCTGCCGCTGGGCAAACTCACTGGTAGACCGCATCGTTTCGCAGCCCATCCAGCCCGTGGGTGCGGTGGCGGAGCCGTACGCGATCTGGGCCATCGAGCGGCAGGACGGGCTGCGACTGCCCTGTACGCATCCCTGCATCGTGGTCACCGACCAGCTGGACCAATACGAGCAGTTCAAGCTGTACATGCTCAATCTGGGGCACAGCTGGCTTGCCGAGCGCTGGCGGGTCGACGGGCGTCCAGCCCAGGAAACGGTGTACCAGGCCATGGCCGACTCAGCGTTGCGTCAGAGTCTTGAGGCGCTATGGGAGGAGGAAGTACTGCCGGTGTTTGCAGCGAAAGGAGAATTGGCGCAGGCGCGGGATTATCTGGCCAGTGTGCGCGACCGTTTCCTCAATCCGTTTCTGCAACACCGCATTGCCGACATTGCGCAGAACCACGAGGAGAAAAAACGTAGGCGGTTTTTGCCGGTGGTCGAGCAGGGAGGAAAGATTCCAGGTTTGTTGCAGTCCCGGTTGAAGCAGGCATTGGCAACTTAGGCCCGAAGGCATGCAGCGGTGGCGACTCTTAGCGCCACCGCGGGGCTGCGTCACCGCGGGGCTGCGTCACCGGGGCTCAGTTGCAACCCTGTCGGAACACCAGCGCCTTCAAACCGCCCCCGGCCTCCGCGTCGGCAAACTCCGGGGGATTGTCGAGTCGCTGCTCGAAGCGCAGGCTCGGCGCTTCTCGGGTCACGCCTTCAACCAAGAAGTCGGCGCCCAATGCCGGGTCGTTCATGCACGCCAATACAGTGCCGTCGGCGCTCAACAACTCCGGCAACTTGCGCAGCACGCGCTGGTAATCCTTGGTCAGCAGGAAGCTGCCTTTCTGGAACGACGGCGGGTCGATGATCACCAGGTCATAAGGGCCACCGCTTTTCACTTTGCCCCACGACTTGAACAGCTCATGCCCGAGAAAGCTGACCTTGCTCAGGTCATGGCCGTTCAGGCGATGGTTGTCGCGGCCTCGGCTGAGCGCCGCACGGGACATGTCCAGATTGACCACGAAATCCGCACCGCCTTCGATGGCCGCCACAGAAAAGCCGCAGGTGTAGGCAAACAGGTTGAGCACGCGTTTGCCCGAGGCATTGGCGCGCACCCAGTCGCGGCCATAACGCATGTCGAGGAACAGCCCCGTGTTCTGCTTCTTGCCGAAATCCACGAGGTAGCGCAAGCCACCCTCGGTCAGCGTCCACTCGTCCGGCATCTCGCCAACCAGCGCTTCGGTCAGGCTGTCCGGCAGGTAACGGTGTTGCAGCAACAGGGTGTGCGCCTGGCTGGTCTGCCAAGTGGGCGTCTGAACGAGATCATTGAGCAGGCGCTTCAGCGCGTCGAGGTCTACGCTGGCAGGTTCCTTGAACAGCGACACCAGCACGACGCCTTGCATCCAGTCGACCGTCAGTTGCTCCAGCCCCGGCCAGCGTCGACCACGGCCATGGAACAGGCGACGGGTTTCCGCGGGCGCAGGGGCGAGGGCGGTCAGCAGGTGTTCGTTGAGGGTGTTCAGCGCGTCGGCATTCATCGGGTGGCGGCGGGTCGGTAATGAGAAAGGGCGGCATTCTAAACCCAATCAGGGGGCGAGCGTCTGCAACGCGTCGAGGACCTGCCTCAGGGCCTTGTTCACCGGTTTGTCCTGACGCAACACCACGCCCAGCGTGCGACTCAAGGTGGGCATCAGCCCCTGAACCTGCAGGCCTCTTTGGTGATGGGGCGTTTCCACCGACATGCGCGGCACGATGCTGTAACCCAAGCCGGCCGCGACCATTTCCTTGATGGCCTCGATACTGCCCAGCTCCATCACCGGCTTGATCCGCAGCCCCGCTTGCAGGAACCACTCATCGATCAGCAGGCGGGTGCTGCTGCCGGCTTCAAACACCACCAGGGGCAGATACAACAGTGAACCGGGCGTGACATCCGCTGGAAGGGACTGGTGCTCGGCGCTGAAAATCGCCACGAACTCATCGTCCATCAGCGGCGTCACCGACAGGCTCCGACCGGCCGCGGGCAGAGTGACCAGCGCAAGGTCCAGGCGATTCTCCTCTACCGCACGCAAGATGCCGTCGGTGTTGCCGGTACTGACGCGCACATCCAGCGCCGGAAACTGCCGACGCAAGGTTTGCAAAATGGGCGGAAGGAGATGGATGCAGGCCGTTGCGCCCGTGCCGATAGCGACTCGCCCGGCGACGCCCTGCGCATGGCTCGACAGGTCAAGCAAGGCATCTTCGACCACGGCATCGATTCGACTGATGTGCTCCAGCAGCGTGCTGCCGGCAGACGTCGGCTTGATGCGTTTGCCAACGCGCTCGACGAGGCGCAGGTTCAACCGTTCTTCAAGCAGGCGAATGTGCAGGCTCACGGCCGGTTGAGTCAGGCCCAGACGCACCGCTGCAGCGGAAAAGCTGCCGTGGTGAATGACATGAGCGAAGGTGTGAAGGTGATTGAGATTGAGCCGCTGCATGCCAAAGTTTTACTGATGCTGAGGATGACGAATCATAGCTTTGTTTTGGAATGGCGGCGCGTCATCATCGCTCATCCGCCTTTATCTTGATCCAGAAGAAGACCGCACATGCCCCACGACCTTATCTTGCGCGACGCCCTCGAAGACGACATGCCTGCCGTGCAGGCAATTTACGCCCATCACGTGATTCATGGCACAGCCAGCTTCGAACTGGAGCCGCCGACCCTGACGCAAATGTGTCAGCGCCGCACGGACGTGTGTGGCCATGGCCTGCCTTATCTGGTGGCGGAACTTGAGGGCGAGGTGGTCGGCTACGGTTACGCAACGCTGTATCGGCCGCGTCCGGCCTATCGTTTCACCGTGGAAGATTCCGTGTACGTTCGAGAGGGCATGGCTGGCAAGGGCATCGGTCGAGCCTTGCTGGCGCAGATCATTGAGCGTTGCACTATGGGTGGTCGTCGACAAATGGTTGCGGTCATTGGCAACAGCGAAAACACGGCCTCGATCCGCCTTCACGAGTGTTTGGAATTTCGTACTGTTGGCGTGTTCCAGTCGGTCGGCTTCAAGCACGGCCGTTGGCTCGACACGGTGTTGATGCAGCGCGAACTGGGCGAGGGCGCAGATAGCCTGCCACGTGGCTAGGCGGGCGGCGGGCTCACGAAAAGACGCCGCACAGTGGCTGGACACCGCGCCGACTGGTTGTGTCAGTCGACAGCGATGCCTCTGATAGGTGTATTACGTAATACTCGTACCTGTGCATGCCCAATCGGCTTTCAGCTGATCGGGCGTTGCTCCGCCTGGTCGTGATCGTCGGCGTGCTCAGTCGCTGGATGGCGTTGCCGCTCCGTTGAACCGGTTCTGGTCTTAAAGGTTTCGGGAACACCCAGCCACAGCAACACGAACGCGACGGCGGCGATGGCCGCCAGCGTGAGAAACGCAGCGCTGTAACCGGCTTCGCGAACCACCAGACCCGCCAGGCCATTGCTCAGTGCCGCGCCCAGACCGAATACCGTCGAGATCGCACCCAGGCTGACGTTGAAGCGTCCGGTGCCTTGCGTCAGGTCCTTGACCACCAGCGGCAGCAACGCTCCGAAAGCCCCGGCGCCGATCCCGTCGAGCAACTGCACGCCGACCAGCCAGTACGGATTGTCCGAGAGCACATACAGCACCCCCCGCAGCGGCAGGATCACAAATCCCGCCATGAGCAGCGGCTTGCGTCCCCAACTGTCTGCCTTCGCACCCACCAGCCAGGCCACCGGCACCATGACCAGCTGAGCAGCCACGATGCAGGCCGAGGTGAGCGGCGTGGCCAGTTGAAGGTCGATCTGTGACAGCTTCTGGCTGACCAGCGTCAGCATCGCCGCATTGGCCAGGTGGAACAGGCCGCAACAGATCGCGAAGACCAACAATGGCCTGTTGTTCAGCAGCGTCGCCCATCCGCTCGGTTGCTCGTTCGCGCCCTTGTCACTGGGGTCGAAGCCCCGGGCCACCTCGTGGTCGATGGCATGACCGTCGACGAAGCTCACCGCGACGATACTCGCTAGGGCCATGAACGCCATCAGATAAAACACCGCGATCGGCCCGAACAACCAGGAGCAGCCGCCTGCCAGCAGCGCCGCGCAAGCGTTACCCGCATGGTTCCAGGTCTCATTGCGGCCGGTACGCCGGGTGAACGCCTTGGGACCGGTGATTCCGAGGGAAATCGCCGCAATGGCCGGCGCGAAAACGGACCCCGCGATGGCGCTGAGCGATTGGGTGATAGCGACCCAGGTGAAGCTGTGGATGAACGGCAGCACCACGCACCCGGCGGTCACCAGCAAGGCCGCCACGACCACAACCATTCGCTTGCTGCGGGTGCGGTCAATCAGCGCACCCGCTGGCGTCTGGGTGATCAAAGCGGCTATACCAGCCAGGGTCATCACCAGCCCGATACTGGCCGGGTCCCATTTGTGCACAGCCAGCAGGTAGATCGCGAGGTAAGGACCGAGTCCGTCGCGAACATCCGCCAGGAAAAAGTTGAGGCCGTCCAGTGAACGGTTGTTACGAAGGTCTGAGTGACGCGCGGCGGATGGGCTGTTCAAGAGGGGGCTCGGGGTCAGCGCTCGTGCAACCGGAATGGTTGCCGCTCTTGCTTAATGACCGGGCGCCGTTGAGTTGGTTCGACGGCCCTTGAGCAACTGTTACCGGTTCAGTAAGGGACTTTATTGCCGCGACATTTGAATCGAGAACGGCGCAGGCATAAGCTTCGCGCCATTGATATCGTCCGGATGCGTCAGCCCGGTCGTTTTTCGGAAACTTTTCATCAGGAATTGCCATGTCCAGTCTGTTTCCCGCCGCCCGTCCACGTCGCCTGCGCAGCAACGCCAACTTTCGCGCGTTGTTCCAGGAAACCGAATTCACGCTGAACGATCTGGTGCTGCCGATCTTCGTCGAGGAAGAAATCGACGATTTCGTGCCGATCAACAGCATGCCCGGCGTGCGTCGGATCCCCGAGTCGAAGCTGGCCCAGGAAGTGGAGCGTTATGCCCGCGCCGGGATCAAGTCGGTGATGACCTTCGGCGTATCCCATCATCTGGACGCCACCGGCAGCGACACCTGGCAGGAAAACGGTCTGGTGTCGCGCATGTCGCGCACCATCAAGGACGCCGTGCCGGAAATGATCGTGATGTCCGACACCTGCTTCTGCGAATACACCGACCATGGCCACTGCGGCGTGATGCACGGTGCACATGTCGACAACGATGCGACCATCGAAAACCTCGGCAAGCAGGCCGTGATGGCCGCGCGCGCGGGCGCCGACGTGATTGCCCCGTCGGCGGCGATGGACGGCCAGGTCAAGGCCATTCGTGCCGCGCTGGACGCAGCGGGCTTCACCCAAACGCCGATCATGGCGTACTCGACCAAGTTCGCGTCGTCGCTGTACGGCCCTTTCCGTGAAGCAGGCGGTTCGGCGCTCAAGGGTGACCGCAAGAGCTACCAGATGAACCCGATGAACCGCCGCGAAGCCCTGCGCGAGTCGCTGCTGGACGAGGCCGAAGGCGCTGACGCCCTGATGGTCAAGCCCGCGGGCGCGTACCTGGACATCATTCGCGATATCCGTGAAGCCTCGAACCTGCCATTGGCGGCGTATCAAGTGAGCGGCGAGTACGCGATGATCAAATTTGGCGCCCAGGCCGGCGCCATCGACGAAGGACGCGTGGTCCGTGAAAGCCTGGGCGCGATCAAACGCGCCGGCGCAGACCTGATCTTCACGTACTTCGCGATGGACCTGGCGCTGAGCGGGATCTGATTCATACGCAGCAGAGAGTCTGTGGGAGCTTGCTGGCGAATGCGTTGGGTTAGGGCCTTCGACGGTGAATGACCCACCGCATTCGTCCGAAGTGCGGCCCATACCCTCGTAACCTCGGACGTCTCCCACAGGGAGCCGGGTTGATGCGCGAACCTGTGTCCAGACCGCAGACCTGTGGGAGTGAGCTCGCTCTGGGCGGCATTCCGACGAATGCCGGGGCACATCCGATGAACCTTTCAGGGATGGACCCGGTGTTCGTGAACGCATTCACGCTCACAGCGTTCGGTCGATCGACATGTCCGCTATCCCTGCCAGTCTTTGCTCGCCTCGGTCAGCATCTCCTCGATCAACACGCCGAAACGCTGACTCAGCAGGCTTTGCGGCCGGTCTTCCGGCAGCAACAGG
The DNA here is from genome assembly GCF_039697315.1 of Pseudomonas abietaniphila. Classification (NCBI taxonomy): domain Bacteria; kingdom Pseudomonadati; phylum Pseudomonadota; class Gammaproteobacteria; order Pseudomonadales; family Pseudomonadaceae; genus Pseudomonas; species Pseudomonas abietaniphila. The sequence goes on along the minus strand of NZ_CP155619.1, from coordinate 246,794 downwards.
TAAGTGGAAAAACGGATCTGGGGCAGGAACGGGCGGGTTTCGATGCCCATGTGCAAATACTCCAGCGCCACCATCGGGCTGACGATACTCACCCCCAGTCCCAGCGCCACCAACGAACACACGGTCGCGGCATAGGGCGTTTCCAGGTTCAGCTTGCGGTATTCCTTGTCGCCTGCGAACGCCCGATCCACGCGGGTTCGCGAGCCGTCATTCAGCGACAGCGAAATGAATTCCTCGCCTTTCAGATCCTCCGGCTTGACCGCCGTCAGCTCGCCCAACCGATGCCCCGTAGGAAACACGCAGACTCCCGGCACGTCGCAGATTTTCTGCGTGCGCACGCCAGGCATATCCTCGCCGACATAGGACGCCAGCCCTACATGGCAGAACTGCGAGGCCGCCCAGTGCGCAACCATCGGCGAATCGCTGGTGTGGATCGAGATGGCCGCGTCGGGGTTCTCCTGACGAAAGCGCTGGATGATCTTCGGCAAAACGGTCAGCGACAGCGACGGCACTGCAGCGATGCGCAATTGCCCGGTACCTCCACGGCGGATGTTTTGCGCTGAAGTCTGCAGGCTTTGCAAACCGATGAAGGCCCGCTCCACATCGGCGAACAGCGCTGCGCCCTCGTCGGTGGGCAAGAGGCGGCCACCCACACGTTCGAATAATTTAAAGCCACTGGCCCGTTCCAGTTGCGCAATCAGGCGGCTGATATTGGGTTGCGAGGTGTGCAGCGACTCGGCTGCGGCAGTCATTGAGCCGCTCAACATCACGGCACGAAAGGCTTCGACTTGTTTGAAGTTCATGGCAGACCATATCAATTTGGTATGGATGACCAATGTATTGTCATTTGTTGGCATGAGCCAGAGGCTTTATAACTGTTTTCGACATCGAAGCTTCCGCGCAGACGGACTCGATGTTCAAGCGTATCTGGCGTCTCAGGCCGCGCTGTAAACCCGCTGTTCTCTGCCCTTGAAATCGTTGCGTGACGTCACGTGGTGTGGCGCCGCGCTGGTAGGTAACCAGGAGGCAATATGTCGTTCTCATCCAGGCTGTTTTCGCTAAGCGTATTGGGCCGTGCACTTGCGCTCTCATGTGTCTCGCTGACAGGCATCGCACAGGTTCACGCGACGGAGCTGCCGCCAGTGCCCGATGAAATAAAGGAAGCCGGCCAACTCCGTGCCGGGGTGCGGTGCGACCAACCGCCTTACGGTTTCCAGAACGGCAACGGCGAGTTCGCCGGGGTTGAGGTGGAAATGTCCAGGCAGATCGCGCTGTGGGCATTGGGCTCTAAAGACAAGGTGACCTTCACCTGCGTCACCGCCGAGAACCGCGTTCCGCAGCTGTTGGGACGTAAGGTCGACTTCCTCATCGCGACCCTCGGTGTCACGCCTGAGCGTCAACGGGTCATCGACTTCACCACACCGTATCGCTGGGGAGCGAGTGACGTGGTGGTCAAGAAAGACAGCCCGATCAAGTCGATCAAGGACCTCGACGGCAAGACCCTCGCCACGCTCAAAGGCTCGGTACAAGCCAAGTGGTTCGAGGATCACATGCCTCAGGTCAAGACCCTGCGCATGAACAGCGCCGCCGATGCCTTGCAGACCTTTCGCCAGGGCCGCGCTGATGCCTATACCCATGACGCCGCGACACTGGTGGTGGTGGCCGCGAACGACAGCGATGCACGCTTGATCAACGAGCCGTTCCAGATTTCCGACGCCGCCATCGGCGTGCGCAAGAACGACGAGCCATTACGGGACTACCTCAGCGCCGCCGTAGCGAAGATGCACGAGGACAAACTGTTCGGCGGCTGGGTGCGTCAGTACGTACCGGAAAACATTCAGAGCTATTACCTGAGCGTATTCGAGCAAGCCAAACCCGCTGAAACACTCTGATCGGGCGCTGTCATGGATTTCGATTTCAATTACCTGATCGCGCAATGGCCTGCGCTGCTCGACGGTGTCCTGATGACACTCCGGGTCTCGCTGCTCGCCATCGCCTTCTCCCTGCTGATCGGCATCTTCGGTGGTGCGGCGCGGGCGATGCGGATTCCGGTGCTGGCGCAGGTCGTAGTGCTCTACGTCGAGCTGATCCGCAACACACCGATTCTGGTGCAGCTGTTCTTCATCTTTTACGGCCTGCCAGCGATAGGGCTCGAATTGTCGCTGTTCTGGTCAGGGGTGTTCTGCCTGTCATTGTGGGCAGGGGCCTATCAGGTAGAGAACATGCGGGGCGGGTTGGCCACGGTGGAGCACAAGATGCGCGAGGCGAGCATGGCCTTGAGCCTCAAGCCTTATCAGTACCTTTATCTGGTGGCCTTGCCGATCGCATTCCGTACCAGTCTGCCGGCTGTGCTGAATACCGCGATCTCACTGCTGAAAAACTCGTCGTATCTGCAAGCCATTGGCTTGGCGGAACTGACGTTCGTGGCGGTTGATCGGATCGCCACGGATTTCAGGGCGATCGAAATGTTCAGCGCGATCTGCGTGATGTACCTGACCCTGGTGGCGATCCTGGCGCTATTGACCGGACGCCTGTCTGCCCACCTGCAACGACCTTTCAGGCACTGAGGTTCCGATGAATTTTCTGATCGAGAACTGGGGCTTCGTGCTCAAGGGCTTGTGGATGACCGTGCGTCTCGCGCTGGTGATTCTGCTGTTTACCACGATGATCTCGGCCCTGTTCGGCGTGCTGGCGACCCTGAAGAATCGTCTGTTGCGCTGGGTTATCCACGGTTACGTCGAGCTGTTCCGCTCAATCCCGCTGATCGTCAATGTGTTCTTCATCTTCTTTGGCGCCCCGATGCTCGGGCTCGATTTGAGTCCATTCGCGGCGGTGGTCACGGGTCTGACGTTGTGGGGCAGCGCCAACGGGATCGAGATCGTGCGCGGTGGTCTGGAATCGGTATCCCGTCACCAGTGGAAAAGCGCGTGGACCCTGGGGCTGCGCCCCTGGCAGATCTACCTGCATGTGATTGCGCCGCAATCGATGAAGGCGATTCTTCCTGCATATACGGGGTTGCTCACCATGTTGGTGCAGGCCACTTCTCTGGGGGCGCTGGTCGGCGTCGGCGAGTTTCTTAAGGTCGGCCAGATCATCGTCGAACGCTCGACCGTCATGACCGGTGTCAGCCCTGCGTTCAGTGTCTACGGGCTGGTGCTGCTGGTGTACTTCGTCATCTGTTCATTGCTGAGCTGGCTCAGCCGTTATCTTGAGCGTCGCCTGGGTCGTCCGGCGATGCGCGTAACTCGTCAAGGGGTTTGATCATGCAAGAATCCAAAGTCAGTCGTCGCCTGAAGGAAACCACCGCCCCTGAGGTCAACGAGTACATCTACCGGCCGCGTCTGGAAGGGTTTGCCGATGGCTTCATCAATCTGGGCAACGTTAACAAGGCGCACATCGTGATGCTCGCCGAGCAGGGTCTGATTCGTGGCGAACACGCCACTGCGCTGGCCAAAGGCGTGCTGGACATGGAAGCCGCCGGGCCAGGCGAGGTGACGCTCGACCCTTCCCGCGAAGACGCCTATTTCAACTACGAGGCGCACCTGATCGAGCAGATCGGCACCGACATCGGCGGCCGTCTGCACACCGGGCGCAGCCGCAACGACATCCTCGCCACCCTGGATCGCCTGCGTTGCCGGGAAGTGCTGATGAGCCTGATCGACGTGCTTATCCAGACCCGCCAGACCGCCTTGAACAATGCTGAAGTCTTCGCCGAAGTGGTGATGCCTGGTTACACCCATTTGCAGCCTGCGCAGCCGATCACCTACGGCTATTACCTGTCGGCGGTGGAGCAGGCCCTTGAGCGCGATTGCAAACGCCTGACCCAGACCCTGGAAAACATGAATCAAAGCCCACTGGGCGCCGCCGCGTTTGCGGGTACGCCGTTCGACATCGACCGTGCGCGCACGGCTGAACTGCTGGGTTTCGACGGGTATCTGGACAACGCACTGGACGCCGTCGGCTCACGGGATTTCATTCTGGAAAGCCTGTCCCATCTGAGCCTGTTGTCGGTGTTCTGGAGCCGGGTGGCTCAGGATTACTTTGTCTGGAGCACCCACGAGTTCAGCCTGATCGACTTCCCGGACAGCGTGGCAGCGACGTCGAGCATCATGCCGCAGAAAAAAAACCCGACCGTGCTCGAATACCTCAAAGGGCGTACCGGGCATATCGTCGGCCTGCTGATGGCAGCGAGCGTGACGGTCAAGGGCAGCAACTTTTCCCACACCGGCGACGCCAACCGCGAAGGCACTCGGGGTTTCTGGGAGGCGGCGGAAGAAACCCTGCGTTGCCTGAAACTGCTGGAACTGGTGCTGCGCACGGCCATCCCCAACGCTGACCTGGCGGTACGTCGTGCCGGGGAAGATTTCTCTACGGCCACCGGGCTTGCCGACCTTATCGTGCGTGAGGCCGACCTGTCGTTCCGCGAGGCCCATCACGTGGTCGGCGCGGCCGTGCGCATGGCCATGGACGCGGGTTTACCGGCGCACCGCATCGACACAAACATGGTCGACGCCTGTGCCATGGCGCAACTGGGGCACGCTTTGAATTTGCCGGCGCATAAGGTCCGCGAATGCCTGGACCCGACCGCCAACGTGCAGTCCCGGGATTCGGCCGGTGGCCCGGCATTGTCGTCACTGCGCCCAAGCCTGCAGCGGGCCAATGCGCGCTTGCAGGTGGAGCGTCTGGCCAATCAGGCGCGACGGGATCGCCTGTCGCTCGCGCAGGACAAACTGCAAGCCGCCACGCGTGCGCAGGCCGGCCTATGAAAAGCATGTTGACGGTGCGTGGATTGCACAAGCACTTCGGCGAGGTCGAGGTGGTCAAGGGCGTCGACCTGGACGTTGCGCAGGGCGAGGTGGTGGTCATTATTGGCCCTAGCGGTTCGGGCAAGTCGACATTCATTCGTTGCCTCAACAGTTTGGAAGAGCCTTCGGCAGGCAGCGTGGTGGTGGAGGGCGGCGACTCGGTACGCGCCGACGACCGCAAAGCCATGGCCCGCTTGCGTGAAGACATCGGCATGGTGTTTCAGGATTACACCCTGTTTCCGCACATGACGGTCATGGCCAACATGATTCTGGCGCCGGTCAAGGTAAAGAAGCAAAGCAAGGCCGATGCCCAAGCCAATGCGCTGGCGTTGCTGGATCGCGTTGGGCTGCGGCACAAGGCCGATGGCTATCCGAGCGAACTGTCGGGCGGGCAGCAACAGCGTGTGGCGATCGTCCGTGCGCTGGCGATGAAGCCTCGCCTGCTGCTCTTCGATGAGCCGACTTCAGCGCTGGATCCGGAAACCGTCGGCGAAGTGCTGAACGTGATGAAGGGCTTGGCGGCGGAAGGCATGACGATGATCGTAGTGACTCACGAGATGGGCTTTGCTCGTGAAGTGGCGGATCGGGTGGTGTTTTTCGATGCCGGCAAGATCGTCGAAATGGGCCCGCCAGCGCAGATTTTCTCTGCACCGGAGCACCCTCGAACCCGGCAGTTCTTGCAGAGCGTATTGCATTGAGCGCTGTCTGAAGCTTCCGCCGAGTTTCTGCGCGATGGGCGTGGGAGGCGCCCCGTGTGGCGCTCCCACAACTTTCGACCAGCATCAATGGCGTTTACACAAGCGCCAGGTCTTCATCCGCCGCAAACGCCTCCACCAGAAAATCCACGAACGCGCGAATCCGCGCCGACTGTCTGCGGTTCGCCGGTGACACTGCGTGAATGGGCAGGGAAGAGTGCGTGTAGTCTTCCAAGACCCGGATCACCCGGCCGGCTTCAATGTCATCGCGGTACAGCCACGACGGCGACAGCGATATCCCCAGCCCGCTCAACACCATCTGCCGGATCGCCTCGCTGTTGTTGCTGCGCACGTTCCCGCTTACCTGCACCTGATACTGACCTGCGTTGAACGTCCAGGTGTCGAACTGCTCCAGCAGGTTGAACAGGATGCAGTTGTGCCGCGTCAGATCATCCGGGGATTGCGGCGCGTGGTAGTGCTTCAGGTACGCGGGCGATGCCACCGTCAGCCGGCGGGTCAGGCCGATCTGACGGGCAATCAGGCTGCTGTCCTTGAGGTCCCCGATCCGCAACGCAACGTCTACGCCTTCACTGACCAGGTCGACATTCTGGTCGCTGAGTTGCAGGTCAATCGTGACGTCCGGATAACGCTGCAGAAAACGGTGCAACCGAGGCGCGATCTGTAATCGGCCGAAGCTCACCGAAGAGGCGATGCGCAACGGCCCCGCGACGCCTTCGCGACCGGTCTGAAAGCTGTGCTCGGCATTGTCCACGGCCGCCAGAATCTCGCGGCATTGCTGGTAGTAACGCTGCCCCTCATCGGTGAGTGACAACTGCCGGGTGCTGCGTGCAATCAACCGTCCGCCCAGACGCTGCTCCAGCGCGCTGATCTGCTTGCTGACGGTGGGCTGCGTCGTGCCCAGCTCGCGCGCCACTGCCGAAAAACTCCCCCGTTCGACAACCCTGACAAATACGGTCATGGCTTCAAGCGTGTCCATCGCGGCCTCAGTTAGTGGTTTTATGGAATGAATACTATAGCTATTTGGCGGCTTATCGGAATTCTAGTTTGGGCACAGACTGGCCTCATCACCCGATACCGGGTCACTGAATCGGAGAGCACCATGAGCACTCATCCCCGTAACACCATGCAGGCCGCTGTCGCCGTCACACATCAACAACCTCTTGAAGTCCAGACCCTGCAGAAACCGTCGCCCGGCGCAGGCCAGGTGCTGGTGCGGGTGGTGGCTAGCGCTGTCAACCCGCTGGACACCAAGATCAGCGCAGGCAAGGGTGGCCATGCCAGACAGTTGCTGCCAGCGGTCTTGGGCATGGACGTGGCCGGCGTGGTGGAATAGGTCGGCGCAGGCGTGACTGCCTTTGCGGTCGGCGATGAAGTCTACGGCATGGCAGGCGGCATCGGCGGCCATCAGGGCGCGCTGGCGCAGTACATCGCAACGGATGCCGATTTGCTGGCTCGCAAGCCGAGCAACCTGAGCATGCGCGAGGCCGCTGCGCTTCCCTTGATCTTCATAACGGCCTGGGAAGGACTGGTGGACCGCGCCAACGTGCGCAGTGGCCAGAAAGTCCTGATTCACGGCGGCGCTGGCGGCGTGGGGCATGTCGCGGTGCAGATTGCCAGGGCCCGAGGCGCCGACGTGTTCGCCACCGGGTCGGCACACAGCCGCGCTGCCATCGAACGCTTTGGCGCCATCGCCATCGATTACCGCAGCAACTCCGTCGATGACTATCTGACGATGCACACCCACGGCGAGGGTTTCGACATCGTTTATGACACCGTGGGCGGCAGCACGCTGGACGCTTCGTTCGCCGCCGCCAAAACCTACACTGGGCATGTGCTGAGCTGTCTGGGTTGGGGCGAGCATGTGCTGGCACCGCTGTCGTTTCGTGGCGCCACCTATTCCGGCGTGTTGACCCTTTTGCCTTTACTGACCGGGAAGGGGCGCAAGCACCACGGGGAAATCATGGCCGAGGCCACGCGGATGGCCGAAGCCGGACAACTCCGGGTGATACTGGACGAGCAGCGCTTTACCCTGGCGGACGTCAATCAGGCGTATGAACGCGTCAGCCGCGCAGGCAACCAAGGGAAGGTGGTCATCGACATCGCCTGATGGATGCCAGGTCGGGTTAGGCTGTCGCGGTCTGGCCCGGTGTATCGGATGCGTCGTGTGCTTCTCGCCAGGCGTCCAGCCCGCCGACCAGTGCCTTGCCCCGTGTCAGGCCATGTGCGCGCAGTTTCTGCGCCAGGAGAGCGGCCGACAACTCGTTCGGGCAAGCGCAATAAAACACCATGTCGACGTCGGTCAGTTGCTCGAGCCAGGGCTCCAGCGGCTCTTCAAGACTGATCGATACCGCGCCGGGAATGCCTTCGACCACGGCGGTATGAAATTTGGGGCGCACATCGATGACCACGGGCGCGTCCTCCGAGTCACGCAGGGCAAGCAGTTCGGGCACGGTAATGCGTGGCACTTTCGAGGTGCGAGACAAGAGGTGCCGACGCTTCCAGTATTTCCAGCCAATGAACAGCCCGAGAGCGGCCAGCACGCCTGCAATGGCGATGGGCAGATAGCCGGCCAACAGGCTTAGCAGCGGAATGATGGCGTCGGTGAACAGCATGCCCAGCAGCAGCGCCGAGCCGGCCCATATGAAGGAGCCCGCGAGGGAGTAACGCATGAACGTAGCGATCGGCGTACCGTTCATGCCCGCCACTGTAGTGACCAGAGCACCCGCGCCGGGCAGGAATTTCGACAGCAGCATGGCGCGCGGGCCGACGCGGTCGTAGACGTTCAGGCCCTGACGAATGCAGGTGTCCTGGGACAGAGAAATTTTGCAGATGGATTTCAGCAGCACGCCGCCATAACGTTTGCCCGCCCAATACCACAGACCATCGGCGATAAGGCAGGCGAACATGGCGACCAGCACGCCTGCGCCCAGCAACGGCTTGCTTTGCATGGCCAGCGCGCCGGTGACGATCAGCGTCGGGTACGCCGGGACCGGCAAGCCGATCTGCTCCAGCAGCACGTTGACGAACACCAGCAGCAGACCGTGGCTTTCGTTCAATTGCTGGAGTTCGTTCATGGCGGGTCGCTCCACAGAATACGCAGGTAAAAACGGCGCAAGAAAAAGGGGTGTCAGTACCGTCGCCTGAACACCCCTTTGTGTCAACGCCGAATGTGCGTCAGCCGAGCATCTCGATGGCGGCGGCAACGCCTGCGCCATATGCGGGGTCAGCCTTGGTGCAGTTGTCGATGTGACGCTGCTTGACCACCGCCGACGCACCGCTGATAGCGCGAGCGGTGTTGTCGAACAGCACCTGCTGCTGCGCCGGGGTCATCAGGCGGAACAATGCGCGAGGCTGCGAGTAGTAGTCGTCATCGTCCTTGCGGAAATCCCAGTTCGCTGCCGCGCCATGCAGCTCCAGCGGTGGCTCGGAAAAGTCCGGTTGTTCGACCCACGCACCCTTGCTGTTGGGCTCGTAGCCGATGGTGCCGCCGCCGTTGCGGTCCACGCGCATCTGACCGTCGCGGTGGTAGCTGTTGACTGGGCACTGTGGCGCATTGACCGGGATCTGATGATGGTTGACGCCCAGGCGGTAGCGCTGTGCATCGCCGTAAGAGAACAGACGACCTTGCAGCATCTTGTCCGGCGAGAAGCTGATGCCGGGTACGACGTTCGCCGGGTTGAAGGCAGCCTGTTCCACGTCGTGGAAATAGTTTTCCGGGTTGCGGTTCAACTCCAGCGTGCCGACTTCGATCAACGGGTAGTCCGCGTGCGGCCAGACTTTGGTGAGGTCGAACGGATGGATCTTGTACGTGTTGGCGTCCTGCTCCGGCATGATCTGCACGAACATCTTCCACTGCGGGAAGTCGCCTTTTTCGATGCTGTCGTACAGGTCGCGCTGGTGGGTCTCGCGATCACCGGCCACCAGATCGGCCGCTTCCTGATCGGTGAGGTTCGCGATGCCTTGCTGGGTTTTCAGCGTGAACTTGACCCAGAAGCGCTCGTTTTGCGGGCTGATGAAGCTGAAGGTGTGGCTGCCAAAACCGTGCATGTGACGATAGGACTTGGGCAGGCCACGGTCGCTCATGACCACGGTCACCTGGTGCAACGCTTCAGGCAGCGAACTCCAGAAATCCCAGTTGTTGTCGGCGCTGCGCATGTTGGTGCGCGGGTCGCGTTTGATTGCGTGGTTCAGGTCCGGGAATTTCAGCGGGTCACGCAGGAAGAACACCGGCGTGTTATTGCCCACCAGGTCCCAGTTGCCTTGCTCAGTGTAGAACTTGATGGCGAAACCACGGATGTCGCGCTCGGCGTCCGCAGCGCCGCGCTCACCGGCCACGGTGGAGAAGCGAATAAAAATGTCGGTTTGCTTGCCGATGTCCGAGAACAGCTGCGCTTTGGTGTAGCGGCTGATGTCGTGGGTCACGGTAAAGGTGCCGAAGGCGCCAGACCCTTTTGCGTGCATGCGACGCTCCGGGATGACTTCACGGTCGAAGTGGGCCAGTTTTTCCAGCAACCATACGTCTTGCAGCATCAGCGGGCCGCGTGGGCCGGCCGATTGGGAGTTCTGGTTATCGACGACGGGTGCGCCCGCCACGGTGGTGAGTTTGTTCATTATCAGGCTCCGGTTAGGGACGGTTAGTCTCGCTGGATCAACGGACATGTTCTTGGACGCTCGTGCGCCTTTTTTCGTGTTGCTTGCTCACGTCCAAGGTCCATGGACCTTGAAGTAGAGCGGTTCAATGCATCTGAGGGATGACTGCCCCATTCATTTGAATATTCTTTCCGCGCAGATCTTTTCATTCGAATCGAGTGAGCGTAGCCCGTTCTTATTAACAGGTGAAATTCATGACGCGAACATGACCCATGCCTGATCGGGAAGTAAAAAAAAGCGCCCGTTCAGGGCGCCAAAGGGAGGAGAGAAACGGCACGGCGAGTGGATTTACAGACGGTGACTGTCGGTGGCGGTAACGGCCAGGAGCCCCGGGCTTTGTGCCCATACTTCCATGGTCGAAAACCAGGTATGTGGACGGGTCGGCTGGCGGCACTCGCTGGTGAACGAGGCGCCGGACGGAATGTCCAGCTTGATTTTGCAGATCAGTTGATTGGTGCGGTACAGCAACTCACTCACCAGATTGGCGGTGGCGTAATCGCCCGCGTCGACGGCTTTGTTCATGAAGTGCTGTGCACGGGTGGTCAACGTGGCCAGATGTTGTGACAGCTGGTGGATTTCCTTGAAGCACTCCCGAAAACCCGGAGCCTGCTCGGCGTCGGGCAGCGACAGTGCAGGCAGCAAGTCCTGACTCGTGGTCCCATCGAAACCGTGAATTTTGGCCCGCAAGAACACCATGAATTGCTGGGTCGATTGATCGAGGCCCTTGAACAGTTGCTTGAGGGCCTGGTAATTCAGCTTGCGCAAACGCCAGCGCACTTCCCGGGCGAAACCTCCCACCTGCTCGGTCGTGCGCAGGTGTTCATCCAGCAACTGCAGAAACGCCTCACGCTCGTGACCGTGCAGGGTGGTGTACAAACCGTGGGCATCGGCGGCGAATTCGGCGTTCAGCCCGGGCCGTGGATCGAGTTCGGCAAACATGATGAATCTCCTCACAGTGTGCTTCGACGGGCCTGTCCGTTACGGTCTGTTTCCCACAGCTTGAAGAGGGATCGGCCTGGGCGACAGGAATGACTTAAAGGTATTCCTGCCGACGGCCGAGGTCACTTGTACCTAGGTACCACGGGCTGATACGTAGGTTTTCGGCGCTCATACTTTGGTTTGTTCACCCGCCTGTGAGCAGCCGTTGCGAGCCAGAATCAACCCCCGGCAACCTACTGCCCGGTTTTCAACAACACCGGCTGCTCGCTGTACCGATCGGCGAACAACTGCTTCAGCTGACCGACCTTGGGCAAGTCGTTGATCACGATGTAGGGGTAGGTCGGGTGGGTGGTCAGGAAGTTCTGGTGATAATCCTCGGCCGGATAAAACCCGTTGTACTGTTCGATCTTGGTGACAATCGGTGCGTTGAACGATTTGGCGGCATCGAGCTGGGCGATGTACGCCTGGGCCACGGCCTGCTGCTCCGGTGTCTCCGGGAAAATCGCCGAACGGTATTGAGTGCCGTGGTCCGGACCCTGACGGTTCAGCTCGGTGGGGTTGTGGGCGACCGAGAAGAAAATCTGCAGCAGTGTGCCGTAGCTCACCTGGGTCGGGTCGAAGGTCACTTCCACCGATTCGGCGTGCCCGGTGTCACCTTCACTGACGCGCTCGTATTGCGCGGTGTCGGCCTTGCCGCCGGCATAACCCGAAACGACTTTTTTCACCCCTTGCACATGCTGGAACACGCCCTGAACACCCCAGAAGCAGCCGCCAGCGAGCACCGCCGTTTCGCTGTGCGAGGTGCTGACTGTCTCGTCCTTTTGCGGCGGCGCGATGCGCACTGCATCTTCGGCACCGGCAAAGGAGCAGGCGGCGGTTTGCAGCAGCACGGCCCCGGCAAACAACCGCAGGCCGTTGCGGCGCCAGGCAGGCAACGCAGCGGTAAAACCGGAAACACTGAGCTTTTTCATTTCTGACACTCCTGAAACGGGAACGGAATCAACCGAAGGTGAAGGCGTAAGCGGACACGCCCGGATCGCTGAATTCGATGGTGAAGGTGTGGTCGGCAACATCGCCGGATTGACGTACGAGCTGATACAAACGTTGTTCGGTCACGGTGCCGCTGCCGTCTGGCGCCACATCGGTGCCGTGGGCGTCACCCGGCATCTGGCCGTCGATCATCACTTTGAAGCGCACCGGCTTGCCGTCGCTGCCGGGGCCCAGCACCAGGTGCAGATCACGGGCGTGGAAGCGGTAGACAATCTTGCCGTTCGCAGCCGCGAGGCTGGCGCGTTCGGCGCCGATGGTCCATTGACCGTCCAGGCCCCAGTGGTTGAGTGCCAGGGTGTCCGGCGTGCTGTAGCGGGTAGCCTGGTCAGCCTTGGCACCGCCCGGCGAGACAAAGTTTTCGGCGCGTTCCAGGCCCAGGTAGGTTTCTGGCGACTTGACCTCGCCCATGTCTGCGGCCTGCTGCACACCCTTGCCGTTGGCATCTATCAGGTCGGTGGTGATCTGGCTCTGGCCTGCTTCGCGCAGCAGTTCCTGAATCACGCGCTCGGACTCGTCGTAAGCGCCTTCACCAAAGTGGTGGTAGCGGATCCGGCCCTTGGCGTCGGCGAAATAGTGGGCAGGCCAGTATTGGTTGTCGAAGGCGCGCCAGATCTTGTAGTCGTTGTCGATGGCCACCGGGTAATGAATGCCCAGATCGGCCATGGCCTTGGTGACGTTCTTCACGTCGCGTTCGAACGCGAACTCAGGGGCATGAACGCCGATCACCACCAGGCCCTGGTCACGGTATTTGTCGGCCCAGGCTTTGACATAGGGCAGGGTGCGCAGGCAGTTGATGCAGGAGTAGGTCCAGAAATCCACCAGCACCACTTTGCCTTTCAATTGTTCGGCGGTCAGCGGGGCGGAGTTCAACCACTGCACGGCGCCATCGAGCGAAGGCAGTTGGCCTTCGACCGGCAGACTCGACGTGGTGTTTTTCGCGGCCATCATCATTGCCCCTGAAGCCTGCATGCTGGCGCCGCCTTCGTCGCGACCGGGGATGTTTTGCGCCATCATCGCGCCGCCCTGCATGACGTTGCTGTCGGGCTGGGTACGCCCGGTCAGCCGACCCACCAACGACTGTTCCAGGCCGCCGGTCGATGCCGTCGACACGCGGGCCAGAATGCCGGTGTCCAGCCCCAGCGCGATGGCGGCGACACCTGCCAGCATGGCAGCACCCAGCCCGCGACGAATCCACTCACCGGCACCCAGTGAGCGTTTCATCGCCGTGAACACCTTGCCGCCCAGCAACAACGCAAGGGCCAGGGACGTTGCAGCGCCTGCAGCGTACGCCAGCAGGAGCAAGGTGGTGCCGATGCTGGCGCCTTGCAATGCCGCGCCGGTCAACACCAGACCGAGGATAGGCCCGGCGCACGGCGCCCACAGCAGGCCGGTGGCGACGCCGATCATGAACGATGCCCACGGGCTGGGTCTGGCGTCCACGCCCGCGTTTTCGGACAAACGACTGCCCGCGGCCACCAATGGCCGGGTCAGGCGCTCGGCGAGCTTGGGCAGCAGCAGCGTGAGGCCGAACAGCGCGACGAAAATCAGCGCCAGACCGCGTCCGTACTGATTGAGCTGGACGACCCAGCCACCGCCGACCGCCGCCAGGGTCGCCACCAGCGCAAAGGTCACCGCCATGCCCACCAACAAGGGCAGGCCACTGCGCACGAACGGTTGGCCGGTGCGGGCAAAGACAAACGGCAGCACCGGCAGGATGCACGGGCTGACGATGGTCAGCACGCCGCCGAGATAGGCAAGGATGATCAGGAGCATGGGAGTGGGTCCATTCAAATGTGAATTCGATAAAATGACGATTACCCTGTGGGAGCGAATTCATTCGCGAGAGGCCGGTACATCCGACCCCTCTCTGGCGTCTGAACCACCGCATCGCGAATGAATTCGCTCCCACAGAACCGGTGTCGTGCGTCAGCTTCGCTGCTCGGCAAAACTCATCGCCAGCCCGTTCATGCAATACCGCAGGCCGGTGGGTTTCGGGCCGTCGGTGAAGACGTGGCCCAGGTGTCCGCCGCAGCGGCGACAGTGGACTTCCTTGCGCAGCACGCCGAACGAGGTGTCGGTGCGGATCGCCGTGGCGTTGTCCAGTGGCTGCCAGAAGCTGGGCCAGCCGGTGTGGCTGTCGAACTTGGTGCTCGAGGAAAACAGCGGCAACTGGCAACCGGCGCAGGCGAACGTGCCCGTGCGGTGCTCGTCGTTCAGCGGGCTGCTGTACGGGCGCTCGGTGGCTTCACGGCGCAGCACCTGAAACTGTTCGTCGCTGAGCAATGCATGCCATTCAGCGTCGGTGTGACTGACTTCGAAACTGCCGATGGGCTGGTCTTCCATTAACGCGCTAGATGGCGTCATGGTTTCGCCGTCGGCAAACTTGGGCAAGACGCCTAGCGCAATGGCGGCGACCCCGGCGCTGCTGCTCAGCACCATGAACTGTCTTCTTGAAAGCATGATGATCTCCTCGGCACAGCCCGTACCGCTTTCGGATCAGGCCTTTGATGCGATGGAGCCAAGACTAGGCGCGCGCTGTTCCCGGAATCCTCACCGAGAGTTAAACAATTCGTGATAACTGCGCGCCGACAAAATCGGCACAATGGCGTCATTGCGCAAACGATGCGCCCGTAAGGTTTGCTTTCAATGGATCAGCCCAAACGCATTCTGGTGGTCGAGGACGATAGCCATATCGCCGACCTGATTTGCCTGCATCTGCGGGACGAGCATTTTGACGTGGTGCACAGTGCCGACGGCGAAAAGGGCCTGCGCCTGCTGGAGCAAGGCGGCTGGGATGCGTTGATCCTCGACCTGATGCTGCCGGGCGTGGACGGCCTGGAGATCTGCCGACGCGCCCGCGCCATGACCCGCTACACGCCCATCATCATCACCAGCGCGCGCTCCAGCGAGATGCACCGGATTCTCGGCCTGGAGCTGGGCGCCGATGATTACCTGGCCAAACCCTTCTCGATGATGGAACTGGTGGCCCGGGTCAAGGCCCTGTTGCGTCGGGTCGACGCCATGGCGCGCAACCTGAAGATGGACGCTGGAAGCCTGTCGAGCGCCGGGCTGTTCATCGATCCGTTGACCCGTGAAGCGTCGCTGGAAGGCCGTTTGCTGGACTTGACGCCGCGAGAGTTCGACCTGTTGTATTTCTTCGCCCGCCAACCGGGCAAGGTGTTCTCCAGGCTCGACCTGCTCAACTCGGTCTGGGGCTACAACCACGAAGGCTACGAGCACACCGTCAACACCCACATCAATCGCCTGCGCGCCAAGATCGAAGCCGATCCGGCACAACCGTTGCGGATCCTCACGGTGTGGGGACGCGGTTACAAGTTCGTGGCACCCGGTGAATCGTCGGGGGATGCTTCGTGAAGATGACCTTGACCCAGCGATTGTCACTGGTCTTCGCGCTGTTGTTGCTGATCTGTTGCGGCACCTCGGTGTGGCTGCAGGTGCGCTCCAACAAAATGCACGAGCTGGAAGTGGTTCAAGGGCTGTCCCGTGACCTTGCCCAGCACATCGCCCGCGACACGCAGTTGATGGACGCCAATGGCCTCAAGCCGGACGCGGTGCGCGAGCTGTTCAGTCAGTTGATGCTGGTCAACCCGAGCGTCGAGGTTTATCTGCTGGACATGGACGGCAAGATCGTCGGCGACGCCGCGCCTAAAGACCGGATCTTGCGCGATCGGGTCAATCTGGAACCGGTGCGGCAACTGCTCAGCGGGGCGCCGCTGCCGATTCTGGGCGATGACCCGCGCAGCCTCGACGCGCGGAAGGTGTTCAGCGCGGCGCCGTTGATGGTGATGGGCAAGCCTTCAGGTTTCTTGTATGTGGTGCTGTTGGGTGAAGCCCATGACCGGTTTGCCGAGCGTGGCGCCACCAGCGAGGCGTTGAACACGGCGCTGTGGTCCATCGGTTTGATTGCGTTGCTGTGTCTGTTTGCGGGGCTGGCGGCGTTCGGTTTGATCACGCGTCCCTTGCGACGGCTGACCGATTCGGTGGGACGCTTCGACATCAACGCCGCGCCTGTGCCGCTGCCGAGTGCGTCAGCGGCGCCCGCACGTCAGGGCCATGACGAGATCGCCGTGCTCGATGCGACGTTCAAACAGATGCAGAACCGGTTGAGCGAGCAATGGCAGACCTTGACCCGCCAGAGTCAGGACCGGCGCGAGCTGGTCGCCAATATTTCTCACGACCTGCGCACGCCCTTGGCGTCGTTGCACGGCTATCTGGAAGTGCTGTCGGTCAAAGACACCAGCCTGAGTCCCGAGGAGCGTCGACGGTATCTGGGGATCGCGCTGGACCAGAGCCGCAAGGTCGGTGGACTCGCCCAGTCATTGCTGGAACTGGTGCGACTGGAGCATGGCTTTGTGGTCCCGGTGGTCGAGCGTTTCTCGCTGACGGACCTGGTGCAGGACATCTTTCAGAAATTCGAGCTGAGCGCCGAAGCCAAGGCCGTGACCCTGACGCCGAGTTTCGCGCCGTCCGTGCCGGGTGTTCACGCCGACCTCGGGTTGATCGAACGAGTGTTGACCAACCTGCTGGACAACGCCTTGCGCCATACGCCCCACGGTGGAGAAATTCGCGTATCGCTGTTGCCTAAAGGGCGCGAGGTCGAAGTCACCGTCAGCGACAGCGGCCCCGGCATCGCCGCCGAGCTACGCGAAGGGCTGTTTCTGCGGCCGTTCAACATTGGCGGCGCGCGGCGCGACGGCGGGCTGGGGTTGAGGATCGTGCACCAGATCCTGCAACTGCACGGACACAGAATTGAGTTGGTTGATGTGCCGGGGCAGGGGGCGACGTTCAGGTTCGCGCTGCCAGTGGATCAGGAAACGGCAGAAAAGGCGTTGCCGCAGGGGTGAATATTGCCACTGCTCCTACATGGAAGGATCTCTTCACTGATCACGGCAACAACAACCCATGCTCCATCGCGTATTTCACCAGCCCCGCCGGTTTGTCGACTTTCAGCTTGCGGCGGATGCTCAGGCGGTGGGTTTCCACGGTCCTGACGCTGATCGCCAGGTCCCGGGCGATGGTCTTGTTGTCCAGCCCTTTGGCCAGTCCCACGAGCACCTGCACTTCACGGGGTGTCAGCTCGTTTTCGTCGGACTTCTTCGACACCAGCTTCAGCGTCACCTCGGCGCTGTAAAACGTGCCGCCGGTGGCGATGGCTTCGATGGCCGCGACGATCTCCCTGGAGGGGGCGTTCTTCAGCACGTAACCGCTGGCGCCCGCCCGGATCGAGGTGGCAACGTATTCCTGATTGTCATACATGCTCAGGATCAGAATCTTGATCGCCGGGCAGCGTTGGCGAATCAATTGGGTCAGCTCCAGCCCGTTCATGTCCTGCAGGCCGATGTCCACCAGCAGGATGTCCGGCTTGAGGGACTCGCACATCGTCAGGGCCTGCGCAGCGTTTTCCGCTTCGCCGACCACCTCGAACAGGGGACGAGTGGACAGCAGCGCGCGCACGCCATCGCGGACCAGAGAATGGTCATCGACCAGGGCAATACGGATGGTCTGGCTGGCGCTCATGATCGCGGTAGGGTTCCTGTTCTGAAGAAGGTGTTCACGCGGCGACGCTCACCGGCATGGTGACCGTCAACTCGCTATGGCCCGGCGCGGAGTACAGGTTCAGTTGGCCGTGGAAGTGTTCGACGCGCTCGCGGATATTACGCAATCCGATGCCGCCCTGTATCTCTTGCAGGTTGGCGACATCGACCCGAAAGCCGACGCCGTCGTCGCGAACGGTCAATTGCACCTGTTTGCGGGTGCCTTGCAGGTCGATGTAGACGTTCTGTGCATGGGCGTGGCGCTCGATGTTGGTCAGCGCTTCCTGAAGAATCCGGAACAGCGCCACCGGCGCACCTTCGGCGAGTTTCAGGTTGCTCAGGTTGTGGGTGTAATGAATCGTCAGGCCGGTCTGTTGCTCGAATTCAGCCACCAATTGCGTGACGGCGGCGGCCAGGCCCAGGGTGTCGAGCAGGGAAGGGCGCAGGTCGTGGGAAATGGTGCGGATTTCACCGATAGCCTCGCCGAGACGTTCGGTGCCGTGACGCAGGGTGTCCAGGCCGCGCTGGTCATTGCCTTCCAGTTGCAGCCCGGCCAGTTCGAACTGGAACTTGATCGACACCAGGACCTGGCTGATGCCGTCGTGCAGTTCTCGCGACAGCCGGGAACGTTCTTCTTCCTGCAAATTCATGATGCGCTGGTTGAGCATCTGCAGCTTGCGGTCGGCGAGGCGGTGTTCGCTGGCGTTGAGCGTGACACCGCAGACGAAGACCAGCAGCACCGCGATCAGGGCCACAGCGCCGATATCGAGCATGGTGGCGTAGATACCGCGCGCCACTTCCTGTCGTGCCTGTTGCGTGGCGCGCTCGACGTCCTCCAGGTAGATGCCGGTGCCCAGCATCCAGCCCCAGCGCTTGAGCATGACGACGTGGGCGAGTTTGCCGGTGACCTGGCCGGTGGAGGGTTTTTCCCAGGCGTAGTGCTGGAAGCCATCACCGGATTCCGCGCTTTGCAGCAACGCGCGGATCACCAGCAGCCCTTGCGGGTCGGTCATGTTCCACAAGTCCTTGCCCACCAGCGCCGCCTGGCGCGGGTGCATCAGGTTGCGGCCGCTCTGGTCGTATACGAAGAAATAGCCGTCGATGCCGAAGCTCAGCTTGGACAACTCTTCGAGCACCTGCTGTTTGGTCTGCTCGTCGTTGCGCCCGCTGTCGTAGATCGGTGCCAGGGCGCTCATGGCCAGTTCTACGTAGTTTTTCAGTTCGGCGCGCTTGCTGGCCAGGATGCTGTCTTCGATCAACTGCGCTTGCTGCTCGCCCAGGCGCTGATTCTGCACGATGACCAACGCGCAGATCACCGACACGGCCAGGATCAGCGGCAAAATGCCAAGGGCGACGATCTTGTGTTTGAGTTGCATGGTGGTGATGTCCGGCGGGGCGGGGTGTTGTTGTAGGGCGCATTACAGCACGAACATCTGCGTTGCCTGGAACATCTTTCGCGAATGAATTCGCTCCCACAGCAGCCCGCCGCGCCGAGAGCCGCGTCAGGTATGTGCAGGCGTGTCTGCGTAGTACTACGCAGTTGATCCCGTAGTAATACGAATTTATCTGGGTGACAGCAGCGGGGATAGTGGCGACGCTCCGTTATCCCGGTGCACACAATAACAATTACGCCGCAAGCCATGAGCTTCGGCAGGAGACCCACAATGACCCGACTGACCAAACATCTGGGTTGGTTCGCCGTCGCTGCCCTTGGGGCATGCGCCTTGGGTGTCGTCGCGCTGCGCCGCGGCGAAGCCATCAACGCTCTCTGGATTGTCGTCGCTGCCGTGGCCATCTATCTGGTTGCGTACCGCTACTACAGCCTGTTCATCGCCAATCACGTCATGCAACTCGATCCGACCCGGGCCACGCCTGCGGTGATCAACAATGACGGCCTTGATTACGTTCCGACCAACAAACACATTCTGTTCGGCCACCACTTCGCGGCCATCGCTGGCGCAGGTCCGCTCGTCGGCCCGGTTCTGGCAGCGCAGATGGGCTACCTGCCCGGCACCCTGTGGCTGATCGCCGGTGTAGTGCTGGCCGGCGCGGTTCAGGACTTCATGATCCTGTTCCTGTCCACCCGCCGTAACGGCCGTTCGCTGGGCGACATGGTCCGTGAGGAAATGGGCCGCGTGCCAGGCACCATCGCCTTGTTCGGCTGCTTCCTGATCATGATCATCATCCTCGCAGTGCTGGCGCTGATCGTCGTTAAAGCGCTGGCTGAAAGCCCATGGGGCATGTTCACCGTGCTGGCGACCATCCCGATCGCGATGTTCATGGGCGTGTATATGCGCTACATCCGTCCGGGTCGTATCGGCGAGATTTCGATCATCGGCGTTGTGCTCTTGCTGCTGTCGATCTGGGCCGGTGGTCAGGTCGCGGCAAGCCCTGAGTGGGCGCATGCCTTCACCTTCACCGGTGTGCAGATCACCTGGATGCTGGTCGGTTACGGCTTCGTGGCCGCGATGCTGCCGGTCTGGCTGCTGCTGGCTCCCCGTGACTACCTGTCGACCTTCCTGAAAATCGGCACCATCGTCGCCCTGGCGATTGGCATTCTGATTCTGGCGCCCGAGCTGAAAATGCCGGCCCTGACCCAGTTCACCGACGGCACCGGTCCGGTCTGGAAAGGCGCGCTGTTCCCGTTCCTGTTCATCACCATCGCTTGCGGTGCGGTGTCGGGTTTCCACGCACTGATCTCCTCCGGCACTACGCCAAAACTGCTGGATAACGAGAAGAACGCCCGTTACATCGGTTACGGCGGCATGCTGATGGAGTCCTTCGTGGCGATCATGGCCATGGTTGCCGCCTCGGTCATCGATCCAGGCGTTTACTTCGCCATGAACAGCCCGGCGGCAGTGGTCGGCGGTGACGTGGTTGCCGTGGCTCAGACCATCACCGGTTGGGGCTTTGCGATCACTCCAGAAGCACTGACTGCGGTGGCCAAAGACATCGGTGAAAACACCGTGCTGGCCCGCGCCGGTGGCGCACCCACCTTGGCGGTCGGTATCGCGCAGATCCTGCACCAAGTGCTGCCGGGTCAGAACACCATGGCGTTCTGGTACCACTTCGCGATCCTGTTCGAAGCGCTGTTCATCCTGACCGCGGTTGACGCCGGTACCCGTGCCGGTCGCTTCATGCTGCAAGATTTGCTGGGCAGCTTCGTACCCGCGCTCAAACGCACCGAGTCCTGGACCGCCAACGTGATTGGCAC
This sequence comes from Pseudomonas abietaniphila, assembly GCF_039697315.1. Taxonomy (NCBI): domain Bacteria; kingdom Pseudomonadati; phylum Pseudomonadota; class Gammaproteobacteria; order Pseudomonadales; family Pseudomonadaceae; genus Pseudomonas; species Pseudomonas abietaniphila. Next base: position 225,865 of record NZ_CP155619.1, on the reverse strand, counting down.
CGGTGGTTGCGTGGCGCTGTGGGGTTATCTGCTGTATCAAGGCGTGATCGATCCGCTGGGCGGCATCAACACGCTGTGGCCGCTGTTCGGTATCTCCAACCAGATGCTGGCGGGTATCGCGCTGATGCTGGCGACCGTGGTCCTGATCAAGATGAAACGTCAGCAGTACGTGTGGGTCACCATCCTGCCCGCGTCGTGGCTGCTGATCTGCACCGTGACCGCGGGCTTCATCAAGCTGTTCGACCCCAGCCCGGCCGTTGGCTTCCTGGCGCTGGCGAAGAAATACAGCACGGCAGCTGAAGCCGGTCAGATCCTGGCCCCTGCCAAAACCGTCGATCAGATGCAGCACGTGATCTTCAACGCGTACACCAACGCGGCGCTGACCACCCTGTTCCTGTTCGTGGTCCTCAGCATCCTGTTCTACGCGGTGAAAGTCGGCCGCGCGGCATGGGTCAAGAAGGAGCGCAGTGACAAGGAAGCACCGTTCCAGGCGATGCCGGAAGCACGCTGATGTTCAATGACCTGAGTCGCCTCGGCAAATACCTCGGGCAGGCGGCCCGCCTGATGGTGGGCATGCCTGACTACGACAACTACGTCGAGCACATGCAGAAGACTCACCCGGACCAGCCGGTGATGTCCTACGAAGCGTTCTTCCGCGAACGTCAGGACGCCCGTTACGGCGGCAAGGCCGGTCCGAAGTGCTGCTGATCCTTTGAACAGCAGTCGTTGACAAAAAAACGCCAGGGTTCGCCGTGGCGTTTTTTTTGCTTGCGCGAAGGGGCCTCCAACACAGTCTCCATCCGTGGTCCATTCAATGAATGCTCGACGCCAACTCAAAGATCGGGATGTACATCAGGATCACGATCAAGCCGATCAACAATCCGATGAAGGTCATCAGCAGGGGCTCGAACAGGCGCACGAACCACTCGATCCAGCGACTGATCTCTTCGTCGTAGAAGTCGGCGGTGCGTTCCATCATCTGTCCCAGGTTACCGGACTGTTCGCCCGCGCGAAGCATGCGCAGCGACACCGGGGTGGAGAGGCTGTTCTGCTCCAGTGCGACGGACAGCGCCTGACCTTCGCGGATACGCTCGCTGGCGGCGTCCAGGCGCAGCTGTGAAGCGCTGCCGAGCAGGTTGCGCACCATGCCCATGGCCGTGAGGATCGGAATCCCGCCTTGCAGCAGAATGCCCAGCGAACGGTAGAAGCGCGCAAGCTCGTACATGAACACCCGCTGATAGACCGTGGGTATCCGCTCGATGGCCCGGTTGAACCCCAGACGAAATCGTCGCTGGCGGACCAGGATCACCGAACCCAGCACGAAGGCCACGAAACCGATGGCAAAGTCCATCTGGTGAGCGTGCAGGAACATCCCCGTTTCCATCAGGACCCGCGACAGCCAGGGCAGGTTGGAACCCAGTCCTTCGAATACCAGGCTGAAACGCGGGACCACATAGCCCATCAGGAACAGCACCACGGCGCCGCCGACGATCAACAACAGCATCGGATAGACCGAGGCGCTGACGATGCGCTGGCGCACTTCGTCCATGCGCTTGCGGTAGGACACGTACCGCCCCAGTGCCTCGCCCACCGCGCCGGTCTTTTCGCTGGATTGCACCAGCGCCACATACAGCGTGGGGAACACCGCCGGGAACTGGGTCAGCGCCTGGGAGAACGATTTGCCTTCGTATAACAGGCGCACCAGACCACAGAGGGTCTTGCGTGCCTGAGGCGCGGTTTCTTTCTCCGCCAGGCTTTCCAGCGCATCGATCAGCGGCAGGCCGGCGTTGAGCAGGGTGGTCAGTTCCTGACTGAACAGCACCAGATTGAAATGTTCAGGTTTGCGAAAGCCACGAATCACCCAGCGCGACTCGGCACGGACATTGAGGACGCGCATGCCTTGCGCTTCCGCCAGACTTTGCGCATCGATCGAATTGTCGGCGTCCATGGCCAGGGACAGGACTTCGCCGCGTTTGCCCACCGCCTTGATCAGAAATTTCATGGCTGTCACTGCCAACTGGTGATTTCGGCGTCTTCGCCTTCGCCACCGGGCTGACCGTCCTTGCCCATGGAGAGCAGGTCGTACTCACCGTTTTCACCGGGATAGCGGTAGATGTAATTCCGGCCCCACGGATCCTGCGGCACGTTTTTCTGCAGATACGGCCCGGTCCAGCGGGTTTCCTCCGGCGGGGCAGCGACCAGGGCCTGCAAGCCTTGTTCGGAGGAAGGGTAATGGCCGACCTCCAGCCGGTACAGGTCCAGGGCCTTGGACAGCCCCTCGATCTGCGCCCTGGCCACCTTGGCCTGGGAGCGACCCAGCTGACTGAAGTATTTGGGGGCCACGATGCCAGCCAGCAGACCCAGAACCACCAGTACCACCAGCAATTCGAGCAGGGTGAAGCCGCGCTGAAAACGTGGGGAAGAAGACGGCGCACAGCGGGTGAAAAGCCCCATGGAAACCTCCGCAAACTGGGTTGTATGGAGGGCTTATGCAATTGCCGTGCGCGCCGACACCCGCAGCCTTGAGCTTTTGCGTGCAGGCTTCTGGACCGGGGTTTTGCGCGGTGTGTCAGTTCGGCACAGCCTTTGCGTTGACCCCCTGCATGGCACCGCGAGTGGGGAATAACCCCCAGTTTTAGCGAGCGTGCCAGAGGAGGCACGGATGGACTTTGAACGTACGTTCAGAGGCGTATTGCTGACGCTGTGCATACTGCCGCTGGCCGCTCAGGCCGACGTGTATATCTCTAAGGGACCCGACGGCAACATCATCATTTCCAACGTCAAGCGGGCCGGTCGCGCCGTTCAGAGCGTCTTCCACGAACCGGTGTCGCAACCCCCGTTTCAACCCGCCGGCACCGCTTTGGCGGGCACCGACGAAAAAAGCATGACCGCCAGTCAACGCCCCTATGCGCAGGAAGTGTCTCAGGCGGCGGCCAGCAACGGACTGCCCGAAGCGTTGCTGCACGCGGTGATTCGCATCGAGTCGGGCTACAACCCTTCGGCGCGCTCGGTGAAGGGCGCGGCGGGGCTGATGCAGTTGATGCCGGACACCGCACGGGATATGGGGGTGACCAATGTCTGGGACCCGAGCGCGAACATTCAGGGCGGCGCGCGTTATCTCAAGCAACTGATGGTGATGTTCGGCAACGACGTGTCGCTCGCCGTGGCCGCCTACAACGCAGGCCCGGCAGCCGTGAGCAAACGCGGCAACGTGATCCCGCCCTTCGCCGAAACCCAGCGTTACGTGCCGGATGTGCTGCGTGATTACCACCGTTTGCTGGGTGATGCCTCGACAGCACTGGCCAATTGAACCCCGAGGGGCACGTGCCACTGTGGAAGTGAGCGTGCTCGCGAAGACTGACGTTCAGGCGGTGAAGACTCATCTGGTCCACTGGCCCTCCCGTCCGGATTAAAAGGTGGGGGAGACAGTGGGATTCAGGCAATTCAGCTGAAAAAAACAAGGTGGGGAATTGCCCCACTTCCGGGGACTGGGGGTTGTTCGGAACCGTTGTCATTTCCCCATTTCTGACGACGCAGTTACCTAACTCGTTGATTTTTAAGCCTTGATTTTGTGGCATGGACGTTGCTCAGGGCTGTTATGCGCTGTCATGTGAGATTTCCGTTGCGGAGGACCCGTCACGATGAAGCCCAATCCATCCCGTCTGCTCAATCTCTGTCTGTCGATCGGTGCCTTGTTCGCCGTCGAGGACACCGTCGAAGCCGCCATCCGGTGTGAGCGCAATCTGGTCGCCAATGTCGTGGCACTCGATCAACCGCTGATGTACAACCGGCTCGGCGCACAAAACGCCAACGGCATGATCTACGCCCTGCGCAGTGATGTGGTCGACGAAAACAACGTCCTGCTCACCAAAGGCGGTGCTGCGGTGCCCGGCAAGGTGACGTTGCGTCCCGACAAACGCCCGCGGCCGATGGTGTTACGCGTGGCGGCGGGGGATTGTCTGACCGTCACCTTGCAGAACCTTCTGGCGCTGCAAGCCAACCCGAACAGCGAGATGGAAGGGCCGGAGGTGCCGGAAGGCGAAGACGAAGCCCAGACCCCGGCCGCCAACATGCCGGGCGAGTTCGTGGTGAACGACCAGGTCAGCGAGCGCTATGTAGGTTTCTCGGTCAATGGCATGCAAGCGGTCAACAGCATTGCGGACATCTCGTCCAACGTCGGGCGCAACGGTAATTTCCTGTTGGCTCCCGGCGCAACGCGCTCCTATACCTTGTACGCCGAGCGTGAAGGCGCCTTCAGTGCCAGCAGCCAGGCGGCAACCTTCGGCGGGGAGGGCACGTCCGGCAACATGGCCAACGGCTTGTTCGCCCAGGTCGTGGTGGTGCCTAAAGGTGGGCGCATGTACCGCAACACCCTGAGCGAAGAGGAGATGCGCCTGGCCAGCGTCGGCCGCGCGCCGACCGGTCAGCCCATCGTCGACTATGAAGCCCGCTACCCGCAGCGCCAGCCCTGGATCACCGAAGGCAAGGCGGGGCTGCCGATCGTCAACATGGTCAACGGCAACGAGATCATCAACAGCGAAACCGACGCCATTGTGATGGGGCCCAACCCGGATGGCAGCTTCCCGCCTTCCACCTATCCGCTGGAAAGCATCGGCAAGCGCAACCCGGCCGTACCCAACCGACTGGAACCGTTCCGCGATTTCGCTGCCGTGTTCAACGACGAATCCGCCGTGACCCAGGCGTTCCCCGGTTACTTTGCCGACCCCGTGTTCGGGCGCATGCTCGAACCGACCCGCGACGCGTTCATGATCAACTACGGCTCAGGCGGTATCGGCGCTGAAGTGATCGCCAACCGTCTGGGCGTCGGGCCGATGCACGACTGCCTGTCGTGCGCCTATGAAGAGTTCTTCCTCAGCTCCCACACCGTGGGGGACATCGGCATGCTGGTGGACGTGCCAGCCAACGTCGGCCTTGAGCAGATCCTGCCCGGCCAGGTACCGCCCAGGGATGCGACAGGCATCAAGGCGAGCATGGCGCTGTATCCGTCCGAACCGTCGAACGTCAACCACAGCTACATCGGCGATCTGGTGAAGATCCGCAACACCCATAACGGCAAGGAACAGCACATCTTCCACCTGCATGGACACCAGTGGCTGTTCAACCCCAACGACGACAACTCCGATTACATGGATGCCCAAGGCATCGGTCCGGGCAGCGGCTATACCTATGAAATCGCCAACGGCGGTTCGGGCAACCGCAACCGGGTGTCGGGCGATGCGATCTATCACTGTCACTTCTATCCGCACTTTGCCCAGGGCATGTGGACCATGTGGCGTATCCATGACGTATTCGAGGAAGGAACCCGGCTTGAGGTGTCTCAGGCCAGTAACGACGGGTTCCACACCACTCCGTTTGCCTTGCGCAGCGGTAAACCGGCGGCGGGTGCCCGCGCATTGCCGGACGGTGAAATCGTAGCGGGCACACCAATACCGGCCATCGTGCCCCTGCCCGGCAAGGCCATGGCCCCCATGCCCGGCAAAGTTGCCGTGGTGCCCAAACTCGGTGAGTTGGTGGCCGCCAACGACGATGATGGCGATGACGACGATGATCAGGGCGGCGACGATGCCAGCCACTCGGGTGAGGGTGGTCAGGCGGTCATCGGTTCTGTGGCCCTGGTCGACCGCAGCGAAGCCAACCGCAACGCCGACGGTTCATTGAAAAACCCGGGTTATCCCTTCTGGATCGGCGGCATGGAAAGCACCGTCGGACAACGTCCGCCGACCCCACCCCTGGACATGCTCGACAGCGCCAAGGCCCAGGCCCTGCGCGACAGCGGCAATGCGCTGTGGGCCAACCTCGATCCCCTGCAATCGGGCGGCTGGGATGGCGGCTTGCCACGCCACGCGCTGGATGGCGTCGCGGCGGGCGGGGAAGCCGAAACGGTCACCACCGCCACCGATCTGTCGAAAGTGGTCCACAAGGCCAAGGCCGTGTTCATGCCTGAAGAAGGTACGGACGTGGAGCAGGCCGCCATGCTGTTCCATTCCAAACCGGATCACCCAAGTTTTGCCTTGCTGCCCGGCAAGCAAGTGGTCGCGAAGGCGTTCCGCACCAACGGTGCCTTGCCGGTGGCGGGCGCACCCTTCTATGAACCGTGCATGGACGATCGGGGCAAGCGCCTGACGTCCATGGCGGGCAACGGGATGTTCAACAGCGGTGAGACGGGCAGCGGCATGTCGTTCACGGGGTCTTCGCAGTACAGCGCCGATCACCCGCGTATCTATAAAGCCGCCAACCTGCAATTCGACGCGGTGTACAACAAGGTGGGCTACCACTTCCCGCAAGCGCGCATCCTGGCGCTGTGGGAGGACGTATGGCCGGTTATCAACAAACAACGTCCGCCTGAGCCGCTGGTGATGCGCATCAACACCTTTGATTGCGTGATGTACCAGCAGACCAACCTGATCCCGAATTACTACGAGCTGGACGATTATCAGGTGCGCACGCCCACCGACGTGATCGGTCAACACATTCACCTGCCCAAATGGGACCTGACCGCCGCCGATGGTTCGGCCAACGGCTGGAACTACGAAGACGGGCTGCTTTCACCGGCGACCGTGGTGGAGCGTGTGCACGCCATCCGCGCTTTCAACAATTGCACGGAGGCGGATGCCCGCGACGGCACCCCGGCGTGTCCGAAAGCCAAGGCACACCCTTATTTCGGCCAGTTCGGCCGGGCCGACTGGATGGGCGCCCGCACTGCCATGCAGCGCTGGTTCGCCGACCCCGTGGTCAACACGCGAGGTGTCGACCGTGGCCTGGGCACCATCTTCACCCACGACCACCTCGGCCCATCGACTCACCAGCAGTTGGGCCTCTATGCCACCGTGTTGGCTGAACCTGCCGGCTCCACCTGGTTCCATGCGGAAACCGGCGAACCTTTGTACAGCGGCGCGCGTCAGGATGGCGGCCCGACGTCGTGGCAAGCGGTGATTTCCACCGGCGATCTGGACGGCGACGGCAAGAACGACAGCTTCCGCGAGTTCTTCCTCGAATACAGCGATTTCGTGCATGCCTATGAAGCGGGTGTGTATGTCGGGGCCGGCCCGAACGGGGTGCCGAATGGCAACGCCTATCCTGCCAGTGCCAACAGTTTCCGCTACGCGATCAACCCGCCAGGGCGCAAGGCGGCCGCCAATCTGCTGGATTCGGTGCTGGAAGTCGGCAGCGGCGAGCTGGAAGGCTGCCCGACCCGACCCTGTCCGCAAGCCATTTCGGTGGATGACCCTGGTATCTTCGTCGTCAACTACCGTCATGAGCCGGTCGGGCTGAGGGTCTATGACCCGAACCGCACGGCGCCGGATGGCAAGCCGGGCATGCAGGCCAATGGTCTGGCCGGCGACCTGGCGTACGCCCTGCAGACCCGTACCGACCGGGCGATCCCTGCGCTGAACCTGGCGCCGAGCGCGATCACCTCGGCGACCGGTCCTACCGGCGGTATCACGCAGTTCCCGCCACACATCAATCGGGGTGGCGACATGCCGGGCGATCCGTTCACACCAATGCTGCGCACCTATACCGGTGACAATGTGCGCTTGCGCCTGCACGCCGGTGGTCACGAGGAAGAACACAACGTGACGTTGCACGGCGTGAAGTGGCTGCACTCCGGCAGTGGCTTCGGCAACAGCTCCAACTCGGGCTGGAAGTCTTCGCAGATGGTCGGCATCTCCGAACAGATGGGCTTCAACGCGCCTGTTGCCATGGTGTCCAGCGCAGCCAGCGACACCGGCGACTATCTGTACTCGATGGACGCTTCGCTGGAAGGCTACTGGAACGGCATGTGGGGCATCATGCGCAACTACGGGTCGCAGCGCAGTGACCTGTTCGCGCTGCCGAACAACCCCAAACCGGTCATTGCGCGCAACACGGTGGCGTTCGACGGGATCTGCCCACGCTACACCACCAATGCCAACGGAGTCGGAACGCGGCCAACCGTGCAGCGCAACTTCGAGGTGGTGGTCGCACTGGCCAACGACATCCTCGGCAATCCGCTGAACCTGACGGTTGGCGACGCCGCAGGGCAGGGGCAGCACGTTGGTGCGCCGCTCAATCCGGCGGGCGGTACGCTGGTCTACAACAAGCGTGCGGTGACCATTCCACAGACCACCGTCACGGATCCGGAGGATGGCGTGACCTTCACCATCGGTGGACATGCCGGGCCGCTGCACGATCCGACCGCGATCCTGTATGTACGCAAGGCCGATCTCGACCCGATCACTGGCAAGCTCAAGGCCGGTGTACCGATCGAGCCGCTGATGTTGCGTGCCGGTGCGGGCGACTGCATCAACGTGACCCTGGAAAACCGCCTGCCAACGGCCATGCCCGACCTGCCGACCTACGCCGTCATGGCCGGTACTGTCAAACGTGACCGCAACAGTGCGCAGGGTTCGACGACCTTCAACAACAACCTGATGCGTCCATCGAGCCACGTGGGCATGCACACGCAGTTGCTGGCTTACGACATCACCAAGTCGGACGGCTTCAACGTCGGCCTCAACCCGGTGCAGACCATTGCGCCTCGGGCCGGCACATCGGGCGCCTGGCCAACCCGCACCTATCAGTACTACGCGGGGCATCTGGAGCGCGAAGGCAAACCGGTGTCGCAGCTGGGGCGTGCCGTGGACAACATCAACACCACGCCTGTGGAGTTCGGCGGCTTCAACCTGACGTCGGCAGACATGATCAAGCAGCCGCAGAAAGGCCTGGCAGGTGCCATGGCGATCATGCCGCTGGGTGCGACCTGGACCGAGGACACCAAATCCCGGGCCAACGCCACGGTGAGCGTCACCGGGCAGACCGCCTACCGGGACTTCATGCTGGTCATGCAGAAGTCGCTGAACATGCGCTGGGGCAATGGACGGCCCGTAGAGAACCTGGCGGCCGAAGGCAATGGCGTACCGGCGGATCCGCAGGACAACTCCGGCATGGCCATCAACTACCGAACCGAGCCGCTGTGGTACCGGTTCGGCCTGTCCCCGGATGCGCCGTTCGGCCACGCCGACGGTCATGGCTTTGCCGATGTGCCGAACGCGCACATGGCCTACAGCAACGCATTGGTCGGCGGCGATCCGCAAACACCGGTGCTGTACGTCAAACCGGGGCAGCCGTTCCGTACGCATCTGACGGTGCCGGGCGGCGGCAGTCGCGGCACGACCTTCCAGCTGGACGGTCATGTCTGGCCGATGCATCCGTTCCAGGCCGAGAAGTCCGACACCGGCGGCTATCCGATGGGGCCGTCGGGCGTGGGGTCGGTGCGATTCGCCTACAACCCGATGTCGCTGTACATCGGCGCCCAGGAGAGCCTCCTGCCCGCCGCGCACTTCAGCCTCATGTTCCCGAGTGCCGGGGGTGCGAACGCTGTGCCGGGGGATTACCTGTTCCGCGACCATGCCGGGTTCGGCAACACGTCGGGGCTGTGGGGCATCCTGCGGGTCACCAACGATCCAGAACCTGCTGCGGCGCCTTAGCGCCCGGCTTGCGAACCAGCCGCCCGCGCGTACAAGAACAATCGGCGCGGGTCAGACACAACTCATCGGAGCGGCGCACTGGCGCCCGCTCCACAGGGGGTGCAGCGTGAATGGATGGATCAGAGGTGGTTTTGCCGGCGGCGCGCTGGCGGTGGCCCTGGTGGTCATGGGGCACTCCGGTGAGCCGCTCAAGGACGCCAGCCTGGCCCTGAGTGAAGGCGACAGTCCGCAGGCGATCCCCAGCATGGCCAGCGACAAGCAGCAGTTGGTGAAAAACGGTGTGACCGTCAAGTTCGAAGCCCGGCCGTTGAACAGCGGCCCGCTCATGGAGGGGATGTTTGCCGACGTGCGCTTCAGCGTGACCGACACGGCTACCGGTCAACCGTTGCCGGGCGTCGCCCCCGGGGCCTGGCTCGACCCGGCGGTGGCCGAGGAAAAGGCCGGCTCCCACGATGCGCAATGCAAGTCGCGGGTCGGGCTGTACCTGAAAAGCACCATCGGCGCGCGGCCCTTGCTGGACCTCAACAGTTACTTTCTGATGGTGTTGAACAAGGACGCCAGCGCGACGGTGATCGACCCGACGGTCTCGGTGGGCGGGATCACCAGCACCATGAGCCGCATCGCGCTCAAGCAGCCCGGCATGGACTGGACCTCCACCAACGATGACAAGCGGGTGTTCGTGTCGATGCCCGGCGCAGGTGAGGTGGCGGTGATCGATGCGGAAAAATTCCAGGTCCTGCTGAACATCCCGGCCGGCGAGAACCCGTTGCGGGTGGCGCTGCAGCCGGACGAGCGTTACCTGTGGGTGGGTAACAACGCTGCCAGCGAGGGCGCCAGCGGCGTGACCGTGATCGATACGCAGTCGATGAAGGTCCTGAGCTTCTTGCAGACCGGCACCGGCCATCACGAGATCGCCTTCAGCAAGGACTCACGATTTGCCTTCGTGAGCAGCCGTGACGCCGGCACGGTGGGTGTCTTCGACATCGCGACGCTCACGCGCAGCAAAACCCTGAAAACCGGCGCTCATCCGCTGTCGGTTGCCTATTCGCCGCTGTCCGAGGCGGTGTATGTCGCCGATGGTCAGGACGGCTCGGTGACCGTGATCGATGCGCGCAGCCTGGAGGTGCGCAAGGTCATTGCCTCGCAGCAAGGGTTGGGCCCGATGAGTTTCAGCGAAGACGGTCGCTATGGTTTCGTGCTCAACACCCTCACCAGCCATGCCCTGGTGATTGATGCCTCCAGCGACAGCGTCGTGCATGACCTGGAGGTGTCGCCGGAGCCGTTTCAGGTCACCGTGACGCAGAACTACGCGTACATCCGTGGTTTGGCATCGCCGCGGGTGACCATGGTCAACCTGTCCAGCCTGGGCAAGGACCGCAAGCCGATCCTGCAATCGTTCGAAGCCGGACCCGCCGCACCCCGCCTGGCGGGGGATTTGCCGCTCGCCGCTGGCCTGAGCCCGGCGCGGGACAACGATGCGGTGTTCGTGGTCAATCCCGTGGACAACACCACCTACTTCTATGCCGAAGGCATGAACGCACCGATGTCCGGTTACCCCAACCGGGGCAACGCGGCGCGTGCGGTACGGGTGGTCGACCGCAGTCTGCGTGAGGTTGAACCAGGGGTGTACAGCTCACGGGTGCGCCTGCCGAGCGCGGGTAAATTCGACGTGGCATTCATGCTCAACCAGCCCCAGGTGATTCACTGTTTCACCGCGCAGATCGAGGTGAACCCGGCGCTGGAAAAACGCCTGGCGATCCCGCGCGTGACCTTTCTGCTGGAGCGCCGTTTCGAACCGGTGGGCAAACTGGTGCCAATCCGTATTCGCCTGGTTCAGGGCCGCGACAACACCCCCATGACCGGCGCCAAAGACGTGTATTTGCGTTATTTCCTCGCACCGAGCTCCCGGCCACGAGAAGTGCTGGCGGTGGAAGTCGGCGAGGGGATCTATGAAGCTCAGGCGGACCTGAGCGAGACCGGCGCGTATTACCTCCACGCGCGCTCCGAATCCCTGGGCATCCGCGCCAACGAACAATCCTACGCCAGCTTGCGGGTAATGCCGGTCGACAACTCGCCGGTTCACCTGAGCAACCAAAGCCCTGCAGTTTCCGACAGGACGACGCCATGAAAAATGCCATTGCAGTATCGATGTTGGCCATGCTGATTGCTCAGGGACTCACCCTATCGGCGCACGCCCATGGCGGCGTCGATCACGCGCCGCCGCAGGCCGCCGTGAAACAGGACAGTGCGGTGGTGCATTTCGCCGACGTCAAACTGACCAACCAGAACGGCGAGCCGGTCAACCTCAAGCACGATCTGGTCAGCGACCGGATCGTGGTCATGGGCTTTATCTATACCACTTGCACCACGGTGTGCCCGGTGATCTCCTCGATCATGTCCCGGGTGCAAAAGCAATTGGGTGCGAAAGTCGGCACCGAGGTGCAGATCGTCTCCATCACGGTCGATCCGCTGCGCGACACCGCACCGCGCCTGCTCACGTACGCCAACCGGTTCCAGCACGGCCCTGGCTGGGCGTGGCTGACCGGCACCCCGCAGGCCATCGACGCCACCCTCAAAGGCCTCGGCACCTGGACCGCCGACCCCCAAAATCACCCGCCGCTGATCATGGTCGGCGATGGGCGCAGCAGCCACTGGACGCGGTTCTACGGCTTTACCGACCCTGATTTGCTGGTTGAACGGGTGGAACAATTGCGCGGCGACCGCGCGTCCAAAAGCGGTCGTCACGGGGTGTACGTGATGGGGGAACAGCAATGAGCCGGATAGCCGTTGGTACTGGCCGCCGGTCGACCAGAGGATGGCTGATGGGGCTGGCGTTGCTGTCGGTCGTGCCCGCGTTGATGGCCCATGAAGCCCATGAACCACCGACCCTGGCAAAGGTGTCGCCTGTGCAGGTCGCGCCGCCGTCCAGTGGTACTCACGACGCCCAGGAATATTTCACCGACACGCCCTTGAAGGATCAGGACGGCAACACCGTGCGCTTCTACAGCGACGAGCTCAAGAATCGGCTGGTGCTGCTCAACGTGGTGTTCACCCACTGCCAGGACGCCTGTCCGCTGATCACGCGCAAGCTCAAGGACGTGCGGGCCGCGATGGGCGATGAGGTGGCGCGTCAGGTGTATTTCATCACCCTGACCAGCGACCCGACAAACGACACGCCTGACGTGCTCAAGGCATTCGCGGCCAAACACGGGGTCGACGGTCCCAACTGGCGCTTTTTGACCGGCACGCAGGAGCAGATGAACCTGGTGTTGGGGCGCTTGGGCCAAGTGATTCCGAGCCCTGAACAACACTCCACACAATTGATCGTGGGGGACGTGGCGAACAAGCGCTGGGCGAAGATCCGTCCGGATGCGCCGGTGGACGCCATTGCTCAACGTTTGCAGTTCCTGACCTTGCCTGTGGCCGGACGTTAAGGAGTCGACCATGAAGTCGCTGGCGATTTTCAGCCTGAGGCTGAGCCTGCTGTTGTGCTTGACGAGCGCGGCCCATGCCATGGAGCTGAGCCCGGCGGAGGCGGCTGGCAAACGTTTGTACCGCGAAGGCATTTCCGTCAGCGGTGCCGAGGTATCGGCGCGCATTGGCGTGTCCGGCACCGTTGTGCCTGCCTCGACCATGCCGTGCGCAGGCTGCCATGGCGCCGATGGCCGTGGGCGACCGGAAGGCGGCGTGCGTCCGCCGGACATCACTTGGCGACGCCTGAGCACGCCCTACGGTCAACGGGTCAGAGCAGGACGCAGCCATCCGCCGTACAGCGACGGTGCTGTCGCTCATGCCATCATCGAAGGCGTCGATCCAGCCGGTAATGCGCTGGACAGCGCCATGCCGCGTTTCGTCATGTCCAGTCAGGATCAGCTCAACCTTGTGGCCTACCTCAAACGCATTGAAGAGGACGGCGATCCCGGCATACAAGGCTCGACGTTGCGGTTGGGCACCTTGCTGCCGAGTCAGGGGGCGATGGCGCCATTGGGCGAGACAATGGCCGCCGTGCTGAACGGCGCATTGGCCGCGATCAACGAGGCGGGCGGCATTCATGGGCGGCAACTGGCCCTGCAGATCGTCGATCCCGGCCCTGACGCGAAAACTGCCGAGGCAGCCTTGCAGACGCTGACCGGTGAAGACGGTGTGTTTGCGTTGATTGCGCCCCTTGCTCCGGCGCTGGACGGTCGCATCGGTGAGCTGATCGAGCAGGCCCGGGTCCCGTTGGTGGGGTCGGTCTCTCTGCTGGGTGGCGAAAGCGACAGCCCGATGATCTTCGAACCGTTGCCCGGTGCTTCCGAGCAACTGCGGGCGCTGGCCGGTTACGCGCAGAACACCCTGGCACTGGCAGCGGACAAGACGCTCATCGTGTATCAGGACAATCCGCTGGATCAGCACCAGGCCGAAACCCTCAAGCAGCACCTCAATGGACAAGGCTGGAGCGATGTCAGTCTGAGAGCCTATTCACTGGATCAACCGGTCACGGTTGACGCATCCATGGCCGCTGCAAAAGCGTTGTTCTTCCTCGGGCGCTCCGCAGACTTCGTGCCGATGGCGCAGGCGTTGCAATCGTCGATGCAAGGCCCGGCGTTGCCTCCTTATCTGTTTGCGGCCTCGGCCCAGGTGCCCGCCGATGTCTGGCAAGTCCCCGCATCTTTTTCCCGCCGCATGTTTCTGGCGTATCCGTTCATTCCTGGTGACTGGACGGAGGAGGGCAAGGCCGCCCTTGCCAGCGTTCGAGCGCGAAGCGGGCTGAAAGGGCAGTACGCCGTGTTGCAGGTCGATGCGTATTGCTCGGTGCTGCTGGTCGCCGAGGCACTGCGACAGATCGGTCGTCACCCCGCGCGCGAGCAACTGGTCAAGGCGCTGGAAGGGTTGCATGACGTGAACACCGGGCTCACCCCACTGTTGGGGTTCGGACCGGGGCGTCGGCTGGGCATGTCGGGCGCCCATGTCGTGACGGTGGATGTGCAACAACAACGTTTTGACCTGGTCAGCCCATACGCCAGGGTCAACGCTGCTAACTGAAGTGAGATTTCGCCATGAAGCTCAAGCTGATTTTATTCGTGTTGGCGTTCTTGATGCCCGGTTTGCTGCTCATGGTGGGCCGCACCGAAGCCGTGGCAGACCCCACGTTCGGCCAAGTGGCGGTGGCGCGGGTCAACGGTGTGGAGATCGGGCAGATGCAGCTGGAGCACTACTTCGCCGACTACTTGCAGGCCCAGGGACGGATGGTCGGCTCCATTCGCAATCCCGTGGCGTACAGCCGTCTTCGAAGCGCGGCACTCGATGACCTGATCGACAAGGAACTGCTGTGGCAGGAAGCGGGCAAACGTGGCGTGCGTATCGACGAAAAGAGTGTGCAGGACAACTTCACCGCCCTGCGTAACGAGTTCACCTCCGATGACATCTTTAATCGGCGCCTGGAGGAAGCCGGCTTCGACAGCCAGACATTCACCGAGTACCTGCGTCGGGAACTGACCAGTCAGCGCATGCTCTCCGAGCTGAGCCAGGTGCCGCCAGCGCGTGATGCCGAGGTGGAGGCGTTCTACCGGCAGCTCTCGCCGCGCATTCATGCCCGGCACATTCTGCTGCCACTCGACGCCAACGCCGACGCTGCGAAAGTCGACGCTGTTTACCAACAAGCCCTCCAGTTACGGGCCAGGATCATCGGTGGCGAGGACTTCGCTACCCTCGCTCAACGCTACTCACAGGACAGCCGGTCAGCCGAAGGCGGCGATCTGGGCTATTTTTCTCGTGAAAGCATGGTGTCGGAGTTCGCCGACGCTGCCTTCAGCCTGACACCCGGCACCGTCAGTCAGCCCGTACGGACCCTTTACGGCTGGCATTTGATCAAAGTTGAGAACACAGTCTCAGGCAACGCCATCGACGACCGGCAGGGACTGGCCATGGCACGTCAGGCGCTGGATCAGCAGCGACAGGCGCAAGCGACGGCCGCCGCACTGCAACGATTGCGCGCGGCAAGCAAGATAGAGCGGGTGGCAGAGCGATGACCCGGGTTTTCCCCGAATGTGGGGGCAAATCCGGTTCCCGATGGCGACTGCCCCCAGCAGTGGGGTTGAGGTGGTGCCCATGGTCTTTCTTTTTTAATGAAGAAAATCAGTGGCATGGGCTAAGAAATTTTCAAGTGGAGGGTCTGGCATGAACAGTGCTCTTGTACCAATACAAGGCGGGAATCCCCAGACCGGGCCACAGGACCTGTCCCGATTTCAGGAGTCCACCTTGTTAAACAAAGTATTGGTTGTTGAGGACGAGCAGATCCTGGCGCAGAACCTCCAGTCGTATCTGGAGGCCAAGGGCCTGGATGTCCGGGTCGCGAACGATGGCGCGGGTGCCATCGACCTTGCACAAGGGTTCGCACCGGACGTGGTTGTTCTCGATTTTCGCCTACCCGATATGGAAGGGTTTCAGGTACTCGATGCGGTACGTAAGCAGAAGGATTGTTACTTCATTCTGATCACCGGCCATCCGACCAGCGAAGTCTGCGGTCGGGCCACTGATCTGGGTGTCAGCCACATCCTCTTCAAACCGTTTCCGCTGGCCGAACTGGCCCGAGCTGTCTGTGACTTGTTGGGTACTGAGCGACGTTCGACGAGCCAGGCGCCACCGGCGGCCGGGTTCATCGAACGGCGGCACAGCCCGGCAGAGGCATTCCCGTTGCAGTTGTACGACGGTACCTGGGTTCACTCGGACCGTCGCGGCAACAAGCAGATCGCGTCGCCTGACGGCGACAAAGCGGTCCTCGATGGGGAGGGCAAACTCTAGCCGGGTCCGGACGCCTCAGGAATCGTGTTCTTGAGCGCTCCGGGAACGGCACACTGGCCAGGGACGGTCAGGCGCGTCGAATGTGTGGTTCCTTTTTTGGGGTCCGGGAGTGCATTCGATGGAAAGTCTTACGCTCGCAGTCGAAAGACCGCCACTGGCGCAGCCAGTCGAGTCACCCACACGTTTTCCAGGCAGCCTCCTGACTGCCGCCAGAGAACGCGCCGTTGCTGAAAGCGAACGTCCGATCGAAGCGCTTGAAGCTCTCTCCAACCTTGAACCCGCCGCTTTCATTCGCGCCCTTGGCGCCACCTTACATTACCCGGTGCTGGATGCCTCCAGCCTGTTCAAATGCACTCCCGAGTTCGATCAGGTCAGCCTGGCTCAGGCACTGAAACGCGAATTCGTCATGTTGCGCCACGAAGACACGCTGATCGGCGTGTTCGCCGACCCCTTCGACGACGCACGGCTGGCCTGGATCGATGAGTGCCTGCAGGGCGCCGCGCTGTACCTGTGTCACGCCGCCGACCTCGGTGCCTACCTTGCCCGCCAGGAAGAAGGCTTCCATGCTGTCGCCGCGTTGGGCAGCCACGACGACGAACAGCACGAATACGACAACCTCGAAAGCCTGTCGCTGACCAGCATCAGCGAAGACGCGAGCGCCGTGGTCAAGCTGGTCAACTCGACCCTCTACGACGCCCTTAAGATGCACGCCAGCGACATCCATCTGGGTGTGACCGGCAGCGGTCTGGTGATCAAGTACCGGATCGATGGCGTGCTGAACAACATCAGTAAAGTGCAGGGTGCCGAGTTTGCCGATCAAGTGATCTCCCGCATCAAGGTCATGGCCGAGCTGGACATCGGCGAGAAGCGCGTGCCCCAGGACGGTCGTTTCAAGATCGGCATCAGTGGTCGGCAGATCGACTTCCGCATTTCCATCATGCCCAGCATTTTCGGTGAAGACGCCGTGCTGCGGGTGCTGGACAAACAGGACCTGGCGGATCGGGTCAGCGGCGTCAGCCTCGAAGCACTCGGGTTTGAAGAGGCCACCTTGCGCAGCCTGCGTCGTCTGGCCGCCGAACCTTACGGGATGGTGCTGGTGACCGGTCCCACCGGCAGCGGCAAGACCACCACGCTCTACGCGATGATCACCGAGATCAACCACGGCGTGGACAAGATCATCACCATCGAAGACCCGGTGGAATACCAGCTCCCGGGTGTCCTGCAGATTCCGGTCAACGAGAAAAAAGGCCTGACGTTCGCCCGCGGTCTGCGCTCGATCCTGCGTCATGACCCGGACAAGATCATGGTCGGTGAGATCCGCGACCCTGACACCGCGCAGATCGCCGTGCAATCGGCACTGACCGGGCACCTGGTGTTCACCACCATTCACGCCAACAACGTGTTCGACGTGATTGGCCGTTTCACCCAGATGGAAGTCGATCCCTACAGTTTTGTCTCGGCCCTCAACGCGGTGGTTGCCCAACGCTTGATTCGCCTGGTGTGCACCGGCTGCGCGACGCCGGTCGTTCCGGACGAGAGCGAACTGCGGGCCTCTGGCCTGAGCGCGCAAGACAGCGGCCATTACCGCTTCGTACACGGCGCAGGTTGCGGCCGCTGCCGTGGCACCGGCTATCGCGGCCGGACCGCCATCGCCGAACTGCTGCACCTGGACGACGAAATTCGCCAGATGATCGTAGAGCGCAAACCCATCTCCCAGATCAAGCAGTACGCCTGCGGCCGTGGCCTGCGCCTGTTGCGCGGCTCGGCACTGGAACTGGTGCGCGATGGCCGGACCACGCTGGAGGAGATCAATCGTGTCACTTTCATTTCGTGATCACTACGTCGCCGTGATCGGCGCCAATGGCGTCGGTCTGTCCCGCTGCGATGCGCGCGGCAAGACCTGGCTGGGCAGCGCCGGCTTCATCGCCGACCGCCAATCGACCGCCACCCTGGCGCTGGACACGCTGCAACGGTTACTCACCGAGCACGTCAAGGGCCGCGCCCGGTTGAGTGTTCTGTTGTCCAGCCATTACAGCCGTTTCGGGCTGATTCCCTGGAGCGAGCACATCACCACGCCGGACGAGCTGCGCGCCTACGCCAGCGCGTACTTCGACGACACCTTTGGCAAATCGGCCGAAGCGTGGACGCTCAGTCTGTCGCCAGAAAACGCCGGGCTGGCGCGCATCGCGGTCGGCTTGCCAGAGGCCTTGCTCAGCCGTCTGCGCGACATCGTCAAAGCACTCGGCTTGCGCCTGGTGTCGGTGCAACCCTACGTGATGACGGCGTTCAACCGCTTTCACAAAAGCTTCGGCGATCGTGACTTCCTGTTCGTGGTCGCCGAGCCCGGTCGCAGCACGTTGTTGCTGGCCAGGGAAGGGCGCTGGTCCGCCGTGCGTTCGTTGCGGATCGCCGACAGCGATGCCGCGCTCGCCTCGATGATCGCCCGCGAGAGCGAGTTGCACGGCCTGAACGGCGATAAACCCGTGGACCTGTTCGTGCATGCGCCGGCCCGTCACACCGATGCACCGCTGATCCTGGGCGTCCAGACCCTAGAGTTGCCCGCCGATCAGGCCGACACCCAGGATCCCCTGCACATCATGTCCAGAGCGGTGAACTGACATGCGCGCCCTGAATCTGGAGTTTCAGCCACAACGTCGTGGCAGCACGCTGGGCTGGAGCCTTCTGGCCATTGGCCTGGTGCTGGGCGTGGCGATGGCTGCCGGTGCCCACGTCATCGGCGAAGAGATTCACGAGGAGCAAGGCCAACTGGGCCATGCACAGAAGAAATTGCAGGTGCACACCGGCCCCGTGACCGGTCTGTCCCCGGCGCAACAGCGTGAACAGGAAGTGCGTTTGCTGGAGATGAAGCAGATTTCCACCCAACTGCGCCGCCCTTGGGAACGTCTGTTTGCCGCGCTGGAAACCCTGCGCGGCAAGGACATCGCGCTGCTCAGCCTGAGCCCCGATGCCCGCAAAGGCCAGGTCAGGATCACCGCCGAAGCGCGGGATCTGGAAGCGATGCTGACCTTTCACCGGCAGCTGGAGGACAGCCCCGAGTTGAGCGATGTCTCGTTGGTCAATCACGAGATCGTCGCCAACTCGCCGCAAAAACAGATCGTGTTCAACCTGTTGGCCACCTGGGAGGTGAGCGATGTCCGTCCCTAGCCTGATTCTGCGTGAACATGTTCAGCGGGCCGGTTGGCCGGGGCTGGGCGGTGCGGCACTGGTGGTGCTGGTGCTGGCGTACGGCGTGTTCGGCCTGCTGCCGGACTGGCAGTCACTGGACAGCCTGCGTCAGAACAGCCAGAAGGCCAGCGAGTTTCTCGAGAAAGTCGCCAACGGCACAGCCGTGCTGCCCGTGGTGCCCCAACAGCAACTGGACGAATTCCATCGCGCACTGCCGACCCAACTGGACGCCACGTCGGCCATCGACCGCATCTACGCCATGGCCAGCAAGGAAAAAATCAACCTGGCGCGCGGCGAGTACTCGCTGGGCATCGACCCTAAAACCCAACTGGCGCGTTATCAGATCCTGCTTCCGGTACGGGGCAGCTACCCGCAACTGCGCCGCTTTCTGCACGCGCTGCTGACCGAGCTGCCAGCGGTGGTGGTCGAGGATGTGGACTTTCAGCGTAAACGCATCGCCGACACCGAGTTGACCGGGCGTATCCGCATGACCCTTTACCTGTCGAGGTCGTGATGAACACTCGTCGCGTAGCAGGCTGGCTGGCGTTCTTTGGCATCTGCGGGCTGATTGCCTGGGTGCCCGAGCAGTTTTTCGGCGAACAGGCGCAGGATCTGAGCAGCGCCGCCGCGCCGGTCACGAGCAAACATCGGGATGCCGTCGCCACCGCGAAGGCCAGTTCCGACAAGAGCGGCGTTGTCAAACCCGATGTGGCGAACGTGCCTCAACTGGATTTGTTCGCTGCACAAAGCTGGTACGTCGCCCCCGTGGTGACCGCCGAACAGCAGGCCGCGCTCAACAGCGCACCCGCTACCCCTACGGTGCCCACTGCACCGCCCCTTCCGTTCCAGTTCATTGGCAAGCTGGAGGACAGCCAGCAGTTGCAGGTTTTCCTGCAAAACGGAGAACGGCTCTATGTGGTCAGGGCCGGTGATGTGATCGACGACGTTTACAAAGTCGACCGCATCTCGGCCACTGAAATGAGCCTCGTCTATCTGCCGTTGAAGTTTGCGCAGACCTTGTCTGTGGGGAGTGCACCATGAGTCCGCTGCGGTTGTCGTTGAACGCGTTGTTGCTGGGCTTCACCTTGGCGCTGGGGCTGATTTTGGCTTCCTGCACATCGGACATGAACCGGGCCATCGGTCAGGACCTGATCGAGGAGGGGCGTTACGAAGAAGGCCTTGCCAAGTTGCAAGCCGCCGTCAATGCCAATCCTCGGGACGCGACCCTGCGTATCGCCCTGACCTCCGGCAAGGCGCGCGTGGTCAAGACCTTGCTGACCAAGGCCGATTCCGAGCGGTCCCAACGGGACTTCAACAGCGCGGCGATCGACTACTCGCGGGTGATCGCCATCGAACCCAGCAACGGCCGCGCCCGGGACGCGCTGTACCTGTTGGAACAGATGCGCAATATCAACGACATGCTGGTCAAGGGCCAGACCAGCCTGCGCCGCGGCGACCTGACCGGCGCCGAACACGAAGCCCGTCAGGTGCTGGCACTGGACCCACGGCACGAAGGGGCGATGGAGCTGATGCGCAACGTCGAACTGATGCGCACGCGCAACTCCGTGTCCAACCCGCAGCTCAAGACCCGTCTTGAAAAACCGGTGACCCTGGAGTTTCGCGACGCCAACCTCAAGGTGATCTTCGAGGTGCTGTCCCAGGTGGCCGGGTTGAACTTCATCTTCGACAAAGACATGCGTGCTGACTTGAAAGCCACGATCTTCGTGCGTGAAGTGCGTATCGAGGACGCCATTGATCTGCTGCTGCAACAGAACCAGCTCCACCAGAAAGTGGTGAACGACAACACGCTGCTGATCTATCCCGACTCGCCACAGAAGGTGAAGGACTATCAGGAACTGGTGATGCGCACCTTCTACCTGACCAACACCGACGCCAACACGGCGCTGAACATGGTCAAGACCATGCTCAAGACCCGCGATGTGTTCATCGACGAGCGCCTTAACACCCTGACCATGCGTGATACGCCAGATGCCATTCGCATGGCCGAGAAGCTGTTTTTCTCCCAGGACCAGTCCAACCCTGAGGTCGTGCTGGAAGTGGAAGTGATGGAGGTCGCCCGTCAGCGCATCCTCGACCTGGGCCTGCAATGGCCGAACACCTTCGGGGTGATCAACAGCGACGGCACCGCGGTCAGCGTGCTCAACCAGCTGAAGGGGATCAACTCCAGCCGGATCTCGATCTCGCCGTCGCCGCAACTGAAGATCAACGCCCAGGACAACGACGTCAACACGCTGGCCAGCCCGACCATTCGCGTCAGCAACCGCGAACAGGCACGGATTCATATCGGTCAACGCGTGCCGATCATCAGCGCCACCTCGGTGCCGTCGACACAGGGTCCGGTGATCACTGAAAGCATCACGTACCTGGATGTCGGTCTGAAGCTGGAAGTGACGCCCATCGTGCACCTGGACAACGAGGTGGCGATCAAGATCGCGCTGGAAGTGAGTAACGCCACGCCGCTGGAACCGACCCGCCAAGGCACGATTCCGGTCCAGGTCGACACCCGTAACGCACAGACCACATTGCGCCTGCACGACGGTGAAACCCAGATCCTCGCCGGCCTGGTGCGCAACGACAACAGCTCCACCGGCAACAAGATCCCCGGCCTGGGTGATATCCCCGGCATCGGCCGCCTGTTCGGCAGCAATAAGGACACTGTCGGCAAATCCGAGCTGGTGCTGTCGATCACGCCGCGCATCGTACGCAACCTGCCGTATCAGGCGCCGAGCGACATGGAGTTTGATTCCGGCACCGAAACCAGCATGCGCATGAACACGGTCAACCCGGACATGGCCCCCGTGACCGTAGAAATCAACGGCCGGTCGGCACCTCTGGCCGCCGTGCCTTCGGCTGCACCGGCCGCCGCTGCAGAGAGACCTTGAGCATGAACCGCCAGCGCGCCACCCGCGGCTTCACCCTGATCGAGATGGTCGTGACCCTGGCCATCGTCGGTCTGCTGGCGAGCATCGCGGCGCCATTGACCGAAACCGTCATCCGCCGTGGCAAGGAGCAGGAACTGCGCACCGCGTTGTACCAGATTCGCGATGCGCTGGACGCCTACAAGCGCGCCGCCGACTCAGGGCGGATCGAGAAGTCGGTGGCCAGCAACGGCTACCCGGCCAACCTCAAAGTGTTGGTCGAGGGCGTGCGGGATTTGCGCAGCCCCAAGGGCGCCAAGATTTTTTTCCTGCGCCGCATTCCACGCGATCCGTTTGGCAAACCCAAGCGTGAAGCGGAAGACGACTGGGGCCTGCGTTCCTACGACAGTCCGGCGCAGAACCCCCGCGATGGTGAAGATGTGTTCGACGTTTACTCCAAAACACGCGGCAAGGGCCTCAACGGCATTGCCTACTCGGAGTGGTGAGCCATGCGTAAGCACAAGGGTTTTACGTTGATTGAGTTGCTGGTGGTCATGGCCATCATCGCCACGCTGATGACCATCGCCGTGCCGCGCTATTTTTCCAGCCTGGAAAACTCTAAAGAAACGGCGCTGCGCCAAAGCCTGTCGGTGATGCGCGAAGCCCTGGATCACTATTACGGCGACACCGGGCACTACCCTGAATCGCTGGAGGATATGGTCACTCACCGTTATCTGCGCAACCTGCCGACCGATCCGATCACCGAACGCAATGACATGTGGGTCATCGTCCCGCCACCGGAAGGTGTCGCAGGCACGGTGGCGGATATCAAGAGCGGGGCCACCGGGAGGGCGCGTGATGGCAGTCTCTTCGGTCAATGGTAAGTCGCTCGCGTTTGCGGGACGCCAGCAAGGCTTCACCTACATGAGCGCGATGATGCTGATCGTTCTCATGGGCACGGCGCTGGCAGCGGTTGGTCAGGTCTGGTCCACCGTTGGCGCCCATGAGCGCGAAGTGCAACTGATCTGGGTCGGTACCCAGTACGCCCAGGCGCTGCGCAGCTATTACCGCAGCGGAACCGGCGTGGCTCAGTACCCGGCCACGCTGGACGAACTGCTCGAAGACCATCGTTTTCCGTCGGTTCAGCGGCACATCCGTCGCCTGTACCCCGACCCCATGACCGGCAGCAACGACTGGGGGCTGACCAAGTCCATCGACGGCCGCATCACCGGTGTCTACAGCCTGTCCACCCAGACCCCGCTGAAAACCGCGAATTTTCCGCCGCAGTGGCAGGAATTCGAAGACATGACCAGCTATGCCGACTGGCGTTTCGTGGCCGAAAAAGCCTTTCTGGAATCCTCGAGCAACCGCCCGGCAGGCGCGCCCGGCACCGCGGGCGCACCACCGAGCAACGGACCGGGTGTGTCGCTGGGAACGTCCTTGGGCACACCGTTGGGAGGGGGCAGTCAATGAACGCTGTCGGCCTCCACCTCAAAGCATTGTGTCTGAAAGAAATCGGGCTGTGTGCCGCGTTGCTGATCGGCGGGCTGGCAGCCGCCGTCGGGCACGCCGACGAGGAAGACGAAATGATGGGGTTCATCGTCGACGACTGCATTTCGCTGGTGGGCCATAACTTCTACAACGCCTTCACCGACCGGCTGCGCGCCACCAGCCGCCTGGATTTCAACCTCGTGGTGCGTGAACGGCCCGACCCGCGCTGGGGCAGCCTGATCTGGGTCGAGTACGACCAGCGCATCGTGTACCGCCGCTTTATCGCACCCAACGCCACCGAAACCCGCGAGCTGGCCGAGCAAGCAGCTGACGACGTTCGCGCGGCCGTGGTTCAACGCAAGCTGCAAGTTCAATTGCAGGACAACATCGATCTGGGGAAGGACGAACTATGAACAGAACAATAACCGCCGTCTCGACCTGCCTGTTGCTGACTGGATTCAGCGTGCTGAGTCAGGCCACCGAACTGGTGTACACGCCGGTGAACCCGAACTTCGGTGGCAATCCGCTCAACGGCCCCACGCTGCTTAACGAAGCCCAGGCGCAGAACGACTTCAAGGATCCTGACCTGAAGCGGTCATCCACGGCCGGGACGACGGCACTGGAGCGGTTCAGCCAGCAACTGCAATCAAGCCTGCTGTCCCAGGTGCTCACCAACATCCGTAACGGCAACAGCGGCAGCCTGACCACGGATGCCTTCATCGTCAACGTCATCGACGATTCGGGCTCCTTGAGTATTCAGATCACCGATCGGGCCACAGGCGAAATTTCGGAAGTAAACGTCAACGGACTCACCTCCAACTGACGGGTGCTGAAGTTCCAAAGGAGCGAAAGACCATGAAAAAGTGCATCACCCTTCTGATGCTGGTCGCTGCCCTGCAAGGCTGCGCCGTCCGCGAGCCGATGCCGGCTGAACAGGCGAAGGAAACCCCGACCCTGACGCCGCGCGCGTCGACCTACTACGACCTGTTGTCCATGCCCCGGCCCAAAGGGCGTTTGGTGGCGGTGGTCTATGGCTTTCGTGACCAGACCGGGCAGTACAAACCGACCCCGGCCAGTTCCTTCTCCACCAGCGTCACCCAGGGCGCCGCCAGCATGCTGATGGATGCGATGCAGGCCAGCGGCTGGTTCGTGGTGCTCGAACGCGAAGGGCTGCAGAACCTGTTGACCGAACGCAAGATCATCCGCGCCTCGCAGAAAAAACCGCCGGCCGTGGTGGGCCCCAATGGTGCGCCGGTAAACGTGCAACTGCCCAACGAACTGCCGCCCTTGCAAGCGGCGAACCTGATGCTCGAAGGCGGCATCGTGGCGTACGACACCAACGTGCGCAGTGGCGGGGAGGGCGCGCGTTACCTGGGGATCGGTGCTTCTCAGGAATACCGTGTGGATCAGGTGACCATCAACTTGCGGGCGGTGGACGTCCGCAGTGGTCAGGTGCTGGCGAATGTAATGACCAGCAAGACCATTTACTCGACCAGTTACAACGCCGGGGTGTTCAAGTTCGTGGAGTTCAAGAAGTTGCTGGAACTGGAAGCCGGCTATACCACGAACGAGCCTGCGCAGTTGTGTGTACTGTCGGCGATCGAGGCGGCGGTGGGGCACCTGGTGGCGCAGGGGATCGAGCGGCACATGTGGCAGATCGCCGGGGATACCAGTGCGCCGAATGAGACGCTGGACCGGTATTTGAGCCAGAACAAGCCGGCGGAAGAAGGGCAGTGAGGGGCGCTGCGCTGGTTAAATTATGGCCGTATGCAAGTATCCAAAGCCGCAGGTGTCGCTGAATTCTCTGGTTCGGCCTAACGGCCAAACTGTTCCGCCTTGATGATCGTTGATCGTTCCCACGCTCCGCGTGGGAATGTCTGTTCGGACGCTCTGCGTCTTGGTTGACGCAGAGCGTCAGTCGCTGCGTTACCACGCGGAGCGTGGGGACGATCAACGCGGAGAGCAATTTGAGTGTACCCGCGCGGTTCACCTAAGGCCGGTGGGACTAAGCGTGCTGACGAATGCAGCGTGTCATTTACCGCCGATGTAGCCGACTGAGCGCATTCGCTGCCCTCGTAACCTCGGACGTCTCCCACAAGTATCGCTGCGCAGACGAAATATGATCGTTCCCACGCTCCGCGTGGGAATGCCTTTGAGGACGCTCTGCGTCCCGGTTGACGCAGAGCGTCATTCACTGTGTTACCACGCGGAGTGTGGGAACGATCAAAACCAAGCGACTCGACTCTGCCTGACACTCCGCATGCACAGGTCTTGCTGCCGGTTCCCGGCAGATCGCGGGCAAGCCACGCTCCTACAATGAGAAGTGGAATTCGGGAGATGGATGCACGAATCAAAAAGCGAGGAGCGTCAGCTCCAGACCAAAAACAAAAACATCAGGTCGACGCGGTCCCTGTAGGAGCGTGGCTTGTCCCGCGATCTGCCGCGCAGCGGTAGCAAAACCAGACGACTCGATTCTGCCTGACACCTCGCATGCACCGGTCTTGCTGCCGGTTCCCGGCAGATCGCGGGACAAGCGCGCTCCTACAGTGAAATTTGGAGTCCAGATGATGGATGACCGAATCGAAACAGCGACGAGCGTAAGCTTCAGACCAAAGCCAGAAACGTCAGGTGGGCTCGGTCCCTGTAGGAGCGTGGCTTGTCCCGCGATCTGCCGCGCAGCGGTAGCAAAACCAGACGACTCGATTCTGCCTGACACCTCGCATGCACCTGTCTTGCTGCCGGTGCCCGGCAGATCGCGGGCAAGCGCGCTCCTACAGTGAAATTTGGAGTCCAGACGATTGATGCCTGAATCGAAAATGCGACGAGCGTCAGCTTCAGACCAAAGCCAGAAACGTCAGGTGGGCTCGGTCCCTGTAGGAGCGTGGCTTGTCCCGCGATCTACCGCGCAGCGGTAGCAAAACCAGACGACTCGATTCTGGCTGTTGCCCCGCATGCACCGGTCTTGCTGCCGGTGCCCGGCAGATCGTCCGGATGCGGCCCAGACACAAGCCACGCTCCTACAATTATGGGTAGGACCAGACATTGATGCCTGAATCGAAAATGCGACGAACGTCAGCTTCAGACCAAAGCCAGAAACGTCAGGTGGGCTCGGTCCCTGTAGGAGCGTGGCTTGTCCCGCGATCTGCCGCGCAGCGGTAGCAAAACCAGACGACTCGATTCTGGCTGTTGCCCCGCATGCACAGGTCTTGCTGCCGGTGCCCGGCAGATCGCGGACAAGCGCTCCTACCGTTTGAGAGTATCCACGCGGTCTACCTCAGACCGGTGGGAGTCAGCTTGCTGACGAATGCAGCGTGTCATTCAGCTTTGATGGACCTGACCCACCGCATTCGCTGCCCTCGTAACCTCGGACGTCTCCCACAGGTATCGCAGCGCAGGCGAAATATGATTGTCCACACGCTCTGTGTGGGGATGCCTGCAAGGACGCTCCGCGTCCACGTTGACGCAGAGCGTCAGTCGCTGCGTTACCACGCGGAGCGTGGGAACGATCAACGCTCCGCGTGGGCATGCACGATCTGACGCTCTGCGTCTACTGGATCTGTGATGCACCTCAGATCGGTGGGAGTCAGCTTGCTGACGAATGCGAGTTGTCATTCACCTTTGATGTACCTGACCCAGCGCATTCGCGACCGTCGTAACCCTCCGATTGCGCCTACAGATTTGGCGTCCGCCCAGCAGCCCGAGACCAAACAAAAAAGCCGCCTTTCGGCGGCTTCTACTGCCAACTGAACCACTATTGCTGACGCACGCTCGCCATGTTCGCGGAACCCACCTGAGTCACACTCGCCGCCTGATTGGTAGAGCTCTGGTTCACGTTCGCGGTGTTCGCATTACCCGTTTGACTCACATACGCCACGTTGTAACTGTCAGCCTGCTTGACCGTCGCAATGTTCGCATCGCCATCCTGATAGGTGTACGAACGGTTGTCACTGCCCGACTGCGTAATGTCCGTCGTGTTGCCATTGCCGAAGCTGTTGCCCGTCGCGTAGTTACCATCCCCGCGCTGATCGGCAATCAGAATGTTGTCGCTGCCGTTCTGCTCGAAATACAGCTCGTTGTAGTTGTCGTTCTGAGTCACCTTCGCATCGTTACGCGCGCCGTCCTGTTTCAGGTTGGTCAGGTTGCCGACGCCTTTCTGGGTCAGGTTGATGCTGTTCTGCTGACCGTTCTGGTTCAGGAATGCCGTTTGACCAATCCCGAACTGCCCACCCGGCTTGGTGTTCTCGTAATCGCTGGCGTACACCTTGTTTCCCGAGCCGGTCGCAACGGCCGTCAGGTTGTGACCAGTGCCGTCCTGGGAACTGTAATGCAAGTTGTCCTGGCCATTCTGGGACACGTTGGTGTTGCTGCTGGTGACGAAGTATTGCGTGACGCTTGCAGCGTTGCGATCGCCCCACTGGATGATCGCACCCAGGTTGTTGGCGCCCTGGTACTGATCGACAATGCCTTCGTTGAAGGTCCCGGTCTGGTTGACGCTCGAATGGCTGTTGGTCTGCGCGTCCTGGAACATCTGCGCGGTGTTGTACTGACCCAGCTGATCCACCGTGATCGAGCCACCCAGGCCATTGCGCTGGTCGGTGTAGGCGTAGTTGCCTTCGCCGTTCTGGTTGATCTGGATCTGCCCGTTGAAGTGGCTGACCTGCTCGCTGTAGCCCTGGTTACCATCGCCACGCTGGGTGATCTGCGAACTGTTGTTGCTGCCGCCGAACAGTTGCTCGGCGGCGATGTCGTTCGCGCTGCCGGCCTGGTCCGTGATGATCGTGCTGCCAATCTGGCTGTCCTGATAGGCAAAGACCATATTGTTGTTGCCCGACTGTTGTGTCGTGATCTGGTTGCCGCTACCCAACGACTGACTGGCATGGGTGTTGTTGCGCTGATCGGCCTGGCGCTGGGTGATCTTGCTGGCGACCTCCTGAAGCTGCTCGCCATACGCGCCGTTCTGGTTGCCGTTTTGCAGCTGGTCTATCTGTGAATTGGTGTCCTGCTGGAAGGCAGCGGTGTCGTTGCCGTCACCGATCTGCACCTGCTGGACACTGGCCTGGGCGGCCGTTATCTGCTGCACGTCGGCGGTGTTGCCCGTTCCGTTCTGGTACTGGGTGGACAGGCTGTTCGCTGCCATGGCGTGTCCGGTAAGCATGACCAGAACAGCAGCAGCGACAGGGGTGAGTTTAAAAATCATGATGTAGAACTCCTGATGGTTGGTTGCCGAGGTGTCGAGCGCGTCAATGCAGCTGACGAACCTCTACGCTCTGGCCATTTCCAGACTGACTGATGCTGCTCTGCAGCCCTGTGCCTGCCTGTTTGATGCTGGCGCTGTTGTTGGCGCCGTTTTGCGTGATTGCTGCCTGATTGTTCGAACCGGTCTGTGTGATGTCCGCCTGGTTGCCGTAACCCTGCTGGTTGATGGACGCCGAGAGATTGGAGCCCTGTTGCAGGATGTAGGCTTCTTGCGCACTGCCGACCTGAACGATGTTGCCCAACAACGAGCTGCCGCTTTGCGACAGGCTGGCGATGTTCGACGAGCCCTGCTGCAGGATCGTCGCGTGCTGGCCGATGATCGAACTTCCGGGAAAGTTGATCGGCGCATCGCCCAACTCCGAACCGCCACCCAGTTCGTCACCGCCCATGAACTCGTCCGCCTGCGCCGACAGGCAAACCGTGCCCAGCACTACAAGCAGGGCGGTGCGATACAGGAAACGGCAACGGCTGACTGACATGGTGTTCTCCTGTCCCAGGCCGCGTGTGCGGCCAGCGACGTTGGCCCGCCTGCGTGTGCACACAGGCGGGCCGGTTTCATCAACGAACGGTGATCGGCAGTGTCCGGACCGTGCCTTTGGACGAGGTCGCGGTGGCGGTCGGGTTGGTGGCCGACGGTGCGATGGTGTTCACCACCGAACTTCTCCAGCGACCCGTGACAGGCACCGTCACACGATCAAGCTCCTGCACGCCGGTCGGTGTGGTCACCCGGATGACGATGGTGTTGCCCGTCGTCACCGAACTGGTGCCCGAAATATCCCAGCTGAACAGCGCGCCGCCGCCGCGTACCTGCACGGTTGCCGCCGTGATGGTCAGGGTTTCGGTGCCGGCCGGAGGCGCGGTGACCGAGACGTTGACCGTGGCCGGTGTCGACAACGCTCCGAAGGAATCCGCTGCCTGGTAAGTGAAGGTCGCGGTGAACGGTGCGGTGATCGTCGCAGGCGGCGTGTAGGTCACGGTGGTGCCATTGGTGGTCACCGTGCCGCGTCCGACAGCAGGCTGAGTCAGGTTGGTCACGCTCAGCGGCACGTTGCCCTCAGGGTCGGTGTCGTTGGCCAGTACGTTGACAACCAATGGTGTTCCGGCCAGCGTTGCGCCCGTGTCGGCACCGGCAACCGGTGGACGGTTAGGCGTTACGGTGACGCTGACAGTGGCCGCCGAGGTCGACTTCAGTCCTTTGCTGTCCACAGCCTTGTAGGTGAACGTGGCCGTGATCGGCGCGTTGACCACTGCGGGCGGCGTATAGACGATCGAGGTCGTGCCGTTCAGTGCCACGGTGCCCTGGCCGGAGGCCGGTTGGGTCAGGTCGCTGATGGTCAGCGGCAGGTCGCCGTCCGGATCGCTGTCGTTGGTCAGCACGCTCAAGGTCAGAGGGACGCCGAAGCCAGTGGTGCCGGTGTCATTGACCACCACGGGAGGCTGGTTGGCGCCGGTATTCGGTGCGGTGCCAACGACGGTCACGGGCTCGGTGTCGGAACCGCCCCTGGCCGATTTGACCGTCACGAAGGCCGGCGGCTGCGTCAGGTTCGGCACGCTCAACTGCTGGGTGGTGCCAGACTTGGACATGCGTCCAAAACCCTGGACCAGCAAATCAGGGACTGAGCTTTCGTCACTCGACGTGGCTTCCATTACCAAGGTGTGGTTGTCCCACGAGTAGCGCGCGGTGCGGATTTTCACCACGTCCACCAGCTTGGTCGAAACAGCGGTGGGCTTGGTGGTGCCAACCGGGTTGCTCGCGGTGAGGATCACGAACGGCGGCAGCGTCGAGGCCGAATGCGCCACGAAGAAGTTGCCGTTGTTGTCGCTGAGCATATTGAATTGGCAAGGTGAAGCCGGGGTGCCGGGAACCAGTGCGAGTGTTTCGCGATAGCACAGGCTTGAGCTGTTCGGGGATGAGGCGAACAACTCGATCCGGGTGCCGGAGCCGTTGCGGCTGTAAGTGCCGCGTTTGACCTCGACCGGGGTTTGAACCCTTGGGTCGAGCACCTTGCCGCTGACGGTGAAGAGGTTCTGGATGAGCGTCCCGGCTGGGCCTTCGATTTTCACGAAGTTGGTGCCGAACGGACTGCCGACAATTGCCTCCGGCACATTGGGGTCGCCAATGTAGGTGTTGACGCTGCCGGTTTCCGGATCGACCTCGGTGTAAGGAGCACCGACGCCTTTGATGAACGGGCCCAGGTTGCCGTTTAGCGCGCCACCGAAGTCGCCGGCGGCACCGATGCCGATGTCACGGGTGAGGTTGATCGCCCGACGGCCGGTGGTGGTCACATTGAAGGTGTCCACGCCATATGGATGGGTGACGGTGTACGTCCCGGGACGACCGGCCGGGATGTCGATGCGGATGCGAATCCGCGCGAAGCTCTGCTGTGAACCGTCCGTGGGTGGATCGGTGGCGAACGCCGCTTCCACGCCGGCCGTGTAGATTTCCAGCCCGTAACCCGCGATGGGGCTCACGTTGGTTTTCAATTGGGCCTGGAGCAGGTACCAGAACATCTCATCCGGGAAGTTGTCCGGATAGACCATCGGAAACGCGTCGTCATACAGCCCCGGCACCGCGCCGAGGGTACACATGTAAGCCGGTGGAACGGTCGCCGCGACCCGTGAGCTCACGGCCCTGGACTGGCACAGTTCCAGCGACAGATCGTTCTGGTCTTTGTACCACTTGGGGAAACGTCCTGTGGCGACGGTATAAGGCCCAGGGTCCACTGCCGAGAGACCGGCAAACGCCGCCTCACTGACTGCGATCAGACTCATGGCGCCGAAAATCAGACTTGGCCAACTGTTCATGTTGCCTCCAGATTCGAGAGCAAGGAGTGGTTACGATCAGGGAACGATCACCACTTCTTCGGTATCGCTGCCGCCGTTGGCCGATGTCACCGTGACCTTGGCCGGTGGGATCGGCGAAATGCCGGTCGTCAATGTCTTGATCGCGCCGTCGCCACTGAGGGTGCCGATGGCGCCGCCGGAACTGCCGGTGGCCGTCAGTGAGGTCGCGGTGGCCGCGTCACTGGTGCTGGCAACCAGGGTGAGTTGTCCGGACGACAGGCTGTAATTGGCCGTGTCGATGCTCACCAGGTCGGTTAACGCATGGGGCACCGTGGTCGGCGTGTTCTGCGGAATCGCCAGATGGTTGTCGGCGGTGACCTGCAGGTTGACGGGCAGGGTCGGGTTGGCCGTGGACTGGCCGTACCAGCTGCCGGTCCCATTGGCTTCGGTCATGGCAATGGTGGAGTTGTCGGTGTCGACGTATTGCGAAGTGCCGGGCGGTGGGGGCGCCAGCGAGAACACGTCTTCCTGGGCCTGAACGCCGCTGTTGCCTGTGCCCCCGGTCTTGCGGGAGTACGTGGCGCGCTGAACGATCGTCGGGGTTGGCCGAACGACCGTGGACAGCTTGCCGGTGATGCCGAACACGTCGGTGCGCCCGTCAATGCCGTTGGGGCCTTCGACATGAATGAAGTTGGTGTTGAACGGGCTGCCGGTCACCTGTTCCGTCAGGTTGGGATCGCCGATATAACTTGAGGCGATGCCTGTCGTCGGGTCAGTCTCGATGTAGGGGCCGTTCACGCTGCGCAGGAAGGGGCCGACGTCGCCCGTCAGCGCTCCGCTGTAATTTCCAGGTGAGCCGATGCCGATGTCGCGGGTCATGTTGATGGCTTTGGTGCCGGGTGTGTCCACCTGAAAAACATCGACGCCGTAGGGGTGAGTGATCGTGTAGGTCCCTGCGACGGGAGCGTCCATCCGGATACGAATCCGCGCAAAACTGATCTGGTCGTTCGGCGCGGGATCGCCCCCACCAAACGCCGCCTCCAGGGCTGCCGTGTATTTCAGGTTGAGCGCGGTGGCGCCAGCCGTCGGGATCGCGGCATCGGCCAGAAACCAGAACGCTTCGTCAGGAAAGTTGGTCGGAAACACGGTGGGCTGGGTGTCGTCGAACACGCCAGCGGCGACAGCCAGGGTGCACATATACGATGGAACCCCAGGGGTGGAAGGGACCCGGGAACTCAGTGCCTTGCCCAGGCACAAGTCGAGCGTGCGACCGTGCGTGTCTTGATACCACTGGGCGAAGTTACCGTTTTGCGGACTGTAGGGGCCCTGATCGACCGCGAACAGCGCGGCCTGGGCGGAACCGTGAATCGCTGCGATCAATGACAGCAACGTTACGGCGGGGGTCAATTTGCTGGGCATTTGTCTTCCCTCTCGCAATGAACCTGCCTCTGGCGTGAGTCGGACGAAGGCGTCGGTTCCAGGAGGCTGGGACGGGCAGCGCAACATCTGTACCAGAATGCTGAATATCGCTGGCGAGCCTTGATTTAGAGGGGCCGCAGGTTCAGGTCCCGAGAGTGGGACGTGGCGTTGCGCAGGTGAAACAGTGTGGGGAGTGGGGCGCTCTCCCCACTGTTGGGGAACGGCTGGGGAAGACACCCGTGAAAACCGATGAAAATGTCGGACGGACGGTGATCGTTCAAAAAAGTTCAATCAATTTTTGAAAAGTCCCTTGGCTATCAGGGACTAAGCGCCGAACGGTCATTCGAAATGGTGTCACCATGATATCAATTGCGATGGAGGCCGCTAAAAATCAGCTGTCGCAAAGCAATGCCTTGCGCTATACCGACTTTAAAAAGTGACCAGGACGGCTGTCATGGGATCTATAGGGCGCAGTGAAATGCTGACTCAAGCCAGCATCAAAGAACTCGAAAAAAAACCACGGCCTCGCTTCAACCTGCTGCGCTGGTTTTCAATCGTCAGCTTGTTGGTCATCGCTTCGGTGGCTATTGGATTGGGGCTGATTTCCACCCGTTTCGTCATCAGTGAAGCGGTCCAGCGTGACTCCCTGCTGACCTCTCAATTCGTCCATGCGATTGCCAGTGCGGAAATCCGCCATGCTGAAATTCCAACCACCCGCACCATGGCCGAACTGCTGGATACGCGGCGCGATTTGCCGGTGGCGGATGTCGACCCGGAGACGCGGCGCAAATCCCGGGACGAGTTTCTCGATCACATTTCTTCATTGCCTGATGCCTTGCTCGTCAACGTCTACGCCTCGGACCGTGTGATCATCTGGTCGACCAATCCGGCCTTGATCGGCAAGGCCATTCTTGGAAACGACGACCTTGAAGCGGCGTTCCGTTCGCGGCAACGAACCGGCAGCGCGCACCATGAAACCCAACGCCATCAGAACGAGCAGAAGTTCCTGAATCCCCCGGATTATCTATTCATCGAGAATTACGTCCCGCTGTTCGACGCAGAAGAAAAAGACGTGCTCGCAATCGTCGAAATCTATAAGGAACCCAAGGACCTGATCGCCAGTATCGAGCGCGGCTACGTCGTGATCTGGGTGTCCACCGGCATCGGCGGCATGCTGATTTACCTCGGGTTGTTCTGGATCGTACGGCGGGCCTCCAGACTTCTGGAATACCAGCAACGGCAACTGATCAACAGCGAGAAGTTCGCCGCTTTGGGCGAGATGTCATCGGCTGTGGCGCACAGCCTGCGCAACCCGCTGGCGACGATCCGGTCCAGCGCCGAGCTGGCGCTGGAAGTGGTGGATCCGGCCGCCCAGAAGAACATCAACGACATCATCAACCAGGTCGACCGCATGTCGAAATGGGTGCGCGAACTGCTGCTCTCGTTACGCCCCATCAGTGGCGAATCCGAGGCGGTGGATGTGGTGTCGTGCATGCAGGATGTTCTGCAGTCCTACGAACAGCAGATTCGTCGCGCCAATATCGAGGTGGAGTTCAACCCGGTCGAAACCCCTCTGGTCATCAGCCAGCGAATTTTGTTGGCACAGATCCTGAATAGCTTGATGGCCAACGCGCTGGAGGCAATGACCAAAGACGGCAAGTTGAAGATTGACGTCGTTTCCGAGCCTGCCAGCGGCCGGGTTTACCTGACGGTGACAGACAACGGCAAGGGCATGTCCCGGCAGCAGGAGGCAATGGTGTTCAAACCCTTCTTCACGACCAAGCAGGGAGGTCTGGGCGTGGGGCTGGTTCTGGTAAAGCGGATCATGGAGCGGTTCTCCGGCAAGGTCTCGTTGACCAGCCGTGAACAGGAAGGTACCCGTGTGAAACTGACGTTCAAAATTGCGGCGGGAGGGGTACTCGATGGAACACAGCATACTGGTGGTTGAAGATGACGAGCTCCTGGCCAGCAATATCCAGACCTATCTGGAGCGTCGGGACTTCGAGGCCAGGGTGTGTCATTCGGCCGAGGATGCGCTGAAGCTGTTGCAGAACTGGCGCCCTGATGTCGTACTGACCGACAACTCCCTGCCGGGCATGAGCGGCCATGAGCTGATCAATGCACTCAAGGAAAGCGCGCCGGACCTCAAGCTCATCATGATGACCGGCTACGGCAACATCGAAGATGCGGTCACGGCGATGAAAGAGGGTGCTTTTCATTACCTGACCAAACCGGTCGCGCTGCCTGAACTGAAGCTGCTGCTGGACAAGGCGCTGGCCGCCGAACGTCTGGAGCGAACGCTGTCCTTTTATCAGGACCGGGAGGCCAAGCATTCCGGCCTGCAAGCCCTGATTGGCGACTCGCCGGCAATGATGCACGTCAAGGGCGTGGTCACCCAGCTGCTCGACGCCGAGCGCCGCATGACCAGCAGCGACCTGCCACCGGTGCTCGTCGAAGGCGACACCGGCACCGGCAAGGAGCTGATTGCCCGCGCCCTGCATTTCGATGGACCCCGTGCCAAAGGGCCGTTCGTGGAGTTCAACTGTGCGTCGATCCCGGCGCATTTAATCGAGGCCGAGCTGTTCGGTCATGAGAAAGGCGCTTTTACCGACGCCAAGGATCGCCGCACGGGCTTGGTGGAAGCCGCGGACGGTGGCACGCTGTTCCTTGATGAAGTCGGAGAAATGGATCTGTTGCTGCAGGCCAAGTTGCTCAAATTGCTCGAAGACCGCACGGTGCGCAGGATCGGCTCGGTCAAGGAGCGCAAGGTAGACCTGCGGATCATCAGCGCCACCAATTGCAACCTCGAACAGATGGTGCAGCAGGGTAAATTCCGTCGTGACCTGTTTTTCCGCCTGCGCATCATCTCCATCAAGGTGCCGCGCTTGCAGGCAAGGGGCGACGATGTCATCCGCCTGGCGCGGCACTTCCTGCAGTTGCATGGCAAGCGCTATGGCAAGACCGATCTGTATTTCAGTGCCGAGTCCGAACACCTGCTGCGCAGTTACAGCTGGCCGGGTAACGTCCGCGAACTGCGCAACATGCTCGAGCAGACAGTGCTGTTGACGCAAAACAGCTGCATCGCCCCGCATCAGTTGGGCTTGTGCATGAGCCTGATGGATGAGCCGATGACGCCTCACGGGTTCATGCAGCCGTTCAATCCTCAGGCACCCTCGCATCAAGGCCAGGCGCAGTCTCAGTCGTCCTATCAACCGCACCCTCAATCGCCCTTGGCAGACGAGGGGCTGGGCAACATGAACCTGCCTGAAGTGGAAAATGAAATGGTGCGCAAGGTCCTCGACAAAACTGACTGGAACGTGACCAAGTCGGCACGCCTGCTGGGGTTGACCCGCGACATGCTGCGCTACCGCATCGACAAGCTCGGATTGACCCGGCCAGACCGCACGCAGCCATAGCGATTGTTGATGGCCGCGATTGCCACGGCTGATTTCCGACCCGGTGAACGGCTCCCTACAATGGTCTCATCACGAGAAAACAGACCATCAGGGAGCAACAACATGGCTATTGAAATCGGCATCAACGAACAGGATCGCGCAGAGATCGTCGAGGGGCTGTCGCGGCTGATCTCCGACACCTACGTGCTGTACCTCAAAACTCACAACTTTCACTGGAACGTCACAGGTCCCATGTTCCGTACCTTGCACCTGTTGTTCGAGGAGCAATACACGGAACTCGCCACCGCCGTCGACGCCATAGCCGAACGGATCCGGGCGCTGGGCTTTCCCGCACCCGGCACCTATTCGACTTACGCACGCCTGTCGTCGATCAAGGAAGAGCCGGGCGTACCCGCGGCCACCGACATGATCAAACAGCTCGTGGAAGGCCAGGAAGCCGTGACCCGAACCGCTCGCGGGCTGTTCCCGCTGCTGGAAAAGGTCAGCGACGAACCCACTGCCGACCTGCTGACTCAGCGTATGCAGGTCCACGAAAAAGCGGCGTGGATGCTGCGTTCGCTGCTGGAAGACGAATGACCTGAAAGCGTTTCAACGGCCCCTGGTGCTGTGTGGATCAGGGGCATTTGTATGCAATGCGCTTTATGCGTGGAGCGCGCCCAAGCCTTTCGAGCGGAAGCAGGATTTGATCGTACCCACGCTCCGCGTGGGGATGCAGGCTCTGACGCTCTGCGTCTACTGGACCTGCGGTTGCACCTCAGATCGGTGGGCGTCAGCGTGCTGACGAATGCGAGTTGTCATTCACCCTTGATGTTCCTGACCCAGCGCATTCGTCCGAAGTGCGGCCCATACCCTCGTAACCTCGGACGTCTCCCACAGGTCTCGCGGCGCAGACGAAATATGGAGCAGGCACCGGACCTGTGGGAGTCAGCTTGCTGACGAATGCGGCGTGTCATTCACCCTTGATGTACCTGACCCAGCGCATTCGCTGCCCTCGTAACCTCGGACGTCTCCCACAGGTCTCGCGGCGCAGACGAAATATGGAGCAGGAACCGGACCTGTGGGAGTCAGCTTGCTGACGAATACGAGTTGTCATTCACCCTTGATGCACCTGACCCAGCGCATTCGTCCGAAGTGCGGCCCATACCCTCGTAACCTCGGACGTCTGCCACAGGTATCGCAGCGAAGACGAAACCTGAAGCAGGCATCGAACCTGTTGATCAACGCTTCTGCAACCAGCCCAGAAAATTGTTCTTCTTGATGATCACCGGTTTGCGCAGCAGTACATGCTGGGTGCTTTGCTGACGAATCGCCTGCAGTTTGTTCAGCGCGGTGGTGATGTCGGCGCGGTGTTCCATGCACTGGCGGGTGGCGGCTTTGTCGATGCGGTAGACGACGCAGGAGGTGAGGGCGATGAAGCGCGCCTCCGAAGGGGTATCGGCAAGTACGCTCTGTTCGCCCATCACTTCGCCCGGGCCCATACGCCCGACCTCGACCATAGTGCTGCCATCCGGCACGTTGGCCGAGACCACGCCGGTGGCGATGACCAGCAGCCCGTCAGTGATGTCCCCTAGTTCGACGATGGTCTGACCGGTCGTGTATTCGCGCGACACCATGGTCTGCGCCAACTGGGCTTTCTCGTCGGCTGTGCTGGTGCGGAAAATCTTCACTTCGTCCAGCAATGCCCTCGGGCGCGACACGGCTTCGGCCGTGGTTTCCGACTGCCAGGCAATACCGGCCGCTTCCAGGTGACGATACGCCAGGTCGAACAGCAAATTGCGCACATCGCTCTTGTTCGCCAGGTCGCTGATGAAACCGGTGACGGAGTATTCAATGGTCGTCGGGCTGGTGTCTTTGACGACGGCGCGGGGGCGGGGTGTCGGCAGCAGCGCGCTGCAACCCTGCAAAGCGCGTTCAAGTGCATCGAGTACCCGACGCGGGCGGATATGCGGCGACATCATGATGTTGATGGACACCCCGTGAATATTGGCCGGTCGGCTCAAATTCACGATTTTCGCCTTGGCCGCCACCGAGTTGGGGATCACCACCATTGTGCCGACCCCGGTCAGCAGGTGCGTGGCGCGCCAGTCTATGTCCATGACCTTGCCTTCCATGCCATCAATGGAGATCGAGTCATCCACCTGATAGGGCTTGGTGGTGTTGAGAATGATCCCGGAGAACACGTCGCTCAATGTGCTCTGCAACGCGAGGCCGACGATGATCGCCATGGCGCCGGAGGTCGCCAGCAGACCTTTCACCGGCAACTGCAACACATAACCGGCGGCCGCCACGATGGCGATCAGGAAGATCACTGCGCCAATGACCTCCTGCAACAGTCGCCCACTGTGGCCGACGCGTCCCGTCAGCAACAGGCCCAACAAGACGGTCAGGGTGCGAGCCGCATACATCCACCAGACAATCGCCAGCGCCGTCGCGCCAAACTGAAGCGCGCTGTCGTCCGGCCAGGCCGGCGCTTCCAGCGGGCTGACGCCGGCATTGATGATCACCAGGCTATAGGCGACAAATCCGGCCAGGCGAGTGGCGATCCGCGCCAGGCGGTTGCGGTCGGCCAGGAGGTGCCAGGCGACCACGTCGGCCAACAGCAGAAGCAGGCTCCAGGCCAGCGAGTAGTGGGGGACGGCTGTAGACATTGAGGGATATCCGCTAGAAAGTTGCAGGTCGCTGTGGCATGCGCGGATGGTAGGGACACAGGTGGCGAGCTGTCTATAACCGAAGAGGCGTGGGGCTGCAGCAGGCGGGCGTTCGTGCAGCCAGAAGCCCTGCAACCCCTCTATGCGGGAACGGGAAGCGCGAGGTGAAGAGGCGCTCCCAAAACAAGCACATTGCTTCAATCGCGCGGCGCACGCGAGCCTCACCATCGAGCGCCTCTCTATACATCGATTCGAGGCTTCCCATGCGCGCTTCTCTGTTTCCCCTGGCCATGATTGCGGGACTGGGCATGGCCTTGTCCATCCCCTTCGCCGCCGCGCAACCCCCTGCCCAGCAGAAAACCCAGGCGCCGGGTTATTTCCGCCTTGCCGTGGGCGATTACGAAGTCACCGCGTTGTTCGATGGTTACAACGACCTGTCACCCAAGTTGCTCAAAGGCATGAAGCCCGAAGAGATTCGTGCGCTCTTGGCCCGGCATGCCATCGAAACCCCGGGCGTTCAGACCGCGTTCAATGCCTTTCTGATCAATACCGGCAAAAACCTGATCCTGGTCGACACCGGCGCCGGGCAGTGCATCGGTGAAACCGCCGGCATGCTGCCGCAGAACATCAAGGCCGCCGGGTATCAGCCGGAACAAATCGATACGATCCTGCTGACCCACCTGCACCTGGATCACGTATGCGGGCTGGTCGACGCCAACAAGCAGCCGGTGTTTGCCAATGCCACGGTCTATGCCGCCAAACCCGAAGCCGATTACTGGCTGGACCCGACGGCACTGAATCGCGTACCGGAACAAGCCAAAGCCTATTTCAAGATCGCCCAGGATTCGACGGCGCCTTACGTGGCGGCCGGTCGCTTCAAGACCTTCGATGCGGGCCAGTCCCCTGTCGCTGAAGTGCGCACCACGCTGGAGGCGGGGCACACGCCGGGCAGCACGACTTATCAGTTCACCTCGAACGGGCAAAGCATCCTGTTCATCGGCGACCTGGTGCACAACCTCGCCGTGCAGTTCGAGCACCCGGAGGTCAGCATCGCCTTCGATGAAAACAGCAATAACGCCATCGCCAGCCGCGATGCCGTCTTCAGCGATGCAGCTAAGCGCAAGATCTGGGTCGCGGCCGCCCATTTGCCGTTCCCCGGCACCGGCCACATCGTAGCGGTCGGCAAGCATTTCCAGTGGGTGCCGGTCGAGTACGGTCCTTATCAGCGTGCGGCACACGTGCCTTTGGTCGACTAAGATTGCCGCAAGCCAGCCGTCCCTATACAGGGAGTGGACGGTTGGCTGAACTCATCAAACAGGATTCAGACGAGGAGGCATCCTTGAATGCGCCCCTGATCAAACAGCTGAGCCATGACAGATTCACCGCCGTGCGCATCAGACAGACAACGCCCGACCCTGAAAAAGTCATCGATATTCCCTGTCTCGATGCGTTCTCGATCATCGTCCAACTGCAGGATTTCGCCGCCCATCGTTTGTGGCACGGACGACGGCTTAATTATTCTGGCGGCTATCACGCGGGCAGCGTGTCCTTGCCCTTCATGGGCAACGAGCTGCGCTGCCAGCATCGTTCGGCTTACGACAACCTTCGACTGACGATCTCCCGCCAGACACTGGACGAGCTGCAGGCTGAGCGCGGCGGCAAGAAAATGGGCGTCTTTCGGTACGAGCAGGGCGGTGCTCAGGACGCCGTGCTGTTTCACTTGGCCCAGGCGATGTTGCCCGCTTTACAGCAACCCGAGACGGCTAACCGACTGTTTCTCGATCATCTGTTATTGGCAATGTGCAGCCACGCCATCGATCGGTACGGGCGTGTTGCGCCGGTATCCGGAAAGCCCCACGCGTCACTGACCCCTGCACAGTTGGCCATCGCCAAGGACATGATCGCCAGTCAGCTGGACGGTGAACTGTCGGTGGAACGCATTGCCCAGGAATGCGCACTGACCCGCAGCCACTTTTCCCGGGCCTTCAAACAGGCGACAGGCATCGCGCCTCATGCCTGGCTGTTGAAAATGCGCGTCGAGCGTGCGCGAGAACTGCTGCGCGCCGTGCCGCCCATTCCCATGGCGCAGATCGCGCAGGATTGCGGGTTTGCCGATCAGCCACACCTGACCCGCGTGTTCACCCGCCTGACCGGTGAAACCCCCAGCGCCTGGCGCAATCGGCAACGAGGCATGGGACTTTTTTCGAGTCAGGCGTCGGAATGAGCACGGCGGTACAAGCCGATCTGCGAGCCGACCGCTAGATTCTCCGCTCGACAAGCCGTGAATCCGAGGAAGGCCCGACCATGAAGCGAATGACGCTCTGGGCAGTGTTGCTGATCGCATTGATCGGCGTAATCGTGTGCGCCGTGATGATGTGGCGCCCGTCCATCAAACCGCTCGACACGCCGGTCACGGCGGACGCCACGAAGATCGAGCGCGGCGCCCGGGTCGTGGAGCAGGGCGACTGTGCGGTCTGCCACACGCGACCCGGCGGTGCCTACATGGCGGGCGGGCTGCCGCTGGTGACGCCGTTCGGCACCCTCTACACCACCAACATCACCCCTGACCGGGATACCGGCATCGGCAATTGGCCGGAAGAAGCCTTTGTTCGTGCGATGCGCAAAGGCATCTCCCGCGACGGGCATTTTCTTTACCCGGCGTTCCCCTACGTGCATTACAGCCGGATGTCGAACGCCGACATCAGCGACGCTTACGCTTATTTGATGAGCGTCGACCCGGTGCAGGCGCGCGCGCCGGAAAATCACATGATGTTCCCGATGAACTTCCGGCCACTGGTGTCGTTCTGGAACCTGCTGTTCCTTCGCGACGACCCGTTGGTGCCGGTCGCAGGGCAGTCGGAACGTTGGAACCGAGGGCGTTATCTTGTCGAGGGCGCAGGGCATTGCTCGTCGTGCCACACGCCTCTCAACTTCATCGGTGGCGAAAAATCCAGCGAGCATCTGGGGGGCGGTCTGGTGGATGGCTGGCACGCGCCGGCCCTGACCGGCATGGCCCAGGCGGCCAATCCGTGGACGCCGGAGCAACTGGTGGCTTACCTGCGCGGTGAAGTCGCGCCGGGTCATGGTGGCGCCGCCGGGCCGATGCTACCCGTGAGCCTGAGCATGGCGCAGCTGCCTCGGGCGGATGCCGAAGCCGTCGCTGAATACATCCTCAGCCTGAGCGCTGACAAAACTGCGCCGGTGTCGAGTTGCGTTGCGGCTCCGCCCGCAGCAACCAAACCCGATCAAAGCGAAGGCGCGGCGTTGTTCGCAGGCGCCTGTGCAGGTTGCCATGGCGGTGGTGCCCCGATGCGCACGATTGACGGCCGCCCAGGCCTGAGCGTGGTGTCTGCAGCGACCTCGGACAGTCCGCGCAACCTGATCAAAACGATCCTCGAAGGCATTCCGTTGTCGACCCGCGCGCCCAGTCATTACATGCCAGGGTTCGCTGACTCCCTCGACGACGCTCACGTCGCCGCACTGGCCGGTTACCTGCGCGGTCAGGCGTGTGCCGCCAAACCATGGGCCGACCTTGAAAAAACCGTCACCACGATTCGTCATGAGGGGGAGTCGAAATGATCACCTTGAACGTCAACGGCAAGGATCATCAGCTGGATATCGATCCCGACATGCCCCTGTTATATGCCTTGCGTAATCATCTGGAACTCAACGGTGCCAAGTACGGCTGTGGCCTGGGTCAGTGCGGCGCGTGCACCGTGATGGTCGGCGACAAACCGGTGTTTTCCTGCCTGGTACCGGCCGCCGCGGCGTCGGGCAAAACGGTCCGCACCGTGGAAGGGCTCGGCAGCGCCGACAAGCCGGGACCATTGCAGGCCGCGTTCATCGACGCGCAGGCCGCGCAATGCGGTTACTGCATCGCCGGCATGATCATGCGCGCTCAGGCCTTGATCGAGACGGTGCCGCACCCTTCTGATGAACAGATTCGCGAACACATGGCGCCCAACCTGTGCCGCTGCGGGACTCACATGCGGATCTTCTCGGCGATCAAGGCCGTGGTCGCCAGCGGGGTGAAAGCATGAAGAACCGTCATGATGAGGTGGATCAGGGCCGCCGCGCCTTCCTGATCAATGGTGCGCTGGTGGTCGGGTTCGCCATGGTTCCGGGCGCCGGTCGGGCGTTTGCCGATACCGAAGTCGACACCCTCGGGACTCAGGTGCTGGCGCCGGACTTACCGGGCAGCCTGCGCACGAACCCGTTCCTCGATGCGTGGATTCGCATCGACGAGAAAGACGGCATTACCGTGTACACCGGCAAGGTCGAACTGGGGACAGGCGTCAAGACGGCGTTGCTGCAAGTCGCCGCCGAGCGCCTTGAGGTCACGCCCCAGTCGATCCGGTTCCTGACAGCCGACACCGCGTTGACACCCAACGAGGGCTACACGGCGGGCAGCCACACGATGTTCGACAGCGGCACGGCATTGTTCAACGCCGCTGCGCAGGTTCGACAGTTGCTGCTGGAATCCGCTGCGCGGCAATGGGGGCAACCGGTCGACACCCTGAGTACCCGAGACGGGAACGTGCTGGGTCGTGAAGGTCGATCCATGACCTACGTTCAGGCCGTTGCGGGCGTGCAACTGCACCGCTATGCGAGTGCCGATTCGCCGAAAAAATCTCCCGAACACTTCACATTGATCGGCCACTCGATGCCGCGTCTGGACATTCCGGGCAAAGTCAGCGGCGTCGCCAGCTACGTGCAGGACATGCGTCTGCCCGGCATGCTGCATGCGCGGGTCATCCGTCCGCCCAGGCGCGGCAGCCAGTTGCTGGAAATCGATCAGGCGGTCATCGAGCAAATGAACGGCGTGCTCAAGCTGGTGCGCGACGGCAGCTACCTGGCGGTGGTCGCCAAGGACGAGTGGCAGGCGATCAAGGCCATGCGCAAAGGCTATGAAGTGGCGCGCTGGTCCGATGGGAACCCGTTGCCTGACGCCCGAAACATACATCAATTGCTCACCGAGCTTCCTTCACGGCGGTATCCCATTACCAGCAAAGGCACGCCGGATGCGCCCGTGCCCCACGGCTGGAAGACCAAGGTCACCAAGCAATACCTGATGCATGGCTCTATCGGGCCGTCGTGTTCGGTTGCCTGGTTCAAGGACGGCGTGTTGACGGTCTGGACGCACACCCAGGGTGTTTACCCCTTGCGTGCGGGCATCGCCGAAATGGTGGGTCTGCCTGTGCAGCAGGTGCGTTGCATCCACGTCGAAGGTTCAGGGTGTTACGGCCACAACGGCGCCGACGATGCTGCCGCCGACGCGGCGTTGATCGCGATGGCGATGCCAGGCCAGCCGGTGCGGCTGCAATGGATGCGCGAGCAGGAAAACCTCTGGGAGCCCTACAGCTCGGCCATGCGTGTCGAGCTGGATGTCGGTATGGACGGTTCCGGTCGCTTGCAGCACTGGAACACCGAACTGTGGACCACGCCGC
Source organism: Pseudomonas abietaniphila (assembly GCF_039697315.1). NCBI lineage: Bacteria > Pseudomonadati > Pseudomonadota > Gammaproteobacteria > Pseudomonadales > Pseudomonadaceae > Pseudomonas > Pseudomonas abietaniphila. Next base: position 181,068 of record NZ_CP155619.1, on the reverse strand, counting down.
ACAACGAGCGGATCGTCAACGCAGGTCGCTTGATGCCCTCATGGTTACTGGCCCGACCCTTTACGCCGTCGCCTTCGGTGCCCATCGCGCAGCCCGAGGGCGACGGCGACCGAAACGTCGTGCCGCTGTACGACGTCGCCAGCAGCCGGATCAACATGACCTTCGTCACGCAGATGCCGTTCCGGACGTCGGCGATGCGTTCGCTGGGGGCGCACATCAACGTCTTCAGCATTGAAAGCGCGATGGACCAGATGGCGGCACAGGCGGGTGTCGATCCGGTTCAGTTTCGCTTGCAGAACCTCAGTGACCCCCGCGCACGGGCCGTTATCGAGCACACGGCCAAAGCGTTTGGCTGGCCGCAAAAGGCGCCAGGTCCCGGGAGCGGTATCGGTTTTGCGTTCGCCCGTTACAAGAACATCATGGGCTACTGCGCGATCGCGGTTCAGGTGCACGTCCAGCGACAAACAGGCGAGGTGATGATCGACCGGGTGGTGACGGCGGTGGATGTCGGGCAGATCGTGACGCCAGACGGTCTGCGCAATCAGGTCGAGGGCGGGATCGTTCAATCGGCCAGCTGGACCCTCTACGAGCAGGTGGATTATGACCCGCAGGGTGTGCGCAGTTATGACTGGAGCGGTTATCCGATCATCCGGTTTCCAGCGTTGCCGCGTCAGGTCGAGGTGGAATTGATCGATCAGCCGGGCCAGCCGTTTCTGGGGGCAGCGGAGATTGTGCAGGGGCCGATGGCGGCGGCGCTGGGGAATGCGTTGAGCCAGGCGGTAGGGCGACGGCTGGTGGATTTGCCGTTGGCGCGGCGGGGCTGGCAACTACGCGAATAGTCGGGTTCGGGCGGCAGCTGACGAATGCGGCGTGTCATTCAGCGTTGATGTATCTGACCCGCCGCATTCGTCCGAAGTGCGGCCCATCCCCTCGTAACCTCGGACGTCTCCCACAGGTATTGCAGCGCAGACGAGATAGATCGATCGTTCCCACGCTCTGCGTGGGAATGCCTGCCAGGACGCTCTGCGTCCACGTTGACGCGGAGCGTCAGTCGCTGCGTTACCACGCGGAGCGTGGGAACGATCAAACAGAAACGTCAGGTTGATGCTGTCCCTGTAGGAGCGTGGCTTGTCCCGCGATCTGCCGCGCAGCGGTAGCAAAATCAGGCGACTCGATTCTGCCTGACACCCCGCGTGCGCAGGTCTTGCTGCCGGTTCCCGGCAGATCGCGGGACAAGCCACGCTCCTACAATTTGGGACGGAGGGCGCTTGATGATCGAATCAAGAAAGCGAAGAGCGTTGGCCCCAGACCAAAAACAGAAACGTCAGGTTGATGCTGTCCCTGTAGGAGCGACCGGGGTGGCGTTCCACCTTGCCCGCGATCTGCCGCGCAGCGGTAGCAAAACAAGCGACCCGCTTCTGCCTGACACTCTGCATGCGCAGGTCTTGCTGCCGGTTCCCGGCAGATCGCGGGCAAGCGCGCTCCTACAGTGAAGTTTGGAGTCCAGACGGTTGATGCTTGAATCGAAAATACGACGAGCGTCGGCTCCAGACCAAAAACAGAACATCAGGTCGACGCGGTCCCTGTAGGAGCGTGGCTTTTCCCGCGATCTGACGCGCAGCAGTAGCAAAACAACCGATCCCCGCACCCACCTCAGAACCACCCAAAAAAACACCCCGAAAGCCCAAGCCCCCGAGGTGTCGAAGTTCACGATGACGCTGATCAGCAGCTACACGCGCTTCTTAAAACCAACGATCAAATACACCACCAGCGCCAGCACTGGCAGACCCGCTCCCAACGAGATCACACCCTGCCAGCCATGGTGCTCATACAGCCCGCTGGCCAGCGCCGAACCTATCGCGCCACCGACAAAAATGCTCGTCATGTACAACGCGTTCAAACGCCCACGGCTCGCCGGATCCAGCGCATAAATCGCCCGTTGGCCCAACACCATGCTCATCTGCACCGCAAAGTCGAGCAACACGCCCGTCACCGCCAGCCCGACCACGCTGTAGCCAGGGCCTTTCAATCCCAACAGAAAGGCAACTGGCGCCAGCACCAACGCCACCAGCGAAGCTCGTTGCGTGAGGCCTCTGTCAGCCAACCGACCCGCTATCGGCGCGGCGATTGCGCCCATGGCGCCCACCAGCGCGAATATTGCGATCTGGGTCTGCGACAGGCCGAAACGACGCGCCAACTCCATCGGCACCGCGGTCCAGAACAAACTGAACGCCGCGAACAGCAAGCCTTGATACAGCGCACGCTGGCGCAATACCGCATGCCGACGCATCAGCGTCATCAGCGATTTCAACAACTCACCGTACGACGCTTTATGGTCAGGCACGCGTTTCGGGATGGTCAACGCCAGCACGGCGACGATCGCCAGCATCACCGCGGCGGCGTACAGGAACACCGCGCGCCAGCCGAAATGGTCGGCGACCAGGCTCGACAGCGGACGGGCGAGCAGGATGCCCAGCAGCAGGCCACTCATGATGTTGCCCACGACCTGGCCGCGAGACTGCTCGGGCGCCAGGTGGGCAGCCAGCGGAATCAGCATCTGCACCGACACCGAACTGAAGCCGATGACCAGTGACACCAGCAGGAATCCGTTGGCGTGCTGCAGCGTTGCGGCCGCCAACAGGCTGGCGCCGGCCACCACGGCGGTGGCGATCATCAGTTTGCGGTTTTCGACCAGGTCAGACAGCGGAACCAGAAACAGCAGGCCCAACGCATAACCGATCTGGGTCAGCGACACGATGAGACTGGCGTTACCGGACGAGAGGCCCAGGTCCGGCGCAATCAGCTCGACGATGGGCTGGGCGTAGTAAAGATTGGCGACGATGGCACCGCAGCAAAAGGCAAAAAGCAGCACCATGGCGCGGGACAACCCTTGCGTGGGCGCCTTGAGCGTGGAAGTCAGGGGAGTGGTCATGTCTGTCTGCTCAGTCAGTGGCAATGTGAGCGTCGATCGGTGATCGACGATTGGCTGACACGTTAAAGCAGACGTTAAACCCGGAGAATGGGACGGCTGCGCAAAGCCGTGTTGCTCGTTATGCAACGACAGAACGCTGTATTAACAACTAATAATCGGCCAATAATCGTCTACCGTTTTCGGCGGGTGATCAGGTGTTAGATCAATTACTTCGTAGTAACTACCCCTACGGGTAATATCGATCATTGTCGTTTACTGATTAGATGAATGCTGACTAAAAATGGATCAGCTGCGTTGTACGTGTGCACGAGTGAATGACTTCGTGCCTGCGTTCGGCGATCTCAGGGCGTGCGAATCCAATCTAAGGACTGCGTGAATACGATGATAAGTCTCGGTCAGGCTATGGTGTCCCTGGACCTCAGGGACCTTTTCAAAGACGGCGTTGCTCTGCGCATTGGCACTCGCGCGTTCGATATTCTCGAATTGCTGATCCGACATCAGGGGCAACTGGTGAGCAAGGAGCAGATCCTGCAACGGGTCTGGCCGGACACGGTCGTCGAGGAAAATAACCTGCAGGTGCACATCTCTGCGTTGCGCAAGGCGCTGGGCAGCGATCGTGATCTGATCCGCACGATTCCAGGGCGCGGCTACCTGTTATTGGGCGGCGAGGGTGGCGTGGTCGATGCGGTGGAGCCTGAAGAGACGCCCACGACTCAGTGGCAGCCAGCTTCGCACGGCAACAGATTGCCTGCCGGCGTAGAGCTGGTCGGACGCGACGCCTTGTTGGGCGAGCTCAATGCGGCGTTGAGCGACCACCATGCGTTGATCACGCTCATCGGCCCCGGAGGTGTCGGCAAGACCAGTCTGGCCGTGGAGCTGGGACGTCAGCGGCTAAACGACCCGTCGTCTGCGGTGTATTTCGTGGCGCTGGCCGAGTTGGAGCACCCTGAAAGTCTGCTCGACACATTCTTCCAGGCGTTGGGGATCGACGTTTGCGCGGGTGATCCGCTGGCGTTTCTGATTCAACAGCTTTCTCAGCGCTCGGGCTTGCTCATCCTGGACAACTGCGAACACCTGATCGATCAGGTGGCGGCGCTGGTGGAGGCGATCCTGCGTGGCGCGCCGGGTTTGCGGATCCTGGCGACCAGTCGCGAACCGCTGCGTATTGGCGGCGAGCGCAGTCTTCAAGTGCCGCCATTGACATCGCCGGAGCCGGATGCGAGCCGTGACGCCATTCTGCACAGCGACTCGGCGCAGCTCTTTCTCAGGCACTGGCGAGCGCTGGATTATCAGGTCGCCAGCACCAGCGATGCCGAACTGGACGACTACAGCATCGATCTGGTGGGTGAGGTGTGCCGGCGTCTCGACGGCATCCCGTTGGCGCTTGAGATGGCCGCCGCCCGGGCGTGTGCGCTGGGTTTGTATCAGCTGGTCGAGAGCCTGGACGAGAGCATGCACCTGCTGTCCGCCAGTCTGCGAACGGCACCGCCTCGCCAGCAGACGATGCAGGCGTCACTGTTCTGGAGTTATCGCCTGTTGAGTCGCGATGAGCGCACGGTGCTCAGGCAACTTGCCGATCTGGACGGACGTTTCACCCTTGAGCAGGCTTGTAATGCCTTACAGTGCGCGACGCTTGCCCGTAGCTGCGTGATGGACTGCATGGTCAGGCTGGCGACCAAGTCGCTGCTGATGGTGTCGGCGCAAGGACCCTTCCGGTTTTACCGGATGCTGGCGGCGACCCGCATCTGTCTGCGGCTGGGCTTGGGCTCTGAACGGGCAAGCGAGGCGCATGATCCTGACCCTCGCGGTCTGGATGTCCCCGCGTCGCTGGCAAACCTGCGCGCCGCCAGGGCTGTTCCCGGCGGGCCCGACGGGTATCATGCGCGACATCAGAGAGCGCTGGCGGTCGGCCACTGAATTGACGGAAGAACGTATGAAAGCAACACCCAGGGTGTACGTAGTGGACGACGATGCAGCGATCCGCACCGCATTGCAGCGGTTGCTGAGCTCCGAGGACATTGCCTGCAGCGTCTTTGACAGCGCCGAAGCCTTTCTCGCCCATCCGTTGGAGGCGGTGCCGACCTGTTTGCTGCTGGACGTGAACCTGGCGCAGGGCACCGGCTTCGACCTGCAGGATGAATTGGCCGTCAGAGGCCAGCAGTTTCCCATCATTTTCATGACCGGTTACGGCACCATCGCGATGTCGGTCAGGGCGATCAAGGCCGGCGCTCATGAGTTTTTGACCAAGCCATTCGAACCCGAGCAATTGCTCGATCTGGTGCGTGAAGCGTTGGCGAACGACGCGCTGAATCTGACCGAGCGCTGCCTGACCTGTAACGTCAAAGAGCGTTTCAACAGCCTGACCCCAAGAGAAAAACAGGTCATGGGTTTGTTGATCACCGGCAAAATGAATAAACAGATTGCAGTGGAGTTGGGCACCAGCGAAGTCACGGCAAAAGTTCATAAGAAGCACGTGATGACAAAAATGAACGCGCGCAATGTCATCGAACTTCTGAAAATGCACGAGCGCATCGCGGTATTGCCTTAAGAACTAACCGCACAAATATCCATTTGTGCAAAGAAGGTAGTAGGTATGTCGAGCGACATGCAACTTACGGCAATTAACAAAATAAAAAAGTTCGGCTTATGATCATCTTCGTCGCTGCATGGGGTGAGGTGGTACAGCCGGTTCTTTCCCCAGCGCGCGAAGTCTGCAATGCCTTAGGCCAATACTGTGAACGTCATCAAGGATTTTCATGAGCAGCGCCCAAAATGCGCCAGTCGGGGTGATGTTGGGCTCGGGACCGTTCGGACCCGGGTGGCGGGATCAGCTTGAGTGGACATTACTGCTCACGGACGGCGAGCTCTCTCACTATCGGGTCAGGCTTGCTGAGGATCTGCAGCAACATTGGCGAATCGTCAGCGCCGTTGGCAGCGCGACGGACGAGGTAGCCCGGCGCCTTGCCCATGAATTCGGTCTTGCCGACAGGCTGCTGCCGGGTTGGTCACTGCAACCCCTGGCGCTGCTTTCATCAGAGAACGGCCCACTGCTGGTGTTGAGCGATCCGGGCGGGCAGCCGCTTCACTCACTGGCCGATCAGCCGGTTTCCATCGAGCGTTTTCTGCACCTGGCGATAGGCGCCGCCGCCGCACTCTTCGAAACCCATGCCAATGGCCTGCTGCACCGGGATATCAAGCCCTGCAACCTGGTGGAAGGCGCTGACGGCATCGTACGCCTGAGCGGTTTCGGGTTGAGCGTCGACGCTTACCCTGCAGGGGCTCTGCCCGTGTCTGACTCGATCTGCGGAACGCTGGCCTACATGTCTCCGGAGCAGGCCCGCAGGGTCGAACGTCAGGCCGATCAGCGCAGCGACCTTTACGCGCTGGGCATGACGTTTTACGAGTGGCTGGCGGGGCGTCTGCCGTTCGAGGCCCTTGACCCGGTGGAATGGGTGTATTGCCATGTGGCGCGTCAGCCGCCGGCGCTGAGCGAGTTTCGGGGCGACATCCCGCAGCCCTTGTCGCAACTGGTACTGAAACTGATCGCAAAGAACCCGGATGACCGCTATCAGAGCGCAGGAAGCCTGCTGGCTGATTTACGTTCGTGCAAATGCCAATGGCATCAGTTCAAGGACATCCCTGATCTGGGACTTGATCCCGACGGGGACCGTAGCGCGGCCCGGAGCGAGTTCCGCACGGCACAGGCTCGCCGCCAGGAGGCGATTCTGACTTCGCGTACGTCAGTCGTCATTCCTGGCGGCCAGGACACCCTGGACCTGGCGTCGGTGATGAAGGCCGCGCAGGCGTTGTCCGAGGAAACCGATCAGGACCGGCTGATCGAAATGCTCATGAGCACCACCATCATGCATGCTGGCGCGCAACGTGCCGTGTTGCTGCTGGTGAAAAGCGACGCCCCTGTTATCTGTGCCATGGGTCAGGGCTGTGACAACGGTCTGCAGGTCCAGCTGGTCCGGCTCACTCCCGGCAAGCACCATTTGCCCTTGTCGATTCTTTATCGGGTCATGCGCACCCACCAACGGTTGGTGATCGACGACGTCAGTGTCGACGGTTACTTTGGCGACGACGAATACCTCGAGAAGCACCCTGTCCGTTCCGCGTTGTGCCTGCCGTTGCTCAAGCAGGGGCAGTTGATTGGTGTGCTCTACCTGGAAAACAACCTGGCTGCGGGCGTGTTTACCGTTGGCCGCACGGGGGTGTTGGAGTTGCTCGCCGGGCAGGCGGCCATCTCGCTGGAAACCGCCAGGCTGCACCATCAGCTGAAAGAAGAAAACGCCCGTCGGCAGGACATCGAGACCGCGCTGCACAATGCCCGCGCCAAGCTGGCGCAGGTGTCGCAGGTCACGGTAATGGGAGAGCTGGCGGCTTCGATCGCCCATGAAATCAATCAGCCGCTGGCGTCGATGGTGTCCAACGCCGCAGCGAGTCTTCGCTGGCTGAACCGGGCGACGCCGCAGATCGGCGAAGCGATGTCAGGTCTGCGGGACATCGTTCAGGACGGTCGAAGAGCAGGCCAGATCGTCAACGCGTTGCAGTCGCTGGCGCGGCAGGGCACCCATCAACGCCGACGCCTGCTGATCAACGATGTGATCCGCCATGTGGTGACCCTGACGATGGTCGAGGTCGAACAACAGCGCGTGCTGATGAGCACGCACCTGACACCTTCGCCGTTGCAGGTCATCGGTTCGGGCGTGCAATTGCAGCAAGTGGTGCTGAATCTGATCCTCAACGCAGTGGATGCGATGAGTGCGGGCGATCACGTGCTGCGTCGGCTGTCGATCACCAGCGAAGTCGTGGGCAGTGATTATCTGGTGGTCAGCGTTGAGGACACGGGGCCGGGCATTGACCAGGAGGATCTGGACAAGGTGTTCAATGCCTTTTTCACCACCAAGGACAAAGGCATGGGCATGGGGCTGGCGATCTGTCGCTCGATCATTCATGCCCACGGCGGGCAGTTGTATGCGATGCCAGCGAGGTATGGCGGGACGACCTTCGTGTTTACCTTGCCTGCTGTCGTTTAGGGCCTGTCCGATACCGGGTTCAATACGGCCATGTCGACGCCAGCAACTGCTCGCAAAAGCCGCCGACCTTCAGGTGCCGGTCATGGAAGGCCAGTACATCCGCGTTGATGGTGCCGAAAGTGCTGTGCGGTCGATGCAGTTGTCCCAGCGCCAGCGTGTGCAAAAACTTGATCTTGAACCCCGGCTCTCGGGGGAATTCGCGGAGTATGCGGGTGATCGCGCTTGGGGAGAGCGCCTGACCGTAGGTGCCGAGCATGTCGGTGTCCACGGCGGCGCAGAGCAGCGCGGTCAACGGTGGCTTGTGCGCTGGAATGCCGGGGGTGGTGTGCAGTGCGACGGCGTCCCAGACCTGGGCAATCTCCTCGCGAGAGCGGCCGTAGCCGCTGAGAAATTCTGCTGCGGCGTCGGCGCTGTCGATCTCGTAGCGTTGCTGGGAATGACGGTAAAGCGCGGTGACGCCGATCCGCAGGAACAGCGCGGCAATGTAGAGCAGCTCGGGGTCGTGGCGCAGTTCTCGGCTGTCTCCCAGTAGCCGGGCAAACACGAACGTACGCCTGGCTGCATCGAACAGCAGCCTGGATTGGGTGTCGCGCATCAGCTCGGTCGCCGCGCGTGCCATCGCGCTGTCGGGGATCGGAATGCCTGCAACGTATCGAGTGGTCACTTGCGTCCCTCGCAGCGAACCGAACCTCTGAGGAATGCGACGATAAACCCGTTCACCGGCAGCGTCATTGGCGGTCGCCCTTAATTGTTCTTAAGACGTCTGCATCCAGAGGTTTAAGCACGCTGCCTTATTAACCCTTCAGAACGTTTAATACCCCGAGAAGGACTTTAAGGCGGTGCCCGACCAGACTCCAGAGGCCGTCCACTATGACCTGGAGAGCCCGGAATGAACGCAATCAACCCGTCACTGTTTCGTTCGCTACTGGCGTCCCTGCGCTCCCTGCCCGATGACGAGCACGACGCGCTCGAACAGGTGGTTCGCGAACTATCCGCCCACCTGGTTCCGGATGCTGCCCAGCAACCACCGCACCCTCCGTCCGATCGGGTGGCGCTTTCGCCCTGGCAGGAACGCCGCGCCAAGGAGCTGATGTCCAGCCAGATGGACAAGGGCTTGTCCATCGCCCGCATCGCCAGCGAATGTTCGTTGTCCCGCAGCCATTTCTCCAGGGCCTTCAAGAAAAACACCGGCCTTTCGCCGCGTGACTGGTATTTGCAGATGCGGCTGGACAAGGCGAGGGGGCTGCTCAGCGATTCCGGGCTGACCATTTCGCAGATCAGCCTGGATTGCGGGTTTGCCGATCAGTCGCATTTCACCCGAGTGTTCAGCCGAATGACCGGCGTCACGCCGTTCAACTGGCGGCGCTCGATGGCGTCCGCTCCCTTGTGCTGTGCGGAGTGAAGCCTGGCTGCTGAGGCTGTGGGCGCTTGTTCGCGAGCAGGCGCACGCCCACAGCGGTGCGCAGTGACAATTACCTACCGTGCCGATACCCATCATTTGAGCAGGTCGAGCGGATACTGCACGACGATGTACAGACGATCGATGTCATCGCCGCCCTGAGCATCGTTGCCGCGATGCGAGACATGAGACACGTCCAGCGACAGGTCCTTGGCCGGACCGGACTGCACCACGTACTTGAGGTCGATATCGCGCTCCCAATGACGTCCACCTTTGCCCTGAATGGGCTGATAACGGCCTGACACCTCGTCGAATGGCTGATACACCGCGCCTTGTGGTGCATGGGTGCCATCGATCTGGCTGCCGCGCACGTAGCGGGTCATGAACTTCAACCCCGGCAAACCGAACGATGCCGCATCCAGGTCGTAGCGCACTTGCCACGACTGCTCGTGTGCACCGTTGAAGTCGGCGTACTTGATCGAGTTGGCGAGGTAGATCGAGTCGCCTCCGACGAAGTCGAAGGGCGTGTCGCCATCGATCTTTTGCCAGGCCAGGGTAAACGCTTGCGCACCGAGGCTGTACTTGGCCGACAGGCTGTAGGCGGTGTTATCGATGGCCCCGGCACGCTCACTGCCTTGATCCAGTGTGCGGTAAAGGTTGCTGTCCAACAGCAACGCGCTGTTGTCCGACAGTACGTCGGTGTAATGCAGGTTTCCGTAGTACTGGCGCCAGGTGTCGGTGAGCTGCGAAGCGTACACGGAGCCACCGACCGGCGTGCTGTCGGTGGTCTCCACGCCTGCCAGGCTGATCGAGCGGCCGCGCGTGGTGGCGCCGTAACCGTCGAAGTCGCCCCGGGAGGTGGACGCGTTTTCGTTCTTGAACGAGGTGAAATGCCCAGCGACCAGTTTCAGTCCTTCCACGTCACGGCTGTCCAGAAACAACCCGCTGGCGTACTCCGGTTGCAGGCGCTTGTCGCCGGTGTCGAGCACCGGCGTTTCCACTTCCATCTCGCCGATCTTCAGGGTGGTTTTCGACAGGCGCAGTTTCAGCGCGCCGCCTGCATCGGAGTAGTCGTCCTCGGCGCGACCGTCGCTGTCCAGTGGCAACAGGCCGGTTCCCGCGCGTCCGCGTCCGCTGTCGAGTTTCAAGCCATAGAATCCATGGGCATCGACGCCCACACCCAGGGTGCCCTGGGTAAAGCCTGACTGTAGATTGGCGATGAAGCCTTGCGCCCATTCCTGCCGGTAGCTTTGATCGGGATGCCCGGTGCGGTAGTCGTTTTGCAGAAAGAAGTTACGCGCCAGGACGTTTAACGAGGTGTCGGCGAGAAACCCGTGCTCCCCGTCGTCAGTGGCCGCCATCAGGTCGGTGGAAGATGCGAGTAATGCCAGGGTGAGCAGCGACAATCGGCTTGCCATGAATCGGCCTTCTAGAGATAAATCGGAAGCAGGCGGCTAATCTGACAGGTGCGCGGTAGAGGGGATTGTTGCGCTGTGCGCTTTTTAGTCCACCGGTGCTCTGCCAGGGTTTGCTGACCCCAAACGGCGCCTGCTCGCGCGAAGAGCACATTTATTCAATTCCCGGGAGGTGTGGCGGTGTATATCTGGCAAGCTTATGTCTCGCGCAGGCATTTGTTCACGCCTCCCTCCCTGACAACCGGAACCGCTCAATGAATCGCAATGACCTGCGTCGCGTCGACATGAACTTGCTGGTGATCTTCGAATCGTTGATGTTCGAACGAAACCTGACCCGCGTGGCCGAGAAGCTGTTCATGGGACAGCCGGCGATCAGTGCGGCGCTGGCGCGCTTGCGAGATCTGTTCGACGATCCTTTGCTGCTGCGCAACGGTCGGGCGATGGAGCCGACCGCCCGCGCGCTGGACATCCTCAAAGAGCTGCAACCGGCGCTGGACACCATCTCCGGCGCGGTGAGCCGTGCGAAGGAGTTCGACCCGAGCACCAGTTGCGACGTGTTCCGCATCGGTTTGTCCGACGATGCAGAATTCGGGCTGTTTCCACCGTTGCTCAGCAAACTGCGTGAAGAAGCTCCGGGCATTATCGTCGTGGTGCGTCGGGCCAACTTTTTGCTCATGCCGGCGTTGCTGGCGTCGGGTGAAATCTCGGTCGGGATCAGCTACACCACCGAGCTGCCCGCCAATGCCAAGCGCAAGAAGCTGCGCGACATCGGTTGCAAGGTACTGCGAGGCGACAAACGCCCCGGCACATTGACGCTGGACGATTACTGCGAGCGTCCACACACCATGGTGTCGTTCTCGGGGGATCTGACCGGCAACATCGACATCGACCTGGCCAAGGTGGGGCGGGCGAGAAGGGTGGTGGTGGCCGTGCCGCAGTTCAGTGGCCTGCGTGCATTGCTGGCCGGCACCGAACTGATCGCCACCGTTCCGGATTACGCCGCGTGCGCGCTGGTCGAAGGTTGCGCTCTGCGCGCCGAAGACCCGCCGTTCCCGATCGAGCCGGCCGAGCTGTCGATGGTCTGGAGCGGCGTGCACGACAACGATCCTGCCGAGCGCTGGCTGCGTTCACGCATTACCGAGTTCATGTCCCAGGAAACCCGGCCCATGCCGTAAGGCGTGGGTTCGAACACGCACTTCTGCCAGGAGGGCGCAGAGAGACGCAGGATAATCCCGCTTCTGCCCGCAGGGCGTAGCGCGCTTGCCCGCGATCTGCTGCGCAGCAGCAGTAAAGTCAGACGCGTTGGTCTATCCAGAAAGATCGCGCTCGCCGGTTTACTGCCGCTACGCGCCAGATCACGGGCATTGAGGTGTCACTGGAAATGGACGGCAACCATCAGGAGACGGGCAAGGGAACAAACTTAAGCGGCAAATGGACCCGTTCGCCTGAATGCGGTCGGCGCATGCCGAGCACATCTCAGGCGGCACGGGCCGTTTCAGATGTGCTCGGAGACGGTGGCGGCATTGACCAGGTCGTACAGTGCGAAGGCGCGGTTGACCAGGAACACGGTGACAGCGGTGAGGGCGACGGCGTTGATCAGATGCAGAGTCATGGTCGTGAGTCCTTCAGGTAGACAATGGGGCGGTAAGTGATGGGGGGATGTTACGTGACGGCTCGGAAACCTGAAGACAATCGTCTTCATGGTCGTCATTAACCAGAATGATGGGGGCTTTGCAGTGCTCTGGCGCGATTGTTCCAGAGGCATTGCCTCCACAGAAAGTCTGCGTTCAGTGTTAAGAAAGTGAAGCGGCCGTTAGGGCGTTAGGCGCCCTTGCGGATTTTATAAGCCCGTCACGAATCAAGTACTTGCAAGTTATGGCTGATGGCTTTTATAGCGTGGCGTCTGTCATGCCCTTATTCGGTGCACTACTTTGGCCTCAGTTTGGTTCAGTACGCAATGCTGCTCCTCGTCACTCCATACTTAGGTGTTATTGGCCGAACTTGCCTGATCGTGCTTTTATCTCTAACTGGCGAACTAATAACCCAGCGCTGGATCGAACGGAAATGGATAAGATAAGCCGCCATTTGGCAGGTCGTCGTTGAGAGACGGGCACAATGGCCCTGCGAGGACTATCCTGAGGTTAACGTGTGTGATCGCTGTTTTTAATTAACCGTTCGGTTCAACTGGATCGGCTGACTGACCCACTCAAATAGCCGTCGAGCGTTTATCGGCGTTCCGCATTTAAAGCGTAAGTTATGGAATGTCCAAGAAGACAATAGTGCCGAGGTAGGCAACCATCCGAGCATCTTGCTCACATCAACCGACATGACACTTGGAGCACTCGGTTATGAAGAGACAAATGATTTGGGGCCTGACGGTTTCCGTGCTGGCCTTGGGCGTGTCGGCTGCGTATGCAGCCTCAGATGTGAATGAGGGCAAGACGGTTGCGGAATACGGTTCCGAGAAAGTCGGCCCTAACAGAACAGCCTCCGATGGCGCTGATCATGTCGGGGCGAACGCGACGGCTTCCGATGGCGCTGATCATGTCGGGGCCAACGCAACAGCCGCCGATGGTGCTGACCACGTAGGTGCCAGCAAGCTGGCCTCAGATGGCGCAGACCGCGTGGGGGCCAATCGTGTCGCAGCCGACGGCGCAGATCACGTCGGCGCCAACGCTACGGCCTCCGACGGTGCCGATCACGTAGGTGCCGCGAAACTCGCCGCTGATGGCGCGGACCGCGTGGGTGCTAACCGCGTCGCCGCCGATGGTGCGGATCGTGTCGGTGCAAACCGCGTCGCTGCCGATGGCGCGGATCGCGTGGGTGCAAACCGTGTGGCTGCCGATGGCGCGGATCGTGTCGGTGCTAACCGTGTCGCTGCCGATGGCGCGGATCGTGTCGGTGCAAACCGTGTGGCTGCCGATGGTGCGGATCGCGTGGGTGCTAACCGCGTCGCCGCCGATGGTGCGGATCGTGTCGGTGCAAACCGTGTGGCTGCCGATGGCGCGGATCGTGTCGGTGCAAACCGTGTGGCTGCCGATGGCGCGGATCGCGTGGGTGCTAACCGCGTCGCTGCCGATGGTGCGGATCGTGTCGGTGCAAACCGCGTAGCTGCCGATGGCGCGGATCGTGTCGGTGCAAACCGTGTGGCTGCCGATGGCGCGGATCGTGTGGGTGCTAACCGCGTTGCCGCCGATGGTGCGGATCGTGTGGGTGCAAACCGTGTCGCTGCCGATGGCGCTGATCGTGTCGGTGCAAACCGTGTCGCTGCCGATGGCGCTGATCGCGTGGGCGCAAACCGTGTCGCCGCCGATGGCGCGGATCGCGTTGGCGCTAACCGTGTCGCCGCCGACGGTGCCGATCACGTAGGCGCCAACGCTGTCGCTGCCAACGGTAAGCCTGAGCGCGGGCTGGCATCCGACGGTTCCGATCAGGTCGGTGCCGGGCGTACGGCAGCCAAGCCATTGGACCACATGAACTTCCGTGAACTGGCCGGTGAGATGGACTACGATCGACTCACCAAATAGCGAACGTTAAAGCGATCACCCTGCGCAGCGGCAGGGTGATCGCTTTTTCTTTGCCTGTTCGTTGTCTGTCACCGCCAGCGTCAGGGGCCTTTCTGCATTGTTAGTTAGATTAGAAAGTGCCTGGTCGGCTAATTCACATGACCTGTCACCCAAGGCAGCGTCCCGTGGAAGTTTTTACGAAAGACTCTTGGTCTGGTGTTCTGGATATTGAGTATTTCGCAAGAAGCCCGCTCGCCCGTCGGGCTCCTGAGCATCCTGAGTGCCCAGCCAATCTCTTTTTCCTGCGTGGAATATTCCACTGCCCAACAGGCGCGACTCGCTGGGCCGTCCAACACTTTTGGTCCACACCCCACGTAATCCATGCCCTCGGACACGTCACGAGTTCGAATCAAGACGTGCAGGGTTGGCTTTCCGAAATAAGGGGGATGGAAATAAATAGGTGAATCAGTCGAACAAACAGGAAGGGCATAGATCGATCAGACCCTTAGCCTAATCCTGTAAAGCGCCTAAATAATTAGTTAGCCCAATCTACGGCGCGGTTATTCGCACGCAGCATCTAATGCGTTGCCATCATTTGCAACAACAGTCTGTTACTTAGAGTGAAACAATCTTCTGGTATCAACGCCGGTAATGTGTCTTATCGACCGTAAATATTTACCATCTCGAGAACAATGGTGAAGAATCAGCTCCACAAGCAAACGAACACACGCTTTGCTTACTTACGACTCAAGCCCCTTTCTGGAGATTTAAAAATGAAAACCTTAGCCTTCGCAGCCTTGTCAGTATTCGCCGCATTCGCTTCCGTCAGCGCCTTCGCTGACACCCAAACCAGCGCACAGCCTTTGACTCAGGTCGAGCAGTACAACCGTCACAAAGGCATCGACGTTGCCAAGGTCACCAGCGTCAAAACCGCTCAAGACCCTGAAAAAGTCGACGGCCTGGTTAAATCGACCATGATCTACGTGGATGGCTCGGGCGTCTCCCACAGCCTGGAATACACCACCATGGGTTACGGCCGTCAGAACGGCTAATCGATCTGGTAGTGATTTATGCTGATAGCCGCACACAAAAACGCTGCATCTGATGCAGCGTTTTTTTATGCCTGCGATTTATCGCGGCCGTCAGACCCGCATCGGTGGATGCCCAGGCCAAACGGTTTCCGTCGTTAGGCAGCCGCATGCCACAACTGATAGATTCTCGCCCTTTGAACACTGCCTGAGGACTGTCCCGTGACCGACCGCGAAATCATCGTTCCAGATGCCATGAAGGTTATCGTCGCCCGAGCGAGCTATGCACCCGCTGTCAGGGTGGCCGAGACCCTGTTTTGTGCCGGGCAAGTTGGCCGTACTGCCGACCTTCAGGTCATCGAAGACCCCGAGCAGCAGTTCGTCGCGGCTTGGGAGAACCTGCGCAGTGTGCTCGCTGCTGGAGGTTGCCGCTTCGAGGATGTGGTTGACATGACGACGTACCATGTCGACATGTCGCAGCACATGACGGTATTTCGCGACGTGAAGAATCGCCTGTTTCCCCAAGGCACGTGCGCCTGGACCTGTATCGGCGTGAGCGAGCTTGCGCATCCCGGCCTGTTGGTCGAGATCAAATGCGTGGCGGTCCGGCGGCAAGGTTGATCCAGGGTGCGCCGCATCGAGTATGCGGTCGAGCAGGCTGATATGGCTTAAAGACGTGCCATCTGCGCAGTGCAAAATACCGTGATCGAGCGCATTCTAGTGGCCTCGCTTTCAGGAGATCGCCCCATGCTCACTAAAACCCTTGCTGCCGTTGCACGTGCCAGCCGCGCTGCGCGTTTGATGTTGGGCATGCCTGACTACGACGGGTATCTCGCGTTCATGGCCAAGCAACACCCGGACGAGCCCGTGATGACTTATGAAGCGTTCTTTCGTGAACGCGAGAAGGCCCGTTACAGTCAGCGCCAATGTAACGCGCGTTGCTGCTGAGCACCGGGCGTCAAGCCGGAATGGATGGAGAGGCGGGCGGCGACGTTTCGTTTACGGCCGTCTGCACCAGATCGATGAAGGTGTTCAATGCGGGCGAGCGTATGCCGCGCCGCCACGTCAGCCAGATGTTCAGGTAGCGAAACGCCTCGCTCAACGGGTACGCGTTGACGTTGCGGCTGCCTGGCATGCTTTCCAGCATGCTGCGTGGAATCATCGCCACGCCCGCGCCAGCGGTCACGCAGGCGAGCATCCCGTGATAGGACTCCATCTCGAATATCTTGCCCGGCGTTGCCATGTCCGCTTTGAACCAGGCCTCAAAATGTCGCCTGTAGGAGCAGTTCTGGCGAAACGCATAGACCGTCTTGCTGTTCACATCCAGTGCCCGCGTCACAGGCTCATGGCTCGCGGCCGTGATCAGCAGCATTTCCTCCTCGAACAATTCGATCCCTTCCAGCTCAGGATGGCGCAGCGGACCGTCGACGAATGCCGCGCTGAGCCGACCCGACAGCACGCCATCGATCATGTCGCCGGAAGGTCCGGTGGACAGGTCCAGTTCGACCTTCGGATAACGCTGATGGAATTCCGCCAGCAGGGAAGGGATGCGCACCGCCGCCGTACTTTCCATCGAACCCAGCGAAAACACGCCTTGTGGTTCCGACCCCGAGGTCGCCTGTCTGGCCTCTTCGACCAGATCCAGAATACGCCGCGTGTAATCGAGAAACGTCCAGCCTGTGGGCGAGAGCCGTAACCGCAGTTTCTCTCGAATGAACAGATCGACGCCCAGTTCCTGCTCCAGTTGCTTGATACGTGTGGTCAGGTTTGAAGGCACGCGATGCAGGCGCTGCGCGGCGGCGGTGATGCTGCCTTCTTCGGTGATGGCCTTGAAAAGCTCGAGTTGGGTCAGGTCCATGAGCGAGGTCTCAGTCTTTCTCGAATTGAGAATGTATTTTTGATAATTATTCATTATCGGAAATTCCGCCGAGAGCCTATCGTGGTCTCAAGACTTCAGCAACGGGTGTTCGCCTGACGGTTAAGATCACACCCATTCAACAGGATTTCGTTATGTACAAACACGCCTCTGCGACCCACGCCATCTCGCTGAACCCTGCCACCGGCGTGGTCTTTGCCGAATATCCGTTCGAAACCGCCGCCGAGCTCGAGCAATCACTTGCACGCAGCGCAGCGGGCTTTAAATTCTGGCGCAAACAACCGGTGAGTGTGCGCGCCGAGCAATTGCGCAAGATGGCCAAGGCGCTGCGCAACAACGCCGAGACGATTGCGCAGATGATCACCGCCGAAATGGGCAAGCCGATCGCTCAGGCCCGTGGTGAAGTCGAAAAGTGCGCCGTCACCTGCGAGTGGTACGCCGAAAACGGCCCCGCCATGCTGACCCCGGAAAAAACCCCGGTCGAAAATGACAAGGCGTACATCGACTATCTGCCGTTGGGCCCGATCCTGACCGTGATGCCGTGGAACTTCCCGATCTGGCAAGTGCTGCGCGGCGCGATTCCGATGATCCTTGCAGGCAATACCTACGTGCTCAAGCATGCGCCGAACGTCATGGGCTGCGCCTACCTGTTGCGCGATGCCTGGGTTGAAGCCGGATTGCCCGAGGGTGTCTTCGAGGTCATCAACGTCACCAACGAAGGCGTGTCCACGGCCATTGCCGATCCGCGCATTGCGGCGGTGGCGGTCACTGGCAGCGTGCGCGCTGGGTCGGCGATCGCCGCTCAGGCGGGCGCGGCGCTGAAGAAGTGCGTACTGGAACTGGGCGGCTCCGATCCGTTCATCGTGCTCGCCGATGCGGACCTCGACGAGGCTGTTAAAGCGGCAACGGTCGGGCGGTATCAGAACAGCGGCCAGATCTGTGTGGCCGCCAAGCGCATCATCGTCGAAGAGAGCGTATTGCCGGCGTTCACCGAAAAATTCGTGGCGGCGGTCAAGGCACTGAAAGTCGGCGATCCGTTGGTCGAAGAACATTACATTGGCCCGATGGCCCGTTACGACTTGCGCGATGAGCTCCACGCTCAGGTACAAAAGACCGTCGGCGAGGGCGCGACCTTGTTGTTCGGCGGCGCAAAGCTGGCAGGTGAGGGCAACTACTACGCGCCGACCATCCTGTCGAATGTGACGCCGAGCATGACCTCTTTCAAAGAAGAATTGTTCGGCCCGGTCGCTTCACTGATCGTCGCCCAGGACGCCGAACATGCGGTTGAACTGGCCAATGACAGTGAGTTCGGCCTGGCTGGCAGCGTCTGGACCGCAGATGAGCAGAAAGCGCGCGACATCGCCGCTCGTCTGGAAACGGGCGGTGTGTTCATCAACGGATACACGGCTTCCGATGCCCGTGTGCCAATCGGTGGCGTGAAGAAAAGCGGTTTTGGTCGCGAGCTGTCGCACTTCGGCATCCGCGAATTCTGCAACGCGCAGACCGTCTGGCTCGATCGTCGTTAAGCCGGACTGAGCCGATGAATGAACGCCTCGTACGGTGAGTGCCGCACGGGGCGTTTTCGTCTGACGAGCGTTTAATCGATTAACCACCTGATTATCCTGCTAATTTTTTTCAGGTGGCCGCTTGACTTCTCTTTTTCAGGCAGTAAGATAGCCGGCATTCCGCGATAGCTCAGTTGGTAGAGCAAGTGACTGTTAATCACTGGGTCCCTGGTTCGAGTCCAGGTCGTGGAGCCATACGAAACACTGAAAAGGCCAGCGCATTGCGCTGGCCTTTTTTGTTTCTGCCCGTCAGCCGTTCATGCGCTGTGCAGGCCTCTCTTTATCCCGACATCTCCAGCGCCATCGCCTTTCCACGGCGAGTACGAGTGCCTGTGCGTCATACGAAGGTTTAGGCCTGCTATCCGAATCGACGATAGCGGTCACCGTCCGGGCGACCGATGATATCCACCAGGCCAGCCACATCCATACGCCGCTCAGCCGCCGTTGGAAGCGCAGCCGTTAACTGGAGAGCTCTATGAACGTTCAATCCGCATCCCGAGTCGTTCTGATTCACACGCGTGAACACCTTCTGGCCCATTGCGGCCAGCTGCTAAGAGACTCGGTAGACCAGGCAAACGACGACGCTGGCTGCGTCGGCTGTCAGCTTCACAGCGACGTCAGTGGGTTGGCTCGCTGGATCATTCAGGGCGTGTGGTTGACCGAAGATTCCATGCGCATGAGCGTCGAGCGCGTGTTTCAGCCTTTCTTCGAACGGTTGATCGCGAGCAATGCGCTTTTATCCATTCGTGTGTGCCAGGACGAGCGTACGGCTGACGGATTTGACGACAAGCCGAATTTCTCCACCTTCAGCACGCTTTTCTAAAATCCGCATTCTTAGTCTGACTTTCGTGCATCGCCGAGAGAGGGAGGTAGTGTGTCTGACACCCATGAAACGCCATCGAGTTCACGCCGACAAATGCTGAAGGTAAGTGCGACCGTTCTGGCCGCGAGCTCGCTTTCAGGAATGGTGGTGGGCGGCAGTGTCGCTCAAGCCGCAACAACCCCGCACACCGCTGGAGAACCCACCGACATGACAAGCTTTACCACGACTGACGGCACTAAAATTTTCTATAAGGACTGGGGTTCGGGGCAGCCGATCGTGTTTCACCATGGCTGGCCGCTCACTGCCGATGACTGGGATGCCCAGATGCTGTTTTTCGTCTCCAAGGGTTACCGTGTGATCGCCCATGACCGCAGAGGGCATGGTCGCTCCACGCAAACCGCCACCGGTAATGACATGGACACCTACGCTGCGGACGTGGCTGAGTTGGTGGCTCATCTGAAGTTGACCAATGCCGTGCACATCGGACATTCCACGGGCGGTGGCGAGGTCGCGCGTTATGTCGCCCGGCACGGTGCTGGCCGCGTGGCGAAAGCCGTGTTGATCGGCGCAGTGCCTCCGATCATGGTCAAGTCGGCTGCAAACCCTGGTGGTCTGCCGATGGAAGTGTTCGATGGCTTTCGCTCGGCGCTGGCCGCCAATCGTGCCCAGTTCTACACAGAGGTGCCGATTCCGTTTTATGGCTACAACCGCGAGGGCGCCAAGGTGTCGGAAGGTGTGAAAGGAAACTGGTGGCGCCAGGGCATGATCGGTGGAGCGAAAGCCCAATATGACTGCATCAAGGCGTTTTCGGAAACTGACTTCACCGAAGACTTGAAGAACATCAGCGTGCCGGTACTGATCCTGCACGGCGATGACGATCAGATCGTCCCCATCGCCGACTCAGCCGAGCTTTCCATCAAGCTGGTCAAAAACGGAACGCTCAAGGTTTACAAGGGCTATCCCCACGGGATGTGCACCACTCATCCTGAGGTCATCAACGAGGATCTCCTGGCGTTCATCAAACGCTGAGGCATTACGAGCCCTTCGCTGCGATGCTGAAGGGCTCAATGCCATGATCCGTGATCAAAAACATTTCGGCGAAATGACTTGAGAAGCGACACGGTTGCTCACTCCGGCGACGCTCCGTGGGCCCGCGCTGAACGGACATCCATGTTTTGACGGCGCTCTCGCGGCATCCATGCCGCTCGGCCCACTGCGCGACGCGTGCGTTCAGCCTGCACCCAAGTCGCGTTTAGTGGTGTCTGGCCTGCTGCGGTATGAAGATCAAAAACAAGAGCGCGCTTTGCTCTGTTTGGGTAACTCACTCCTGTGACCGGCTGAACACAAAACCTGTGGGAGTCAGCTTGCTGACGAATGCGGTGTGTCATTCACCCCTGATGAAACTGGCCCACTCCCATCGCGAGCCCCGTGATTGTCTGATGGTTCCCACGCTCCGCGTGGTAACACATTCAATGACGCTCTGCGTCATCCAGAATGTGGTGCACGCTGTCAGGCTTTGCGACCCCCGAGAAACGGACTGACACCACGGGTTTGAGAATCATAGAATCTCCCACGGAAGGTTCCGGGATGACGCCTAGATCCTTTGCCTCAACACCTCAGGTTGACACGGATGACTGTCGTTCGTGCCGGATCACTGGCATACCGAGCTAAGCCTTCAAGCAGAATCAAAAGCAGCCGGTGCCAGACTCTTTGGAGTGAATGCAGCATCGGGGATGCGTTCTCAATCCCTCTGTGGGAGAGACGTCGTTCGCGAAAAGGGTCAAGCCGACTACGTGGATCGGCGTTTCAGCGTTGCTCCACAAGGTTCAGAAACCGTCGGGTGCGCTCGTTCGTCGGGTTCACCAGAATCTCTTCCGGGGATCCATCGGCGACGATCTTGCCCGCTTCCATGAACAACACCCGGTCAGCAATATCCTGGGCGAACTTCATTTCGTGGGTCACCAGCAGCATGGTCATTTGCTGTTCGTGGGCGATGGCGCGAATGACCGCCAGGACTTCACCCACCAGTTCCGGATCCAGCGCTGACGTCACTTCATCGAAGAGCATCACGCGTGGACGCATCGCCAACGCTCGGGCGATGGCCACGCGTTGCTGCTGCCCACCCGACAACTGACTCGGGTAAGCGTCGGCCTTGTGGCTGAGCCCGACCAGTGCCAGGTATTGATGCGCACTTTCCAGAGCCTCCTCGCGGCTGAGCCTGAGCACGTGGAACGGCGCTTCGGTGATGTTTTCCTGAACGGTCAGGTGCGGAAACAGGTTGAACTGCTGAAACACCATGCCGACCCGATGCTCGACCGGTTGTTTTTTCGATCCGGGCCATCGCCAGCCCGACGAGCGCCTGGGAACAGCGGCGCCCGCGACCTCGATGAGGCCTTGCTGGTAGGTTTCCAGCCCTTTGATCAGGCGCAGCACGGTGGATTTGCCTGACCCACTGGGACCGATCAGCGCGACTTTCTGTCCTTGAGGGATGCTGAGGTCCAGATGATCGATCACCCGATGGTCGCCAAATTGCTTGACCACGTGCTTGAGCACAATCTGGGGCGAAGAGAGCGGTAGACCGTGTGCGAGATCAGACATGACTGCGCCTTTCAATGTATTTGAACAACAGGGAAGTGGGCACGCTGATGGCCAGGAACATCAGCGCCATGACCGTATACGGTTCGTTGTAGCGGTAGGTCATGCCCGCGATTTGCTTGGCCGCCTGAAACAGCTCGGGGATGGTGATGACGGCCAGTAGCGGCGTTTCCTTGAACATGCCGATCAGGTAATTGCCGAGTACGGGCAGCATGGGTTTCAAGGCCTGTGGCAAGACGATGCGCTGCCACGTGGTGCTGCTGTCGAAGTCCAGCGCTCTGGCCGCCTCCCACTGGCCCTTGGGCACACCTTCAATCGCGCCGCGAAAGGCCTCAGCGATGTAGGCGCCGTAATAAAGTCCCAGGCCGATCACCCCCGTCGACAGCGCCGGAAGGGTAATGCCGGCCAAGGGAAGCGCGAAGAACAGGACATACAGCTGAACCATCAGCGGCGTGTTGCGGAAGAAACTCAGGTACCCGCTGCTCGCGCGCCGGATCACGGTCATTGCAGAACGCTGGGCGATGGCCAGAACCAGCCCCATCACGACCGCCAACAGAAATCCCAGTACCACGACCTGAACGGTCACCAGCAGTCCCTGAAAAAGCTCGGGAACGATGGACCAGGCGAACGCGTAATCGAAGTTCATACGGTGTTCCCCTGGCGCCAGGCCGTTACGCGCAGTTCGTAGCGTTTGACCAGCCAGCTCAGCGGCCAGGCCATGACGAAGTAGCACACCAGGACGATGCTCCAGATCAGTGTTTGCTGTCCGAGGGTGGTGATCAGTTGTCCGCCTGCAAAGGTCAGGTCGGTCAGCGTGATCAATGAGACCAGTGAGGTGGTTTTCAGCAGTTCGACCAGTTGATTGCCCATCGGCGGAAGCATGAAGGGCAGGGCTTGCGGCAAGACGATGCGCCGAAACGCAGTGATCGAATCAAAGTCCAGCGCGCGCAATGCGTCACGCTGTCCCTGACTGACGTTGCTCAATGCCGAGCGCACGATCTCTGACCCGTACGCCGAAAAGGTCAGCCCCAACCCCAGCACACCGGTGGTCATGGGTGACAGGCTGATGCCGAACAGCGGAAGGATGAAGAACAGATAGAACAGCAACACCAGCGCAGAAATACCGCGCAGGATTTCGACGTAGACGGTGGCCACCCAGCGCACCGCGCGCCAGGGCGAAAGGCGCATGAGCGCGATGACGAACGACATCACCACCACCACGATCTGAGCGAAAAAGGTGATCTGCAAGGTCACAAGGGCGCCGTGGGCGAGTTGGCCTGCGATGAAGCGGGCCGTCTCCACGGCAGAAGGATCGATGAACATGGCCGTACTCGTGTGGGTCGGGGCCGAGGCTTCTTTTGCGTTCAGCTACAGCGTTCAAAACGCGCTCAGGAGCTGAGCGCTAATAAGGTAGGGTCAGCGGTTGCAGCGTTGCTCGGCGGTAATGTCTGCCGGTGGCAGTTCGTTCTCGGTGTAACCGTATTTCTGCAGGATTTTCAGTAGCTCACCGGAGGCGCGCAGCTTGGCCAGTTGCTCGTTGAAAGCCTGGGTGAATTCAGGATCGTTCTTCGGCAGGCCGTAGGCGTGGTAATTCCAGGTGGGTTTGCCTTCCGCGTCAGGGATCTGGTTGAACGGCAAGGCGCGCTCGATGGTCGGACTATTGGCCTTTTTCAGCAGTCCGATGATTTCGGCGTCCGGGAAATACACCACATCGACCCGACCCGCCTCCAGCGCCGCCAGCGCCTCGGTGTCCTTGTCGAAGAGCACGACGTTGCCGGTGGCGATGCCGCTGTCTTTGGCCTCCTGCACCTGATTGCTGCCTGGCTGAGTCGCCAGCCGCGCCTTGCCGTTGGCCGCAACGTCCTTGAGGCTGTGCAGGTTCAGCGGGTTACCGGCCTTGACGATGAACGCGCCGCCCGAACGTGTCACCGGGTTGGAATAACCAATGACCTTGCAGCGTGCCGTGTTGATGAACAGACCTGCACCGATCAGATCGAAACGCCCGGCGGCAAGCCCTGGCACCAGCGAGCCGAACTCGGTGATCGGTGTCTCGATCTTGTTGATACCCAGCGGTGAGAGGATGGCCTGGAGAATCTCGACATTGGCACCGGTGACTTTGCCATCCGTGCCGATGTATGCGTAGGGCTGTTCGTTGGCGATGCCGGCCGTCAGGCCCTGACTGCGACCTTTTTCCAGCAGGCCGGCCATGGCCGAGGCCGAAAACACAGCGTTCAACAGCAGGGCGGAGCCGAGGGCAACGGACAGCGACAGCAGCTTAAGACCTTTCATTCAGAATGCTCGACAGGGGAAAGGGAATAACGGCCTGCACCGCGGCAGGCCGCCGGGATAATCAGGGCTTCCAGATCTCGACGTCCTTGGCGTCTACCGCCTTGGGCAGCAAACCGGCAGCGAAGAATGCGTCGGCGATCTTTTGTTGCTCACCCAACTGGTTGGCGTTTACCGGCTCGACCTGATAGCTGCGATGGGCGTTGGCGGCCTCGACCGTTGCGGCGTCCAGGTTGCCCCATAGCGGACCGAGTACCTTGGCGGCTTCCTGCGGATTGGCCTTTATCCAACTGCCGGCTTGTTGCAGTTGCTGATAAACGCGCTTGAGCACCTCGGGATGGGCTTTCGCGTACGGCGTGCTGGTCAGGTAGTAGCGCTTGTAACTGGCCAGACCTGCACCGTCGGCGAGTGTGCGTGTCGGCAGCTGGCGCTGAACGCTGGTCAAAAAGGGTTCCCAGGTCACCCAGGCGTCGACCTTGTTGTTTTCAAACGCCGCCCGGCCATCGGCAGGCGACAGATAGGCAGGTTCGATGTCCGAGAATTTAAGTCCTGCCTTGCTCAGCGCAGCGATGAGCAGGTAGTGGGTACCGGCTGCCTTGGTGACCGCCACTTTTTTGCCCTTGAGGTCGGCCAGCTGCTGGATGGGCGAATCCTTGGGCACCACTATGGCCTGCGCGCTCGGCGAAGGCGACTCTTCTGCGAAATAGGTCAGTTTGGCCTGCGCGGCCTGGGCGAAGATCGGTACGGTGTCGGCCACGTCGGCGCTCACATCGACGTTGCCAATGTTCAGCGCCTCCAGCAGCGGTAATCCACTGGGAAATTCATGCCAGGTGACGTCGATGCCATCCTTGCCGAGCGCTTGTTCGAGGGTGCCCTGTGCCTTGAGCAAGGTGATCAGCGTTGAAGATTTCTGATAACCGATACGGACCGTTTCACGGGCCTGGGCCGGCAAGATGAAGCAGCAGGCGAGGGCGGCGACAAGTCCGGCGAAGAGCGGGCGGCGTACACGATTCGATGTGTTGGGCATGACGAACTCTTGATCAGATGGAAGGCGCTGGCAGACGCCGGATGCCCGATCATAGAGTTCTAAAAAATATTATTTAAATACCTTTTGATTATTAGCTTATGCGTAAGCACGTCTCGCTGAATCGCTTGGTCGCCCGGCCATTCTTGCGCTCAAATCTGCTCCAGCAGCCACGCTCGAAACGCCTGCAACGAAGGCAGCAATTCGTTACGCGGCGGGTAGGTCAGGTAGTAATTGCGCTGGCTGGCGAAAGGTACGTCCAGACTGATCAGCTCGGCACTCGCCAATTCCTCCGTTACCAGAATGCGCGGCACCAGCCCTATGCCGATACCGGCCCGCACCGCCTGAATCAGGTGCGACGTCAGCTCGAAACTCGAGCCCAGGCGCATCATTCGATGGGGCAAATGGTGATGGCTGAACCAGTCGCCCCAGACGTTGGGGTTATTGGCGACGGTGAGCAGCATCTGTTCGGCAATCAGCGCAGGCGTCCATATTGCATGGGTCTCGGCAACCTGTGCAGAGACGATCACCACCAGTTCTTCGGCGTGCAGACGGTGGCTGATCAGTCCCGGCAGATCACGGGTGCCGACCACAATGGCCGCGTCGATGCCGCTGGTTTCGAAGTCGATGGCGTCGATGCGCGAGTTGATGTGCACCAGCATGCCGGGGTGTGTCTGGTAGAAATCATGCAGGCGCGGCAGCAACCACTTCGAACCAAAGGTCGGCAGGGTGGCCAGTCGAAGGGTGCCGCCACCGGACTGATAGGCCATGGCCTGCAAGGTCGCGCTGCGAATGCGGCCGAGGGCTTCGCTCATTTCACGCTGATACAGGCGCCCGACGTCCGTCAGCTGCACCTGTCGGCCCTCGCGACGAAACAGCGTCAGGCCCAGTTGCTGCTCAAGGGCCTGAACCTGACGGCTCACCGCGCTTTGGGTCAGGGACAGTTCGACGGCAGCGCGCGTATAGCTTTCATGACGTGCTGCAGCCTCAAAGGCCAGCAGCAGCGACATGGAAGGGGTGAGGTGACGGTAATTCATTCACAAAAGTCATCGAAAGCGGCAGGAATTTGCGTTTGTGTCGCGCTGTAACCTGCAGGATCATTGGCGGCATAACGACCTGAGGCTGACCGATTAATGCTCAGGCGACAAGTATTTTGATGTTCCCCGTGAATAGACCGACAAGAGGCCATCCCACGATGATCGCCCAGCTGCCCACCGCGTTGCCTGCGGCCCAGTACCCCGAATTCCTCGACGCCCTGCGCGCCAGCGGTTTCCGCGGCCAGCTCAGTGCCGACTACGCCACCCGCACGGTGCTGGCCACTGACAACTCGATCTACCAGCGCCTGCCGCAAGCGGCAGTGTTCCCCCGTGACGCGGACGACGTGGCGCGCATTGCGACGTTGATGGGCGAACCGCGCTTCCGGCAGATCAAGCTGACCCCGCGCGGCGGCGGCACTGGCACCAACGGCCAGTCACTCACCGACGGGATCGTCGTCGACCTGTCGCGGCACATGAACACCATTCTCGAAATTAACGTTGCCGAGCGCTGGGTGCGCGTGCAGGCGGGCGTGGTCAAGGATCAGCTCAACGCCGCGCTCAAACCTCACGGGCTGTTCTTCGCGCCGGAACTGTCGACCTCCAACCGCGCCACCGTTGGCGGGATGATCAACACCGATGCCAGCGGGCAGGGCAGTTGCACCTACGGCAAGACCCGCGACCACGTGCTGGAATTGCACAGCGTGTTGTTGGGCGGGGAGCGTCTTCACAGCCACCCGTTGTCGGATGCGGATCTGGAAGCTGCGTGCGCTCGACCCGGCCGTATCGGTGAGGTGTACCGCACGGCGCGGCAGATTCAGGAAACCCAGGGCGACCTGATCGAATCGATCTTCCCCAAGCTCAACCGGTGCCTGACCGGCTACGACCTGGCGCACCTGCGTGACGAGCAAGGGCAGTTCAACTTGAACAGCGTGCTGTGCGGCGCTGAAGGCTCACTGGGTTACATCGTCGAAGCCAAGCTCAATGTGTTGCCGATTCCGAAATACTCGGTATTGGTGAACGTGCGCTACAGCAGCTTCATGGACGCCTTGCGCGATGCCAACGCGCTGCTTGCGAAGAAGCCGCTGTCCATCGAAACCGTGGACTCCAAGGTCCTGATGCTTGCGATGAAAGACATTGTCTGGCACAGCGTCGCCGAGTATTTCCCTGCCGATGCCGAACGCCCGACTTTGGGCATCAACCTGGTGGAGTTCAGCGGCGATGCAATCGACGAGGTCAATGCGCAGGTTGCGGCGTTCGTTGAACACCTGCAAGCCGACACCACCATCGAGCGCCTGGGGCACACGCTGGCCGAGGGCGCCGAGGCGGTGACGCGCGTGTACACCATGCGCAAGCGTTCAGTGGGGTTGCTGGGTAACGTCGAGGGTGAGGTTCGTCCGCAGCCGTTCGTGGAAGACACCGCTGTTCCGCCGGAGAAACTGGCTGATTACATCGCCGAATTCCGCGCGCTGCTGGATGGCCATGGCCTGGCGTACGGGATGTTCGGCCACGTTGATGCCGGCGTCCTGCACGTACGGCCTGCGCTGGACATGAAAGACCCGGCACAGGCCGCGCTGGTCAAGCCGATTTCCGACGCCGTCGCGGAACTGACGCAACGCTACGGCGGCCTGTTGTGGGGCGAGCATGGCAAGGGCCTGCGCTCCGAATACGTCCCGGCATTCTTCGGTGAGCTGTACCCGGCGCTGCAATCACTCAAAGGCGCGTTCGATCCGCACAACCAGCTTAATCCGGGCAAGATCTGCACGCCGCCAGACGCCACTGAAGGCTTGCTCAAGGTCAACGAAGTCACCCTGCGTGGCGATCTGGACCGGAGCATCGACGAGCGCGTCTGGCAGAGTTTCGGCAGCGCGGTTCATTGCAACGGTAACGGCGCCTGCTACAACTTCGACCCGAATGACGCAATGTGCCCCTCGTGGAAAGCCACGCGCGAGCGTCAGCATTCGCCGAAAGGGCGCGCGTCATTGATTCGCGAATGGTTGCGTCTGCAAGGGGCCGCCAACATCGATGTGCTGGAAGCGGCACAAGGCAAGATCTCGTGGATCAAGGGCCTGCCCGCGCGCCTGCGTAACAACCTGTCGCGCCAGCGTGGCGAGCCGGATTTTTCCCACGAGGTCTACGACGCCATGGCCGGTTGCCTGGCGTGTAAATCCTGTGCGGGCCAATGCCCGATCAAGGTCAACGTGCCGGATTTCCGCTCGCGTTTCCTGGAGCTGTACCACGGCCGGTACCAGCGTCCTCTGCGCGACTACCTGATTGGGTCGCTGGAATTCACCATTCCCTACATGGCGTACGCGCCCGGTTTGTACAACGCGGTGATGGGATCGAAGTGGGTCAGTGGGCTGCTGGAGCGCCACGTCGGCATGCTCGACAGCCCGTTGATCCACCGCTACAACCTGCAATCGACCTTGCGCGCCTGCAAAGTCGAAGTTGCCAGCGTGCCGGCGTTGCGTGAACTGACCCCGGCGCAACGTGAGCGCAGCGTGGTGTTGGTGCAGGACGCCTTCACCCGCTACTTCGAAACCCCGTTGCTGGCGTCGCTCATTCAGTTGGTGCATCAACTGGGCTATCGCGTGTTCCTCGCGCCGTACAGCGCCAACGGCAAGCCGCTGCATGTGCAAGGTTTTCTGGGCGCCTTCGCCAAGGCGGCGGTGCGCAACGGCACTCAACTCAAGGCATTGGCGGATTGCGGCGTGCCGCTGGTGGGCCTGGACCCTG
Source organism: Pseudomonas abietaniphila (assembly GCF_039697315.1). Lineage (NCBI taxonomy): Bacteria > Pseudomonadati > Pseudomonadota > Gammaproteobacteria > Pseudomonadales > Pseudomonadaceae > Pseudomonas > Pseudomonas abietaniphila. The sequence goes on along the minus strand of NZ_CP155619.1, from coordinate 151,810 downwards.
CGATGACCCTGGTCTATCGGCAGGAATACCAGAAGGTGCCGGGGCTGAGCGACTGCCCGAAGGTGCTGTTGCCTCAGGAGTGGCTGATCGACGTCCTGCCGGAAAATCCGCAGCCGGGGGCCCAGGCATACCGCCTGATGGCGCACTGCACTGAAAAAACCAACGTCCCGGCCAGTACGTCCCAATGGGAAAAAGTCTTCGCGCGGATGGGCCTCAAGCTGGTCACCGAAGCCACTGGCTGCTGCGGCATGTCCGGCACCTACGGCCACGAAGCGCGCAATCAGGACACCTCCCGGACCATCTTCGAGCAATCCTGGGCGACCAAACTGGACAAGCAGGGCGAAGCCTTGGCGACGGGGTATTCATGCCGCAGCCAGGTCAAACGTCTGGCTGACCGAGAGTTGCGCCATCCGCTGGAAGTGGTGCTGGAACGTCTATTGGCGCGTCAGGCGTGAGAAATCCGGATCAGCGCCCGCCGTGTTGCTTGCGATAGGCGCCCGGCTAAATCCGGGCAGTGGGAGTGAACGTGCTCTGGAGGAGGTTGGCGGCTATTTCCCCAACGATTCAGACCTGTGGGAGTGAGCTTGGTCTGGGCCGCATCCGGTTTAAGAGGCCGGGACAGGCAGCCGCATTTGTGGTGCCTGACACTCAGTCTTCGCGAGCAAGCTCGCTCCCACAGTGATTGGGGCGTGCCAGCTGACCGTTGCGTGGGCTCCGTGGGCTCGATGACCGCAACATTCCGGCGGACACAGAACCTGTGGGAGTGAGCTTGCTCACGAAGAGGCCGGTGCGGGGCAGTCACGTATTCAGTGTCTGGAACTCAGTCTTCGTTCGTATGCGGTTAAGACCAAGCTCGCTTGTAGGGTGTGCATTTCCACGATTTGAGGTGACGCTGATGGTTTGGTTTGTCCTAACGTCCAAACTGTTCCGCCTTCGGCGGGTTACTTGAAAAGACCCCAAGTAACCAAGGGTCTTATGCTCCTGGTTGGGCTCCTCCTTCGTCGGAGTCCCTTCACTCCGGCGACGCTCCGTGGGCCCGCGCTGAACGGACATCCATGTCCTAGCAGCGCTCTCGCGGCATCCATGCCGCTCGACCCACTCCGCGCCGCCTGCGTTCAGCCTGCACCCAAGTCGCGTTTTGTGGTGTCTGGGCTGCTGCGGTATGAAGATCAAGAGCGAAGCGCGCTTTGCGCTGTCTGGGTGCAGAATTCCTGTCACTGGCTGAACACGAAACCTGTGGGAGTGAGCTTGCTCACGAAGAGGCCGGGACAGGCAGCCGCATTTGCAGTCCCTGACACTCAGTGTTCGTCGGGATGCGGCCCAGACCAAGTTCGGCTCCCACAGTGTTGGCGCGATGCAGGTCCAACGCTGACCAGCTTTGAAACCCTTTCTACGCTCACCCCCGCAATTGCGACGGACTCACACCCAGCCGCTGCCTGAAGGTCGTCGCGAGGTGTGCCTGTGAGGAAAAGCCGCACGCGTGTGCGATGTCCGCGACGCTGACGGAGGCGTCGCGCAGCAGTGCGCGGGCGCGGGCTACGCGGCGGTCGATGAGGTAGCTGTGGGGGCTTTTCCCGGTCGCCTGGGTAAAGGCGCGCATGAAGTAGCCCTCGGACAATCCCAGCAGATTTGCCATGGTTTGAACGCTCAAAGGGCGATCAAGCCCTGAGTCGATGTACTCATCGAGTAAACGTAATCGCTTACTGGTCATTGCCGAACTTGATGCAGGGAAGCTTGAGGGGGACTGAATGGCCCGTTCCGTAAGGGCAATGGCCCAGGCCTCCCAGTCATCATTGACCGATGCACGCAACAAAGCATTGCGCATACGGAGTGCTAGGCGAATGGCCTGAGCGTCGACCAGGTTGTTGAACGCTTGGTCGCCGATCAACGCCCCCCCGTCGTTGCGTTTGAGCAACAGGTATTCACCGCCGTCGGGCGACGCTGAAAACACGTCGCAACCCGCCGGCACAAACGCCAGGCCGTTGGGCACGGCAGCGAACGGACGGAGGTGGTCGCTGCCAATGGCGTGTGTACCCCGCTGACTGTCGAACGCAAAACCGACGCTGGACTGGGTTGCGACGTAGCGTGCTTCGTAAGGGGAGGCCGGAAGCAATTCGATCGTCCACGACCCCGCATCGACGCGGCGGACCGGTTCGGCAACGGGCGATGAGGTGGCGCGGTGTGGACGGCTCATAAGCGCGATAGTACTCAAGAATCTGCCCAAAGGTCAGGTGGGTTTTTTGAAAGCCTGCGACACCGCTCGGTGCCTAGACTGCGACCAAACAGAACGCTGGAGGAAACCATGCACCGACTGACTCGTGAAGACCTAGAAGATGCCGCCCGACAGGTGTACCGCGTGATGCCTGCCACGCCTCAATACGCGTGGCCTTTGCTCGCTGAACGACTGGGCTGCACCGTATGGGTCAAACACGAAAACCACACGCCTACGGGGGCCTTCAAGGTGCGCGGTGGTATCACCTTCATGCAGTGGCTGAAACACGCGCACCCGGACGTTGAGGGCATCGTCACGGCCACCCGCGGCAATCACGGGCAGAGCCTCGCGATGGCGGCCCATGCAGCGGGGATGCGGGCGTTGATCGTGGTGCCAGTTGGTAATTCCGTGGAGAAGAACAACGCCATGCGCGGTTTTGGTGGGGAAGTCGTGGAGTACGGCCGGGACTTCGACGTAGCCCGTGGAGAAGCCGCGCGACTGGCGAAAACCCATGACCTTTTCCTGGTGCCGCCTTACCACCCGGCTTTGGTCAAAGGTGTGGCGACGTATGCGCTGGAGTTGTTCACCGCCGCACCCGACCTGCACACCGTCTATGTGCCCATTGGTTGCGGTTCGGGCATTTGCGGGGTGATCGCCGTGCGTGACGCATTGCAGCTGAACACCCGCGTGGTCGGCGTGGTGTCCACTGAAGCGGACGCGGCCAGGCAATCGTTCGAGGCGGGGGTAGTGCGCCAAACCGCGTCGGCGAACACTTTTGCCGACGGGTTGGCGGTTCGCGATCCGATTCCGGAAGCATTTGCCATTTATAAAGAAGGCGCGCAACGCGTTGTCTCGGTCGGCGACGAGGAGATTGCCGAGGCCATGCGCGTTTACTACAGCGACACCCACAATCTGGCTGAAGGTGCAGGCGCTGCAGCGCTGGCGGCGTTGATGCAGGAGGGTGAGGCGATGAAAGGCAAAAAAGTCGGCGTGATCCTGTCGGGTGCCAACATTGATCGAAACGTTTACGCCGAGGTGATTGGCTGACGGCGACTGTCGCGCCTGAAATCATTTCACGACCGTTCGCACCCTTGGCTTTCAAAACCCTTTGCGGTCTTCTATGATGAGTTTGCATGCGTATGCAATCGTCCATCAACAATAACAATTCTGGAGACTGCAAATGGCTAAGTGGCTAAAGAAGGGGGCCGAAGCAGAAGCGATAAAATCTGCCGACCGCCAGGTGCGTGACACCGTCGAAGCGATCCTCGCTGACGTGGAGGCCCGTGGTGACGTGGCGGTCCGTGAGCTTGCCATCAAGTTCGACAAGATGGACCGTGACAGCTATCGACTGACCTCCGAAGAGATCGACGCCTGCTACGCGCAACTCACGCCGCGTGATCTGGAAGACATCCGGTTCGCGCAAACCCAGGTGCGCAATTTTGCCCAACACCAGCGCGACAGTATTCAAGACATCGAAATCGAGACCCTGCCGGGCGTCATTCTTGGGCATAAAAACCTGCCGGTGAATGCTGCGGGCTGCTACGTGCCGGGCGGAAAATACCCGCTGCTGGCGTCCGCGCATATGTCCATCATCACCGCCAAGGTGGCGGGCGTGCCGCGCGTCATGACGGCCGCGCCACCGTTCAACGGCAAACCCGCGCCTGCAATCGTTGTTGCACAGCACATGGCTGGTGCCGACGAGATCTACTGCCTGGGCGGTATTCAGGCGGTCGCCGCCATGGCGATAGGCACCCAGAGCATCAAACCTGTCGACATTCTGGTTGGCCCCGGCAACGCCTTCGTGGCCGAGGCGAAACGCCAACTCTTTGGTCGGGTGGGCATTGATCTGTTCGCCGGGCCGACGGAAACCCTGGTGATTGCCGACGACAGCGTGGACGGCGAACTGTGCGCGACAGACTTGCTGGGCCAGGCAGAACACGGGCCCGACTCGCCTGCGGTGCTGCTGACCACGTCCGAATCGCTGGCGCGCGACACACTGGCTGAGATCGAGCGCTTGCTTGAGATCCTTCCAACGGCCGATATCGCGCGCAAATCCTGGCACAGCTTTGGTGAGGTCATCGTGGCTGACAGCGATGAAGAGATGCTCGCCATCGCCAACGACCTTGCTTTCGAGCATGTACAAGTCATGACCAGGGACCCGGACTGGTTCCTGGCGAACATGCGCAACTACGGCGCGCTATTCCTGGGGCCGCGCACCAACGTGGCCTTCGGCGACAAGGCCATCGGCACCAACCACACGTTGCCGACCCGCAAGGCCGCGCGCTATACCGGTGGGCTGTGGGTCGGTAAATTCCTGAAAACCTGCACCTATCAAAAAGTCATGACTGACGAAGCGTCAGCGATGATTGGTGCGTACTGTTCGCGGCTGTGTGCACTGGAAGGGTTTGCCGGCCATGGGGAGCAGGCCAATATTCGTGTAAGGCGTTACGGCAAGCGCGCGGTGCCGTACGCGGGCATTGCCGAATAGGCCAGCAAAAGTGACGGGAGGGCGGTAACGCCGCCTTGGCGAGCCGCCCGGATGTGCGAGCAAAATCTTATACCGCTAGAGGACAGTGACTTGGCAGGCGAATTCGACACCTTGGGGATGCCTTCTTTTCGACTTGATGGAAAGGTCGCCCTGATCACGGGCGCCGGTTCCGGCATCGGCGCGGGCGTTGCACTGGCCTTCAGTGCAGCAGGGGCCGATCTGGTGCTGGTCGCCCGAACGCAAGCCAATCTGGATCAGGTTGCGGACGTCATTCGCCGGCGAGGCGGCAGCGTGCGGACGGCGGTCTGCGATGTCACCGACAGCACCGCCATCCGGGCGGTCATTGGTGATCTCCCACAGCTCGACATCCTGGTGAACAACGCGGGCACTAATTACCCCGAGCCTATGCTGGAGGTCACGGATGAACACCTGGACACCATGCTCAACCTGAACGTGCGCGCGTGCTTCGTCACCGCGCAAGCGGCGGTGCAGAAGATGCTGGCTAATACCGGGCCCGACGCTGGAGTCATCATCAATGTGTCTTCCCAGATGGGGCACGTCGGGTCGCCTAATCGCACGGTGTACTGCATGACCAAGCACGCCATCGAAGGCCTGACCAAGGCCATGGCGGTCGAACTGGCCGGGCAGGGCATCCGGGTGAACACGCTGTGCCCGACCTTCGTCGATACGCCGATGGTGCGCAAGATCGTCGACACGCCGGAGAAGGAAGCCTTTCTGGTGTCGAAGATTCCGATGGGGCACATGGCAACGATGGCAGACATCGTCGGCGGGGCGTTGTACCTCGCAGGGCCTGCGGCAAGGATGGTCACCGGCACCGCATTGAAAGTCGACGGTGGCTGGACCGCGCAATAACGCAAACGGCCCTCAGGTGAGGGCCGCCTTTTAGAGGGTCAGTTCATCAGCGCTGATCGGTCTTGCGCCGCTGCGCGCTGAACGCCATGAGCTGGCGGTCGCGCCATGCACGGCGTGTCTCCAGTTCACCGAAATCGAGAAACGTGCGGCGCTGGTCTTCCACGGTCTTGATCAGTTCAGGGCTCCACTCTGCTTCGTGGGAGCGCGAGTCGGCAATGCCGCGATAGAGCGGCCCGAGACGTTGCGCATAATCAGCCACACCGCCGACGGCATTCAGGTCGATGGTTTCGAACGGCCCCATGAACGACCAACGCCAGCCCAGCCCGTCGCGCACGGTTTTATCGATGTCTTCACAGGTCGCGACGCCTTCTTCCACCAGTGCCCAGGCCTCGCGCAGCAGTACCGCCTGAAGGCGATTGAGCACGAAGCCGGGCACCTCTTTGCGCACATGCACGACGCTTTGGCCCACGGCCTCCATCAGCGACGCCGTGAAGGCGATGACCGACGACGAGGTGTCAGGCGAGGGTACGATTTCAACCACGGGCACGAGGTACGGCGGGTTGACCGGATGAGCAATGATGACCCGCGAAGAAATGCTCAAATCCGATGCGAACGCCGAGGCGGGAATACCCGACGTGGAGCTCCCGATGATCAGGTCGGGACCGGCGAGGGCGTCCAGTTCAAGCATAAGCGCCCGTTTGACGTCGGTGCGTTCCAGAATCGATTCCTGGACATACGATGCACCGCTGACGGCCTGTTCCAAAGTGTCGCACACGGTCAGGCGCGCGAGGATGGACTCGGCAGGTTCTGACAACAAGCCAAACTCGGTGAGGTCTGCGATCTGCCGCGCGATCAACGGGACCGAGGCGTTGGAAATCGCCGGGTTTGCGTCATAGATCCGAACGGCGAGTCCCGCCCGGGCAAAGACCAGTGCCCAGCCGGCGCCGACCAGGCCCGCGCCGACGATTGCAATGGGCCGGCCCTGGGTCAGGGAGTCAAGTTCATGCATTGTTGGCCACCTTTGAGGTCTGTTGATCGCCCAGGCAGATCTCTGTCACCTGGAGTCCCTGGGCAGTCAGTCTTGACGGAAATACGTCTTTCAAGCGTTCTTCATGGATCGGGATCAGCCGTTTAGGCTCGTAGTCGACGACCTTGAGCATTTGCTCGGTCGCCAGCACCAGATTGGTCTGGCTGCCCGATGCGAGCCCCACCGGCGTGATCGCCAACTCACCCCGCACCTCGCCGTTCGCCACCTGGGCCTCGGAGAGGAAGTTGTCATAGCTGTAGACCAGATCGCCCGCCAGCACCCACGAGTCCTGGGATTCCCGCGCAAGGTCGTTGCGCACATGCACCCACATCGATGCAAAGGTGTGGCTGTCGTAGGCGACGTGCAGGTCAATACCTGGCAGAAAGTCGGCGACGTCGCCGTCGATGCATTTCAGTCGGCCGTCCTTGACCAGATTCACGGCGCGCAGCACGTCGGACGGGTCGGTGGCGATCATCATCCAGTTCTGGTGACGCTGCGGCAGCGACATCACCCAGATCCACTTGGCGAGTTCTTTTTCCTGGATGTAAAACGTCGCGTTGGGAAACGCATCGGTGTTGCCCAGATGGTCGAAGTGGGCGTGAGTCAGGATGACCGTGTCGATGTCCTCAGGCGTCAGGCCGCAATTGCCCAGCACCGTGGCGGGCGAATGCCAGTTGCCGACGCCGAATTTCTGCTCCAGATAGGCGCCGTATTCTTTGCTGTTGTAGCCCACGTCCACGAGGATGTTCTTGCCGTGGCCCTGAATCAGGACGTAGCAGTACGGCAGTTTGCGAACGCCCTGGTTATGCGCGCCGAAGATGATGCCGCTGACCGGGTAGTTGATCACGGCGCTGTATTCGAGCACCCAGATGGAATAAGCATTGCCTGACATAAATCACCTGTTGTTTTTATGGGGTGAAAGGGAGGTCGAGCTGAGAAGAATCAAGTGCTTGCAAAGGGATACAGCAGGCACAGCCCTGCGCAAAATCGATGGTTTGAAGCCTGACTTCAGGGTCGGCGGCGCACCTGAGCATCGCGCACGTCGCTTCCAGCGCCGTCACCATACGCGGGATTTCAAGCCTCAGTTCCTCAGGGCAATTGACCGTACGACGCAATGAACGCGCGATGTCCTCGACCTGCGCGGCGGCTTTGCACAGATGCCGGTGATGACCGGCAGCCTGCGCAGGCGGGCGGATCGACAGCAGGCCATCGCGGCATTCCTCCACCTGATCCAGAGGCGTCGAGGCCAGGTTGTAGTACGCCTCGAAGCAGCTTCTGGCTTGCCCGAGAATCAGCAACCCGGCGAGCTGGCCGACGATGCCGTTGAGGCGGTCGTAGTGCGGACGAATGCGCGCGGCATAGAAGACCCATTCATCGATGCGCACGCCGACGCCGGGTTCGGCCGACATCCGCGGTTCGACCTGTTTGTACGCCCGTTCCGTGAGCCCGAAACGGCTGGAGTTCAACAGTAACGTCATGTGCAGGCTCCCGTGGCCCGAGCCCGAATGCTCGGGCCATCGTCCGGTTATTGCGCGTCAAATGCCTTGGTCTTGGTCAGGTGATAGAGCCCGGGAGGCGCATCGCACTTGGCGCAGTTGATGCCGGGCTCGTTGGCGGCGGCCCGCGCAGCGTCTTCTGGCAAGGGCTGAATGGTCGCGCCCGGTGTCGGGGTGCCATCGGTTGCTGATTGCAGCGAGATTTCCGGCAACAGGACCGGGTCGAAAACCTCGGTCACGAACGAGTCGGGGACCTTGCCTTCCGCCAGTACGTTGCATTCGGACGTCACCTTGTCGCCCTCGCAGACCTTCACCTTGTCCGCCGGAACCCATGGTAAGGCGTACTCGATGTTGTGCACCTTCATGTCGCGTTTGCCCTGCAACTGTTCCATCAACAGCTTGAACGCCAGGCCGGCTGCAGCTGGTGGTGAACCGGAAGAGACGCCGCGAAGGCCCTTGGCTTGGAAGTCGGGGTTGGCCAGTCCGAGCCGGAAACCGTTGGAGTTTTCGCCAGTCATGGGGATCAGCTTGTGATTGGCAGCAATCAACGCCTTGAGCGCGCCATTCTCACCGGCCTGGGCCCAGATGCCTTCCACGTCGGGATGGGCCGCGAGCGCCTTGGCGGTTTCCTGTTGCGTGGTGCGGTCATCCCAATAGCCGTAGTACTCGGCAACGATCTGGATGCCGGGGTATTTCTTGAACACGCTCATGGCGCCGTCGTAGTGACGCTTGTCCACCGAGTTGCCCGGCACGCCACGGCTCAGGAAGATCTTGCCTTTGCCGTGCAGCTCGTTGACCAGCGCCTGGGCCGTGTTCTCACCGAAACCGGCGGTGATGTAACTGACGTTGTACGCGCAAGGTTCGGTGACCGTGGCGTCGTACATGTAGAAGAGGGTGCCTTTTTCACAGCCGCGCTTGACCGTGCGATTCAACGCCGTGGGCGAGACCGGGAAACTGACCACACCGTCGGCGCCCGCAGCGATGATGCTCTCGTACGCCGAAATCTGCGCCTGAACATCCGTGCCCGAAATGACCTCGCGCAGCTCGACCATCTTGTCGTACGGCGGGGTCTTCGCAAGTGCCTTGACCAGATTCGCAGCCTCCGATTGCCACGCGTTGCCGCTGTAACTGAGGCTCAGGTACACGATGTAGTGATCCTTCGGCGCGGCGTGGGCGGGCATCGACACGCCGCCGATCACCAGCGGTGCGATGACGCCCGCGAGCATCGCCAGCATCTTTTTATGCAGGGGTGAAGCGTTTAACTGCAGTGCTCTCTTCATTCTCATGCGCCTTTTGTTGTTGTAAGTAGCGGTGAATGTGGCGGTGAACGCGGTTCAGGTGGTGCTGTTGCGGCCTTTGAGTGAACGCAGATAATCCATCGCCCCTTCGTGCTGAAGGAGGATGGCGAACAGGATGATTGCCCCGGAGATAACGGTTCGCCAGCCTTGGGAAAAACCGAGGCTGGAAATGATCATGTCCAGGATGGTCAGCAACAGCGCGCCGGCCAGGGTGCCCAGAAAGCTGCCGCGCCCGCCGCTGATCGCGGACCCGCCAATCACCACCGCCGCGACCGAGGGCAGCAGATACGGCTCGCCCATGCGCAACGTCGCGCCATTGGAATAGCCGACCAGCAGCATGCCGGTCACCCCCGCGAGCAGCCCGCACAAGGCATAGGTCATGAGGGTCAGGCGCAGGGTGTGCAGCCCGGCAAAACGGGCGGCCGTCGGGTTCGAACCCATCGCGTACAAGCGGATGCCGAAACGGGTGCGCGACTGCACGAGGTAAGCGATCACCGCCCCGATGACCGTGAAGATCACGATGACCGGAATGCCTGCCGCGCGACCACTCATGAGCCAGGTCAGGGCTTTTGGCGAAACACCGTTGGGAGAGCCGCCGGTTGCGCCCAGGCACAGGCTGTAGACGATGATGCCCATGGCCAGGGTCATGATGAAGGCGGGGACCTTGAAGATGCCGATTCCCAGACCGTTCAACACCCCGACACCGGCACAGGCCGCAAGCACGGCGCAGGTTTTAACGATGCCGCCGTCCGCGCCGACCCACACGGCGGTCAGAATGCCACCCAGGGTGATCACTGAGGGAATGGACAGGTCCAGGCCGCCGATCAACACCACGAGCCCCTGACCAAATGCCACGACCACCAGAAAGGAGCAGAGCACCAGAATCGTTTCGAGCTGCTGATAACCACCGGCGTTCGGGTTGATCCAGCGGGCGGCGAGCATGGCCAGCACGCAGAGCAGGAACACACCGGCGATGTTCAGCGTTTCACGGGACAGCCGCGACGATTTGCGAGTGTCCGCAGTGGCGGTGTCGGGAGGGGCGTCGTTCACGGCGTCGGCTTGCGCGGAATCGGGCGACTTGATCTGCACGCTGCTCATCTCAGGCTTTCCTCACGTTGAACCATTCGCCCACGTTCATCAGGCTGACGGCGAGGATCATGACCACACCTTGAAGCAAACCGATGTAGAACGACTGCACCCCAATGGAGAACAGTAGCTTCTGCAGCAGCATCAGACTGGCGGCGCCGATGATGCTGCCGGTCAGGCCACCCGTGCCGCCTCGAAACGAGGTGCCGCCCAACGCGATCGCAGCAAAGGTCAGCAGCAACAGTGAATTGCCCGCCGTCGGGTTGCCGGTGGCGGTTTGCGCCGAGAGCATGTAGCCGCTCAGGCCATACAGCGCCCCTGCAATGACAAACGCCAGGCAGCGCGTGCGCTGTACTTTTATGCCAGACAGGGCAGCGGCGTGTTCGTCCTGGCCGACCGCGTACAGCGACACGCCGAAGTCGGTTTTTCGAATCACCGCCCACACGATCACCACCGCCAGCAATACCAGGCCTGAAATCGGCACCGGCCCTAACGTATCGGTCAGCGTCTCGCTCAACCATTCGGCGACCGACCCACCGGGTGCATCAAGGATCACCAGCGCCAGGCCGCCGGTCATGATCATCGTGGCCAGCGTCACGGCAATCGACTGGAACCCGCCATAGGCGACCAGCACGCCATTCACCAGGCCAACCAGGGCGCCAATCGCCAACGCCAGGCAGAGGCTGATGCCCGCGCCAGTGGCGTCTTCCAGCGGGTAGCTCGCCAGGATCACATTGACCAACGAAATGACACCGGCCACCGACAGGTCGAAACTGCGCAACAGCACGATCAGCGTGCCGCCGGCGGCCGCGATCGCCAGCGGCGAGGCGTTGTTGATCAGGTCGCTGAACGCCGACACGCTCAGCGCACTGCGTTCAACGCTCGCGTAGGCCACGAAGAGCACAAGGTAGAGCAGGGCAGCGGTGCCCGCGCCGCTTCGGGAGAGTGCGGTCAGGTAAGAAGACGGCTTTGTCATGCGGCTTCTCCTTCCGCGTGTCGACGGTTGCCCGTGGCGGCCGCCACGAGTCGGGTTTCTTCGATCGCCTCACCTTCCAGTTCCGCGGCGATGCGGCCTTCGTAAATGACCAGGCAACGATCGCTCAATCGCACCAGTTCCGCGAGTTCAGAAGAATAGAGCAGCACCGCGCCGCCGTTTCGGGCATACGCCTCGATAGCAAGGTAAAGGGCCTGCTTGGTGCCCACATCGACCCCGCGCGTCGGGTCAAATAACAGCAGGGTATTGGCATGAGTGAGCAGGACGCGCCCGAGCAGTGCTTTTTGCTGGTTGCCGCCCGACAATTCGCTGATCTGGAAATCCAGGTAACGCTCCTGAAGATCAACCTCGCTGGCGACACCCTTGGCCAGTTGCCGCTCGCTTTTGCGTGTGGTGAAGCCGAGCAAGCCGATGCGGTTGAGCGCTGAGATCGCCATGTTCGCCCGGACCGGCAGATCACCGAAAACCCCTTGCGTCTTGCGCTCCTCGGGCAAGAGCGCGACTTGAATACCTGCCGCAAGCGCTCCGGAAGGCGAATTGATCGTCACGGTTTTACCATCGACTTCCAGCGTGCCGGCGCGCTTGGGAATCAAGCCATACAGCGCGTGAAACAGGTCGCACTGACCCTGACCGTCCAGCCCCGCCACCCCCACGATCTGACCGGGAAGCAGTTTAAAGCTCAGGTCTTTGATCATACCGGCGTCCAGTCCAGTGACCTGGAATCGGGGGGGCTGTGACGAAACGGCCGGGACGTGGGACGACTTCAGGGTCGATGCCATGCGCTGACCGACCATCATCTCGAAGATGCGCGCGTCGTCGGTGTTCTGCAGGTCAGTGGTTTCGATGCTGCAACCACTGCGCAGGACCGTGGCGCGGCTGCACAGCTGGCGGATCTCGTTGAGGCGATGGGAGATGTAAAGGACCGCCGTCCCTTTGGCGGTTTCCTTGCGAATCAGATCGAACAGCCAATCGGTCGAGGGCAGTACCGCGGTGGGCTCATCCAGAATCAGCAGTGAAGGCGAATGGCTGAGCGCGCGAACGATCTCCAGACGCTGTCGGTCTGCGAGCGACAGTTCGCTCACCCGGGTATTGGGGTTGAGCTCGGAAAGGCCGTAGCGCAGCAGCGTGGCGGTGGCTGCAACGCAGTTCTTCGCCTTTGAGTTCAACCGTCCCCAACCTTTGGTCTGCCTGGGCAGGGCCAGGTTTTCCGCAACGGTCAGGTTGGTCAGCAGGCTGAGTTCTTGAAAAGCCGTCGTGATGCCAGCGGCGCGCGCCTGCAGAATGGTTCGGGGCGCATAAGCGCTACCGGCGAACTGCATGGTTCCGTCGTTGGGTGCGACGACCCCGGTGAGAATCTTGACCAGTGTCGACTTGCCGGCGCCGTTCTCACCGAGCAAGGCGTGCACCTCTCCAGCGAAAATCTGGAAGCTGACGCCGCCCAATGCATGGGTGGGGCCGTAGGACTTACGCAGGGCATTGACCTGCAGGATCGGTTGTTCCTGGTGTACGGACGCATTCATCGTCATCACCTGCTTTTTTTTATTCTTATCCGGGCAGATCCAGACGCCCTTTGGCTAGCTTCCTCCCGCCGTGGCGGGGCGCAAGACACAGCTGCGGAAGCCTGTCTTGCATACGCATGCATCGGAGTCTAGGAGCAAGATCTTTAGGTGGCAAGCAGATTTAGAGAGGGCGGTGCGGCAGCGTTTGCAAGCCCTTGAGGGCAAAAGACATTCAGCTGGCGGGTTGGTGTCGGTGACACCCGAATGTCACGGTGACGGCAGGTTGCAGCAAAGAAGGTGACGGCGAGGCAGTTGGCCCACCTCGCCGACGGCACCGGTCACCCGTTACAAATGATCCGCATCGATCACGGCTTGCGCGAACGCCTGTGGCGCTTCTTGCGGCAGGTTATGGCCGATGCCGCCGTTGATCAGACGGAATTCGTATTTGCCCGTAAAGCGCTTGGCGTAATCCTCGGGCGCCGGATGCGGAGCACCGTTTGCGTCGCCTTCCAGCGTGATGGTCGGCACGCCGATGGAGGGGGCGGTGGCGAGTTTCTGTTCCAGCGCGTCGTAGCGTGACTCACCCGCAACCTGGCCCAGGCGCCAGCGGTAGTTGAACACCGTGATGTCGACGTGATCGGGGTTTTCCAATGCCTTGGCACTGCGATCATAGGTCGCGTCATCGAATGCCCATTTCGGCGAGGCGGTCTGCCAGATCAGTTTGGCGAAATCGTGGGTGTTCTTTTCATAACCGGCACGGCCGCGGTCGGTGGCGAAGTAGAACTGGTACCACCATTGGAGTTCGGCTTTGGGTGGCAGCGGGTTCTTGCCCGCCGCCTGGTTGCCGATCAGGTAGCCGCTGACCGACACCAGCGCTTTCACGCGTTCCGGCCACAGGGCGGAGACGATGTCGGCTGAGCGTGCGCCCCAGTCATAACCGCCAAGCAAGGCCTGCTTGATCTTGAGCGCGTCCATGAAGTCGATGACATCGCTGGCCAGCGCAGCCGGTTGGCCGTTACGCAGGGTTTTGTCGGACAGGAAATGCGTATCGCCGTAGCCACGGGCATAAGGCATCAGCACCCGATATCCTTTGGCGGCAAGCAAAGGCGCGACGTCGTCATAGCTATGAATGTCGTACGGCCAGCCGTGCAGGAGAATCACCACTTGCCCGTCTGCCGGGCCGGTTTCGGCATACGCCACGTCCAGCAGGCCAGCCTTGACGTGCTTGAGGGGGCCGAACGGCGAGGGCGCCGCATGGCTGACGGCAGTGGTGGGGGGCGTGGCAGTGTCTTGCGCCTGGGCTGTGCCCAGCACGCCAAACAGGCTTGCCGCGAGCAGCGATGCGGTGAACAGACGGCCGGTGGTGGTGTTCTGCAATGCCAGCTTCATGGGGATGTCTCCATACACATTCATGGCCAGGAGACCCGGCGGGGCCCCTTCAAACCGTGCGTGCATTTCAACGCGACAACGTATCTTGCGTGTGTCGAATCACCCCGCGGATGAATGCCTGCGTATCCCGGCGTGATTCAGATACACAGCGATACAAAACCACCCCTCGATCATTCGCCGCCGAACTGCTGCCGATACTGATTCGGCGACAGGCCAATACGCTCGCTGAACACTTTGCGCATGTGTCGCGCGCTGCCGAAACCGCAGCGCGCGGCCAGCACTTTAAGCGGGACATCGCAGGATTCCAGCAGCTTGCGGGCGCGATCGATGCGCGCATTCTGCACGTACTGCATGGGTGTCATGCCGACGTCACGCTGGAAAGCACGGGCGAAATTGCGTGGGCTCATGGCGGCAATTTCGGCCATTCGATCGATGGTGTAGGGCGCCTCGATGTGATCGACGACATGCGCCTGGACTTTGGCAATGGCACTGCCGTCGCGGGGTACCGCAGCCAGCAATGGACCATAAGGCGTCTGACCGCCCTGGCGTTTCATCACCACCAGCAGCACCTTGGCGACTTCCAGCGCGATGTCCTTGCCGTGATCTTCAGCGACCACGGCCAGCGCCATGTCAATGCCCGCCGTAATACCGCCCGAAGTGATCAGGTTGCGGTCCATGACGTAAATCTGCTCGGTTTCCACCCGCGCCTCGGGAAAACGCTGAGCCAGCCGCTCGACATAATTCCAGTGGGTCGTGCAACGATAACCGTCGATCAAACCGGCTTCGCCCAGCAGAAAGATCCCCGTACAGATCGCGCCAAAGCGGCGTGCGTTTTTTGCCGCAGCAGGCAGCCAGGCGGTCAGCTCCGGGTGGATGAAGCCGTATGCGCCCGGGCCTCCGGGGACCAGCAGCAGGTCGACATTGGCGGGACAGTCCTGCAGCCGCAGATCGGCGTGCACTTTGAGACCGCAAGAACTGCGCACCAGCCCGGACCGGTCCGACACCGTGACGAGCCGGTACTGTCTTTCCTTGGGCAACAGGCGATTTGAAATCGAAAAAACGTCCATCGGGCCGGTCACGTCGAGCATCAGCACGTCGTTGAACAGCACCATCACAACAGTCTTAAGAAAATCAGGGTCTTGCATGCCTCAACCGCCTTCATCGCGACCCCATCGGCGGATGCCAAAGAGGTACAAGCCTTTCAAGGCGGCAGTTTAGGCCAATTCGAGAGATTTTCGGTACAGATGGCCTATTTATCACCGGGTCAGATTCGCCAGTGTCACTGCAACCCTGGCGGTGGGCTGATTGAAGCCTGCGGGCGCGAGCTTCGTCCGCGCGGGTTCTGAAGGAGGCGGAGGGCCAAAACCGTCATGGTTGAACGACCGGCTGCATTCGCTGCCGTCCTAACGTCCGACGTCTCCCACAGGTAAGGCGGCGGTCAGGAGATTTGCGCCGGCCAGCAGAAATTGTCTGAGCTCGCTCGCTTTTGATCTTCAAACCGAGAAAGCCCAGACACCACACATCGCGACTTGGGTGCAGGCTGAACGCAGGTGGCGTGGGCAGGGCCGCCGCAAGAAACGGATATACACCCCAACCCAACCCCGTGCAGGAAATCAGTGATTCTTACATCCAGTGGGCAACTGAAACCGTATCATCGCACCCCCCAGCTCCGACCCCTCGGCATACAAATTACCCTTGTGCGCCTCCACCACCGAACGGCAAATGGTCAACCCCATCCCCAGCCCGCTTTCCTTGGTGGTGTGAAACGCCTCGAAGATCCGCTGCCTGTCCTCTACCGCTATACCCGGACCATTGTCTTCGACCGACACCTGCACACCGTCCTGCAAGGTACTGGACGAAAGCCGCACAATCGCCCCCGGCGACTCGCGGCCGGCCATGGCCTCCATGGCGTTGGCAATCAGGTTGAACACCAATTGCTGAATCTGCACGGGGTCGGCTATCACGGGTTGATCGGCGCGCAAGTCGATCACCAGCGCTACATTCCTGGCGGACAGCGCGGTCCTATGAAGCCTCACAGCCTCAAGGATCACGTCATTTACGTCCACAGGTTGCGGATTGCAGGGTGACTGCCTGGTCAGGGCGCGCAGGGCGGCGACGATATTGGCCGCGCGTTCGCAATCGGCACGAATGTCCCTGAGCCCCTCGATCGCCTCGCTCACCACCGGTTTTTCCCGTTGTAGCCAACGCATGCACGCTGCCGCGTTAGAAGCGATGGCCAGGAGCGGCTGGCAGATTTCGTGCGCGATGGAGGCCGTCAGTTCGCCCATGACTTGCAAGTGAGCGCTGCTGGCAAAATCGGCTTGAGGATTGTTCGGCGGCGAATTTTGGGTGATGACGGTCTTAGACGGGGGCGTGATGCTCGGTGCCCAGAGTTCAAGCATGGCCAACCGGTGCGCGGAGGCAGGCGGGGGCAGAACGCTGATGGCGACGCCGCTGTGAGGATCGGGCAGGAGGCGGTAGGTCTGCTCGGTGTCGCGCCGCAGCCGCGACATGTCGTAGTGCTCGGACCACGCCTGGTCCGGGGCCTCATGAGTGCCGGACGTGCGTGGAGAAAGACGTTTTTCTGACATCGGGCCCCCGGATTCAAAGCCTGTCGCTTCATCGCTGTCCGGAGTATACGCAGCCAGACCGGCGCACAACCGCAAAGGGCCTGCTTTGGCAGAATCGGACACCCGGATGGCTGTCACATTCCGCTCCCCCTGCCGAGGCACGGCAAACGCTTGCGCAAACTTATCGCGCCAAGGTCACTCGGCATGATGATGACCCGCCAAAAAGCCTCAAACCACGCCGATTTTCCATTGCGCAGGCGGCGCTGTGCCATTGACCGCGAAGTCCCCGACGATACGGTCCTTGTAGATGCGCGGGTTGTGCGAGGTCAGCGTCCGCGCGTTGCGCCAGAATCGGTCCAGACCCAACGGACGTAAAGTGGCCGACGCGCTGAGGGCGTCGAACATGCGCGAGCTCGCCTCCAGAATCAGGTCGCTGACCACCGTTTGCGACTGCGCAATCTCCAGCTCTGCGATGTCCACGGCCTGTTTGACGGCGTGGTCATCTGCGTTGAGCCGCGCTTGATAAGCGCGTTCCAGCGCTTCGGCGGTTTTCAGGACAATGGCGCCTGCGCTGTAGGCCGCGGCGCGCAGGCTGCCGACGACTTGCAGCACTTGCGGGTCCTGAGCGACGCGCGGGGCATTGCCGTTGCTGAAACTACGGGTGCGCTGGGCCACGGCGGCGGCGACCTCGCCGCTGAGCGCGCGACCGATACCGGCCAGATTCGCCAGGTGCACGATCTGATACAGCGCGGGCGAGTATTGAAATTTCTCGTCGACGCTGAGGATATTGCGAGTGTCCACCGCCACGCCGCGCACATGCGTGGTACCACTGGCCGTGAGGCGCTGGCCGAAACCGTTCCAGTCATCCACGACCTCGACACCGTCGGCATCGCGGCGCACGGTGACGAATACTCGCTTGTCGTCATGATCGCTAACGGCCACCTCGATCCAGTCGCTGTACAAGCAGCCGGTGGTATAGAACTTGTTGCCGTCGATGCGCCATTGCTCACCGTCGAGGTACAGACGTGAGTTGAGATGGGATTGTGGCGTCGAGCCGACTTCGCCGGTCGCCGGTCCGACCGTTTCGCCCCGCACCAGTCGCTCGAACCACAGCTTGCGGCGCTCTTCATCGCGGCTGTTGAGCAGGTTTTCCGTGAAACCCAGATGCCCGCGTAGCGCCTGGACCAGATTGGAATCGGCTTCACCCAGTTCGATCAGCAGGTTGGTCAGTTCAGGTAGTGTGACGCCCGAACCGCCATATTCCTTGGGCACGCGAACGGCGGTGAACCCGGATGCCTTGAGCAGCTGGATTTCTTCAAACGGCAATCGACGTTCAAGCTCGCGGCTGATTGCCCCTTCGCGCAGGTTGGCGAACAGCGGACGAAACCGCTCGGCGAGTTGTTCGTAACGGGCGCTGGGGCCTGCGCCCCACGCCGCGTTGATTTGGTGAGCCATGCTGAAACTCTCTTTGCTGTGGTGCAGGGTTGTTTGCAGGGGCAAGACGCCCCTGCAAGCGTCTCGCTCAGTCAGTTCGTTCGATCAGACTGTCAAGGATCGCTCGCGCAGCAAGGTCGCTGGGTGCGCCGGGTAGGGCAGGCCAAGGCGTTCGCGCAGGGTATTGCCAGTTGGGCCATCCGCCGGCACCAGCCCGCGGCGTTTGAGTTCCGGCAGGATCAGGGCGATAAAGTCGTCCAGGCCTTCGGGGTAGGTGGGCGGCAGGATGTTGAAACCGTCAGCGCCGTAACCTTCGAACCATGCCTGCAACTGATCGACCACCTCTTCGGGGGATCCCACTAACGTCCAATGGCCGCGTGCTCCGGCCAGTCGCAGGTACAACTCGCGGATGCTCAACCCTTCGGCGGCCAGTTGCAGGATCAATTGCTGGCGGCTTTTCGAGGCGTTGGTCGCGGGCAGGTCCTGGGGCAGCGGGCCATCCAGTGGCAAGTGTGAGAGGTCGACGCCGCCAAGCAGGCCAGACAACAGGCTCAAACCGACCTGAGGATGAACGAGATCCTGCAGTCGTTGATGTTTGGCGTGGGCTTGGGCCGAGGTCGGGGCGGTAAAAATGGTCACGCCGGGCAGGATCTTGATGTGTTCCGGCTTACGCCCCAGCACGGCGGCGCGCGATTTTATGTCGCTGTAGAACGCTTGCGCATCGGCCAGGCTCTGATGCGCAGCGAAAATGGCTTCAGCGGTTGAAGCCGCCAGTGCGCGACCGTCTTCGGAGGCACCCGCTTGCACCAGGACCGGCTTGCCCTGCGGCGAACGCAGGACATTCAGCGGTCCCCGCACGTGGAAATGCTCACCGTGGTGGTCGGCCAGGTGCAGTTTGTCGCGGTCCAGAAACACGCCTTTTTCCTTGTCCAGCAACAGCGTGTCGTCTTCCCAGCTGTCCCACAGCTTGTCGACCACCTGATGAAACTCACGCGCCCGGCTATAGCGGTCGGCATGAGCTGCCTGACTGCCCTCAGATGCGCCGCCGAAATTTTTCGCCGCGTCCGGATCACTGCTGGTGACCAGATTCCAGCCCACCCGGCCGCCACTGATCTGATCCAGCGAGGCGAACTGTCGAGCGAGATTGAAGGGCTCGCTGTAACTGGTGCTGGCGGTCGCGACCAGACCGATGCGTGAAGTCACGGCGGCCAGGGCCGACAGCAGGGTCAACGGTTCGAAGCTGAGGCTGGGCGCAATGACTCGGTCGAAGGTGGGGGCGTCGATGCCGCGCACCGAGACACTGTCTGCCAGAAACAGCGTGTCGAAACCCGCTGCTTCGGCCTTGCGCGCCAGATCGATGAAATGATCCAGTCGAATCCCCGCATCGGCGTGTGAGCCGCTGTCGCGCCAGGCGGCGATGTGATGCCCGGTCGCGCGCAAGAACAGGCCGAGTTTGAGGGTCTCTTTGCGTTGGGTCATAAGGTGGCTCCTGATTGGCGAGAAGAACGGGCGAGCTGAATCCTGTTGATTGAACCGGTCAAACAAACCCAGCGGGGAGTGGGTGGGTGAATACTTGGGATAAGGCCTTATCAAAAAATGGGGCGGTGAACTAAAGGCGACAATGGACACAGTCCGGCACTCTCGGTTGTCGGTGTATAAGTGCAAGGGCTGTGCCGTCGTTTAAACAGACAGTTGTTTTCAAGGAAGGCTTGCAATACCGGAGCTTCGTCTAGAAGACCGCATATAAAGGCATGCGCAGACTCATCACCTTCTGCATAAACACTGTTGCCTCAGCAACACTTGGCAAACATGGCGTGAACAATTGCAAGAGATCTAGTTAAAGACGTTATTGCGCACGTGTGTGAATAACGTTAATGCTCGAAGGGATGAAGCATTAAAGCCACCGCGACTCGCAGGGCGCTTAATCCACTCACTGTTTTATAGAGTTCTTTGTGGGAGTGAGTTCGCTCACAAAGGCGTCGGCAAATCCCGCGCATCCGTGTCGTTCATGCCGGCCTCTTCGTGAGCAAGCTCACTCCTACAGGTGAGGGGATTGCCGTGAGTGTTGAGGAGGTCCACTGGCATGGGGAGATGCGAAGCAGGGTGTCATGACCTGACTGGTCGGGTCAGGCAACGGAGTCTCTGTGGGAGTGAGCTTGCTCACGAAGGCGTCGGCGAATCCAGCACATCCGTGTCGTTCATTCCGGCCTCTTCGTGAGCGAGCTCACTCCTACAGCGCTGCACCGCCGAACGCGATATGACCGCGCACCACCGTTTTCACTGCAGCAGCCGGTGGCGGGCGATCAACGCAATAGCGACGGGTTGGGCTGTCACTGAGCCTCAAGCGCGTTTCGGCAGCTTCCAGTTCGGGCGGATGAAGTGGCAGGTGTAGCCATTGGGAATGCGCTCGAGATAATCCTGATGTTCAGGTTCTGCCTCCCAGAACGCGCCTGCCGGTGCAAGTTCAGTGACGACTTTGCCCGGCCAGAGACCTGAAGCGTTGACATCCTCGATGGTGTCCAGCGCGACGCGTTTCTGTTCTTCGCTGAGGTAGAAGATCGCTGAGCGGTAACTCAGGCCAATGTCATTGCCCTGGCGATTGGCGGTGGACGGGTCGTGGATCTGGAAAAAGAATTCGAGGATCTGCCGATAGCTGATCACGTTTGGATCGAACACGATTTCAATCGCTTCGGCATGGGTGCCATGGTTGCGGTACGTGGCGTTCTCGACGTCGCCGCCCGAGTAGCCCACGCGCGTGGACAATACGCCAGGGTAGCGGCGCAGCAGATCCTGCATGCCCCAGAAGCAGCCGCCGGCAAGCAGGGCGGTTTCGGTTTGCGTGGTCATCATTCATCCTTCCTGTCTAAATCAGTGCGTGGTTATCAACCTGGGCCCAGTGTGCTCGCGGGTCGCCGAGCCATGCAAGCAAACCCTCTCGGATGTACCGGCCCATTGCCTGATCACGAGGGCGGACGTCTAAGGTTTCCGGCAGGGCTTCAGGTCGGCAAACCAATTCGTTGAATCGAACTGAACGTTCAATCAGGGACCAAGTAACGGCTCTAGACTGGCCGTTCTGGCCTATGCCCACTGTTTTTCCCTGCGCAAACGGGAATTCTCCACGGTTTAAGTGAGCGTGAGTTGTGCTGCCTCATGGCCGGGTGCCACAATCCGGCCATGTCACCATGGGTTGGGCAGCCAATATCCGATGTACCACTTTGAGCATCAGCGTGAGCGCGATGCCCTGATACGGGGGCACGTGCGGACCGACCGTTTGCACTTGCTGTTTCGCCAGACGTTTTTCTCTGTGTTGGGAAGCTATCTGGCTGCGCTGATGTTGAGCTGGCTGTGTTGGGATCGTGTCGATCACGCGGTGATCCTGGTCTGGCTCGGCCTGCTGTCTGCATCGACCGCGCTGCGGACGGTGCTGTTGGTGACGTATTTCCGCAGCCCGGTCGAATCACGGACACCACAGCGCTGGGAGCTCCGATACTGGCTGACGCTGACCCTGTCGGCCGCGATCTGGGGCGGTGGCGCCTTGGCATTGATGCGTCCGAACGACCTGCTGACCCAGACGCTGGTGCTGCTGTTTATAGTGGGAATGTCGGTGAGCGCAGTGTCCTGCTATTCCGCTTACCGTTCGATGACCATCGTGTCGATTGCTCTGGTGTTGCTGCCGTGTTCGTTATGGCTGTTGTTCCAGCCCGCGCCCACGCAGATCGGCATGGCCGCTGCCACGCTGGTGTTCGCCTCGTTCGTGATCAGTGCAACCCGCAAACTGTCGGAGGCCATGGAAACGGCGTTTCGGCTGACGCGGGAAATGGAATACGCGCACAGCATCGCCAATCACGCCGCGCAGACCGACGAGCTGACCGGCTTGAAGAACCGTCGGGCGTTTTTCAAACGCGCCGAGCAGACCTATGAGCACTGCAAGCGCAACCGAGTGCCGCTGTCAGTGCTGATGCTGGACATCGATCATTTCAAACGTATCAACGACTCATACGGGCATCAGGCCGGCGACAAGGTGCTAAGGCAGATCGGCGCCGTCATTTGTGAGTCCATTCGCGATATCGATCTCTGCGGCCGACTGGGCGGCGAAGAGTTCGCGATGCTGCTCATCGACACCTCGATCGACGACGCTCAGGCCACGGCCGAGCAGTTGCGTCAGGCCATCGCAAGGCTGGCATGCGAGCAGGTCGAAGGCATCACCGCCAGCATCGGGGTCGCTTCGATGAACGGCGCTGACCAGGACGTGCACATGCTGCTCAACGACGCCGACAAGGCACTGTTCCGGGCCAAGGCTCAGGGTCGGAACCAGACAGCGGTGGCCTGAACCGCCGCCATCCCTGTAGGAGACGTCCGAGGTTACGAGGGCAGCGAATGCGGTGGGTCAGTGACGAAAATGTCAGAGCACCCACCGCATTCGTCCGAACGCGGCCCGCACCAAGCCAGCTCCCACCCATTACGATGCCTGACGCGCTTTCCTCTGACGCCCCCATACCGGTGGGAGACGTCCGAGGTTACGAGGGCAGCGAATGCGGTGGGTCAGTGATGAAAATGTCAGAGCACCCACCGCATTCGTCCGAACGCGGCCCGCACCAAGCCGGCTCCCACCCATTACGATGCCTGACGCACTTTCCTCTGACGCCCCCATACCGGTAGGAGACGTCCGAGTTTACGAGGGCAGCGAATGCGGTGGGTCAGTGACGAAAATGTCAGAGCACCCACCGCATTCGTCCGAACGCGGCCCGCACCAAGCCGGCTCCCACCCATTACGATGCCTGACGCACTTTCCTCTGACGCCCCCATACCGGTAGGAGACGTCCGAGGTTACGAGGGCAGCGAATGCGGTGGATCATCACTGTCGAGGGTGAATGACACGCCGCATTCGTCAGCAAGCTGACTCCCACCGGTCTGAGGTGCGACAAAGCTATCGTCTTCACGCGCATGAACGGCAGTTTCCAGAGGGCGAAGCCTCTGTCACGCCACCGTGACATTCGTCGCAACTCTTTTCATTCGCTTCGACCTGTGGCGTAGTGTGTTTCGCAAGATTACCGACTGGAAGAGGTAGAGAGACATGACCCTGCAAAACCGCCTGGACAACCTGTACCCAAGGGCCGATGAGATTCCTGAGCAGTTCCGGGCAGGGCCTGCCATCGAGCAGCGTGAGTACCTGGTGAATGGCGAGCTGCGTCAGTGGCAAGGGCCGCTGGCACCGGTGCTCAGTCCGGTGTCGTTGAAAACCGACGCGGGCCTGGAGTCGGTGGTGCTCGGCAGCACCCCTTTGATGGATGCAGACACCTCGATGACCGCGCTGGACGCCGCTGTGAAAGCCTATGATCGCGGGCAGGGCGCCTGGCCTACGATGCGCGTTGTCGACCGCATCCATCATGTCGAAACCTTCCTCAAGCGCATGCGCGAGCAACGCGATGCGGTGGTCACGCTGCTGATGTGGGAGATCGGCAAGAACCTCAAGGACTCACAGAAAGAGTTCGACCGGACTTGCGATTACATCGTCGACACCATCAACGCGCTGAAGGAGCTGGACCGTCGTTCCAGCCGTTTCGAGCTTGAACAGGACACGCTGGGCCAGATTCGTCGTGTCCCGCTGGGCGTCACCTTGTGCATGGGGCCTTACAACTACCCGTTGAACGAAACCTTCACCACCCTGATTCCGGCGCTGATCATGGGCAACACCGTGGTGTTCAAGCCCGCCAAGTTCGGCGTGTTGTTGATCCGTCCGCTGCTCGAAGCCTTCCGCGACAGCTTCCCTGCCGGCGTCATCAACGTGATTTACGGCAGCGGCCGCGAGACCGTCAGCGCGCTGATGGCCAGCGGCAAGATCGACGTCTTTGCGTTCATTGGCACCAACAAGGCCGCCAGCGCGTTGAAAAAGCTGCACCCGAAACCGCACCGTCTGCGCGCAGCCCTGGGTCTGGATGCCAAAAACCCTGGCATCGTGTTGCCTGACGTCAACCTGGACAACGCGGTCAGTGAAGCCATCACCGGTTCCTTGTCGTTCAACGGCCAGCGTTGCACCGCGCTGAAAATCCTGTTCGTGCATGAAAACGTGGTCGGCAGCTTCCTTGAAAAATTCGAAGAGAAGCTAGCACAGCTCAAACCAGGCATGCCTTGGGAACCCGGCGTTTCGCTGACTCCGCTGCCAGAACCCGGCAAGACCGACTACCTGCAAGGCCTGGTCGATGACGCCGTGAGCAAAGGCGCAAAAGTGGTCAACGAAGGCGGTGGTGAGACCCATCAGCAGTTCTTCTACCCGGCTGTGCTGTACCCCGTGACCCCGGACATGCGCGTTTACCACGAAGAACAGTTCGGACCGGTGGTGCCCGTGGTGGCGTACCGTGATCTGGAAACGGTCATCGAATACGTGCTTGACTCGGACTTCGGCCAGCAGCTGAGTATCTTCGGCAACGATTCCAAGCAGGTCGGTCGTCTGGTGGATGCGTTCGCCAATCAGGTCGGTCGGATCAATATCAACGCCCAGTGCCAGCGCGGCCCTGACAGCTTCCCGTTCAACGGTCGCAAGAACTCGGCAGAAGGCACTCTGTCGGTCGACGACGCACTGCGTGTGTTCTCGATCCGGACATTGGTGGCCACCAAGTTCCAGGAGAGCAACAAAGCGCTGATCAGCGATATCATTCACAACCGCGAATCGAGCTTCCTGACCACCGATTACATCTTTTGATAAAGAGGTTTGCACCTTGGCGCCGCGCCCCTTAGTGTGCGCGGTAGCCATCTGCCCTGAACCTGCGGATGTCGCTGTACTCCAAGCCATTTCCATCCTGACTGGACGCCACCGCCCTTGGTTGAAGCTACCCCCGAATTACTGCCTTCCCGTGCTGCAACTCAGGCGTCTTGCGTCCTGCAGATGCTGCGTGCCGCCACTGCGGCGCAGCACAAGGCGCTGGAGGCGCGATTGCCGCTGACGCACCCCGACCTCGATCGCGATGCGTATCAGCGAATCATCCAGGCGTACTACGGTTTTCATGCGCCGCTGCAACGGCAGATCGAGCGATTTCATGCACCGCGGCTCGCTCAGCCCGAACGGCAAAAGGTCCCGGCGTTGGTGAAAGATTTGCGCGCTTTGGGGCTGAGCGATGCACAAATCGACGCGTTGCCGATGTGCGCCGACCTGCCGCCTATCAACGGCGAGGCCGACCTGCTCGGCGTGATGTATGTGATGGAAGGCGCCACGCTGGGCGGGCAAGTCCTGCGCCGGATCATTGCCGACCGATTGGCGATCGATGCCGACAGCGGCGGTGAATTCCTCGATGTTTACGGCCGGGACACAGGACGCTTGTGGAAGGCTTTCCTTACCCGGTTGGCTGACTTCGATCATCCCGACGACAACCCGCAGGTGGTGGAATCGGCCTGCGCGACGTTCGCCTTGTTCGCCCGCTGGCTGGAATGCAACGGAGTGCTGCGATGACGTCTGAACACGATTTGCAGACGCTGCTTCAGCGCTGCGCGGACGAACCCATCCGGATCCCGGGCGCGATTCAGCCCCATGGCGTGTTGCTGACGGTTGACGAAGCTTCCTGGACGGTTCAGCAGGCCAGCGCCAATGCTTCATCCTTGCTGGCCGGCGACCCTGTGCCGCAGGCAGGTCAGGGTCTGTCCGGCTGGCTCGGCGACGAACCTTCCGAACACCTGCGTGAACGATTGCTCCATGAAGCGCTCGACGAAATCAATCCGTTGTCGCTGCACATCGGCGACCAGACGTTCGAGGGCCTGATTCATCGCCACGACGGCCTGCTGTTCATCGAGCTTGAACC
The DNA here is from genome assembly GCF_039697315.1 of Pseudomonas abietaniphila. NCBI lineage: Bacteria > Pseudomonadati > Pseudomonadota > Gammaproteobacteria > Pseudomonadales > Pseudomonadaceae > Pseudomonas > Pseudomonas abietaniphila. The sequence continues at coordinate 125,654 of NZ_CP155619.1, read as the reverse complement.
GGTTCAGGCCGAATCACGGTCTGCCGGGCTTAGGCTGGATCAACGCCTGTCCCGAACGCTGCGCCGCCTTCAATCGGCGAAAACCCTGTCCGCGCTCTACGACATCAGCGTCACCGAGATTCGTGCGTTGACCGGCTATGACCGCGTGCTGATCTACCGTTTTCAGGAGGAGGGTCACGGCCAGGTCATCGCAGAGTCCGCCACCCGTGAACTTGACGCCTATCAGGGCCTGTTTTTCCCCGCCAGCGACATCCCCGAGCAAGCGCGGGAACTCTATCGCCTGAACTGGTTGCGCATCATTCCCGATGCCGCGTACATCCCTGTGCCCATGGTGCCGGCCCTGCGGCCTGACACGGGGCAGCCGCTGGACATGGCGTACGCGGTGTTGCGCAGTGTGTCGCCGGTCCACTGTCAGTACATGCAAAACATGGGTGTGCGTTCGTCCATGAGCATTTCGCTGCTCAAGGATGATCGGTTGTGGGGCCTGATCAGCTGCGGTAATCGCCAGCCGTTGCGGGTGCCTCATGCACTGCGCGTGGCCTGCGAAACCATCGGCCAGGTGCTTTCGATGCAGATCAGCGCGTTGGAAGCGCTGCATGCACAGCAACAGCGCCAGGCCAAAGCCGGCCTGCTTGCGACGCTTGCCCGAGCGATGACCGAGGTTGACGGCGATGTGTATCAGGGCTTGATCGAGCATGCGCAGGACGTCCTGGCACTCGTCGACGCCAGTGGCCTGGCGGTCGTCATCGAGGATCAGATGCATCTGTTTGGCCAGTGTCCAACGCCTGAGCAAATAACGGCATTGCAAAGCTGGGTTCAGCAGCAGCCGGACAGCGTCGTGGCGACAGAAAGCCTGGGCGCGCTGTTTGCGCCTGCGCAGGCGTACCCGGCGGTGGCCAGTGGTTTGTTGGCCTTCAGTTTGCCAAAGCCGGTGGACAACGCCGTCCTGTGGTTTCGGCCCGAGCAGAAGGACAGCGTGCAGTGGAGCGGCAACCCGGAGATGTCGAAGGTGGTGGTTGCCAACCGTTTGCAGCCCCGTGAATCGTTTGAAGTCTGGAAGCAGCAGGTTGACGGTACGGCGCGGCGGTGGGATGTGGGCGATGTGTATGCCGTGACCGACTTACGGCGATCGGCACTGGAGTCGGACTTGTCGCGGCAAGTGTTGCGCGAGAAAGACGCCGTGCGGGCCCGAGACGAACTGGTGGCGGTGGTTTCACACGACCTGCGCAGTCCGCTGACAGCGATCGTCATGCAGTGCGGAATGATGCAACGGTTGATCGCCGCCGATGTGAGCCCGGCGTCCAAGCGCCTGAATTCGGCGATCGACACGTTGCAGCGGGCCACGGCGCGCATGACCAACCTGTTGGAAGACCTGCTCGACACTGCGAAGATCGAAGCGGGTCGTTACTCCATCGCGCCGCAGACGCTGGAAGTCAGCCAGCTCTTCGAGGACGCCTGGTCGCTGCTGACGCCGCTGGCGCTGAACAAGTTCATTGACCTGACCTTCTCCGGCGAGCCTCATCTCAAGATCATGGCCGACCCGGAGCGGATGTTTCAGGTGCTGTCCAACCTGGTAGGTAACGCGATCAAGTTCACCCCGAAGGAAGGGTTGATCAGCGTCACGGCGACCCTGGAGGGCGATTTCGTCGCGGTGAGCATCGTCGATTCCGGTGCCGGCATTGCCCCGGATCAACTGCCTCACGTGTTCGAGCGTTACTGGCGGATACGGGAAGGCAATCCGAGCGGGACGGGTCTGGGGCTGTACATCTCGCAAGGGATCGTCAGAGCTCATGGCGGTGAATTGACCGCTTCCAGCGCCTTGGGCACAGGAAGCGTGTTTCGCTTCACCGTGCCGGTCGCGAAACCGTCGTGAACATCGATACCCGGATCAAATTCCGCCACCTGGTGTGTTTTCTTGAAGTGGCGCGCCAAGGCAGCCTGGCAAAAGCCTCGGACAAACTGGCGATCAGTCAGCCGGCATTGTCCAAAACCCTCAAGGAGCTGGAAGGTCTGCTCAATGCCAGCCTGTTCGTGCGCAGCAAGAGCGGGGCGGCACTTACTGAGTCGGGCGTGGCCTTCATGCGCTATGCCGGTCCGAGTGTCCAGGCATTGCGCGAAGGGGTGAACAGCCTGCGTTCTGGGGAGCATGCGCCCGTGGCGGTCCGGCTGGGCGTGTTGTCGACCGTGGAAAGCCTGCTGGTGCCCGAGGTCATCTGTCGCTTGCATGCAAAACATCCGGCATTGGTGGTCAGCGTCGCGACAGGTCCGAGCGCCTATCTGCTGTCGCAGTTGCGCCTCGGCGAGCTCGATCTGGTGGTGGGACGCATGACTGACAGTCCGCAAATCCTCGGGTTGAGTTTCGAGCACCTGTACAGCGAATCCATGACGTTGGTGGTGCGCCAGGGGCATCCGTTGCTGACAACAGAGGAGCGTTCACTGACGCTTGAGGATTTCCCGGTTGTGCTGCCGCTGGCGGGAACCACCATCCGCCAGTTCGCCGACAGCCTGTTCGTCCAGCATGGTATCGATCCTCCACGCCAGCGTCTTGAAACGTTGTCCCTGACCCTCAGCCGCCGCTACGTGCAGTGCAGCGATGCGGTCTGGATCGCGCCGTTCGATGCGGTGCGCCAGGATCTGCAGGTGGGTGAACTGGTCGAGCTCGAGCTCGGGATTCGCGAACCGGGCGGGTCGGTGGGCCTGTGCAGTAATCCGGCGCTACCGCTGTCGATTCCCGCCCAATGGTGCGTGGAGACGTTGCGAGAGGTAGGGCAGGCCTATCGCGAGGGGACCTATCCATAACCGTTTGGTTATGGATGTCGGCTTTCTTTTCAGTGTTGTCGAGGTCGATGGCGCGGGACACTGCGTCATCGCCTGCATTGCCGCGCCGTCAGCGAATGGGCTGAAGCAGGCGGACCTTCAATAACTGGAAACAGGAGACCGGCATGTCCGACGCACTCGACAGCCGTTTCGCGATCCGCGACCGTAACTGGCACCCGAAAGCCCTGACCCCTGACTACAAGACCTCGATCCTGCGCTCTCCACGGCAGGCACTGGTCAGTATTCCGCAGTCGATTTCCGAGACCAGCGGGCCCGACTTCTCCCATTTGCAATTCGGCCGTCATGACGCCGACCTGCTGTTGAATTTCAACAACGGTGGTCTGCCCATCGGGGAGCGCATCATCCTGGCTGGCCGGGTCGTCGATCAGTACGGCAAGCCAGTGCCCCACACGCTGGTGGAAATGTGGCAAGCCAATGCGGGCGGCCGTTATCGGCACAAAAAAGACGCGTATCTGGCACCGCTGGACCCCAATTTCGGCGGCGTAGGTCGCTGCCTGACCGACCGCGATGGCCATTACAGCTTTCGCACGGTAAAGCCCGGCCCGTATCCATGGCGTAACGGCCCGAACGACTGGCGTCCGGCGCACATTCACGTGTCCATCAGCGGCCCGTCGATCTCGACACGCCTGATTACGCAACTGTATTTCGATGGGGACCCGCTGATCGGGATGTGTCCGATCGTCAAGTCCATCGCCAATGCAGACGCGGTGCAAAGCCTGATTGCCAGACTCGACATGAGCATGGCCAATCCGATGGATTGCCTGGCCTACCGCTTTGATATCGTCCTGCGCGGTCAGCGCAAGACACACTTCGAAAACGTCTGAGGAGGTTTGCCCATGCCCGTTCAAATACTGCCGGAAACCCCATCACAGACCGCCGGGCCCTACGTGCACATCGGTCTGGCACTTGAAGCCGCGGGCAACCCGGCGCGGGAACAGGAAATCTGGAACGAAATGGCCCGGTCGGGCGCGACCGGCGAGCATATCGTGTTGCTGGGGCACGTCTACGACGGCAACGGTCACCTGATTCGTGACTCCTTTCTGGAGCTGTGGCAGGCCGACGCAGAGGGTCGTTACCACACCGATTTCGACCTCAACAAACCGTTCAACAGCTTTGGTCGCACAGCCACCACCGATGAGGGTGAATGGCAGGTCAAGACCGTCAAGCCGGGCGTTGTGCTGAACGCTGCAGGCATACCGATGGCGCCCCACGTCAACGTTTCCCTGTTCGCCAGGGGCATCAACATTCATCTGCAGACGCGCCTGTACTTTGATGACGAGGCCCCGAGTAACGCTGTAGATCCAGTGCTCAATCTGATCGAGCAGCCCCAGCGACGCCAGACACTGATCGCTAAACGGTGCAGCGTCGACGGCCAATTAGCCTATCGTTTTGACATCCGCGTTCAGGGTGAAGACGAAACCGTGTTCTTCGATTTCTGATCGCAGGCGACATCAAAGGTAGGGACGATCCGTCAGGAGCAGTACGTTGAACAGACCCGGCAATCAGCTTTTCGACCACTATTTCACTCAAGAGGGCATGCGTGAGGTCTTTTCCGACCGGGGCCGTGTGCAGGGCATGCTGGATTTCGAAGCCGCACTGGCGCGTGCCGAGGCTTCCATCGGTGCGATCCCGGCCGAGGTGGTGAATGATATCGTCGCGGCATGCGACGCCTCGCTTTACGACTTCGATGCGTTGGCGGTTGCCATCGGCAATGCGGGTAATTCGGCGATCCCGTTGGTCAAAGCGCTCGGCAAACAAATCGCCACGCGCAACGAAAAGGCCGAGCGGTACGTCCATATGGGCGCGACCAGCCAGGACGCCATGGACAGTGGGCTGGTGGTGCAACTGCATAGCGCGATCACCCTGCTGGAGAAGGACCTGGCGAGTCTGGCCGACGCACTGGCGCAGCAGGCTCAACGGCATGCCGGCGTGCCCATGCCGGGCCGTACCTGGCTGCAGCAGGCGACCCCGATCACCCTCGGCGCGAAAATCGCCGGGTGGCTGGGCGCGATCACTCGGCATCGGCAACGGCTCAAGGAGCTCAAACCTCGCCTGCTGTGCCTGCAATTCGGTGGTGCGTCGGGCAGCCTGGCGGCGTTGGGTGAAATGGCATTCCCGATTGCCGAAGCGCTGACCCGGGAGTTGAAACTGAACCTGCCGGACCAGCCGTGGCACACCCAGCGCGACCGGCTGGTGGAGTTCGCCAGCTGGCTGGGCCTGGTGGCGGGAGGGCTGGGCAAGATCGGTAGGGACATCAGCTTGATGATGCAGACTGAAGCCGGTGAGGTGTTCGAGCCCGCAGCGGCGGGCAAGGGCGGTTCATCGACCATGCCGCACAAACGCAACCCCGTGGGGGCCGCCGTGATGATCGGCGCCGCCACGCGAGCGCCGGGTCTGGTGGCCACGATGTTCAGCGCGATGCCACAGGAACACGAACGCAGCCTGGGGTTGTGGCATGCGGAGTGGGAAACCCTGCCAGAGCTGTGCTGCCTGGTGTCCGGCTCGTTGCAGCAAGCGCTGGCGGTGATTCCGGGTCTTGAAGTCGACGCCGGGCGCATGGCGCAGAACCTGGACCTGACCCACGGCCTGGTGCTGGCCGAAGCGGTGAGTATTGCGCTCGCGCAGCGGATCGGCCGCGACGCAGCGCACCATCTGATCGAGCAATGCTGCCGCCGCGCCGTCGAACAGGGCAAGCACCTGCGCGAGGTCCTGGGCGACGAGCCTGAGGTCACGGCGCAGCTGTCAGCACAGGCGCTGGACAATTTGCTGAATCCCGCGCAGTACCTGGGGCAATCGAAGCGCTGGGTCAAACGCGCGGTGGCTGACCATCAGGCCTTCAATCTTCGTTAAATCCGACGAGAGCAAAAATGGACGAAAAACAACGTTACGAGGCGGGCATGAACGTCCGTCGCGCCGTGCTGGGCGACGCGCATGTCGACCGCAGCCTGGAAAAACTCACGCCCTTCAACGGCGAGTTTCAGGAAATGATTACCCGGCACGCCTGGGGTGACATCTGGACCCGACCCGGCTTGCCACGCCACACCCGCAGCCTGATTACCATCGCCATGCTGATCGGCATGAACCGTGAAGGCGAACTGCGCCTGCACCTGCGTGCCGCGAAAAACAACGGCGTGACACGCGACGAGATCAAGGAAGTGCTGATGCAGAGCGCGATCTACTGCGGCATCCCCGCCGCCAACGCGTCGTTTCACCTGGCGGAGGAGGTGTGGAACGAGTTGGGCGTTGAATCGTTGCAGGACTGAGCTGCGGAGCGCCTCAACCGCCTTTGAGAAACGAGTCCGGCGCCCGCCGGATTCGTCATCGTGTCTATTGCCGTTAAAGATCTGGCGTCCGGGTAGGATCAAACGCGACTACGTATTCAAAAAAACAACTGAATGTTCATGAATGTTTGGTTATCTGACGACGCCTTCTATATTCTTTCCTCGTCTACCCCAATGCTCTAAACAGCAATGGGGCGACCACGCATTCACGCAAGGCCAAAGGAAAGCTGATGAGTACCACCAGCACGCCGCTCTCCGGCGTCAACCAGCCGCTCAAGGGCATCGCACTGATTCTCCTGGCGACTTTCCTGTTTTCCAGTCACGACACCTTGTCCAAATACCTTTCCGGCATTTACCCGATCATGATGGTGGTCTGGGTGCGTTACGTGGTGCACACCGCGCTGATGGCCTGCATCTTCATGCCGTCTTCGGGACTGCGGGTCTTGCGCACCAAGCGTCCCGGCTTGCAGGCGCTGCGCGCGGCCTGTTTGCTGGGAACCAGCCTGTTGTTCACCAGCGGGTTGATGTTCATCCCGATCGCTGAAGCGACCGCAGTCAACTTTCTTGCGCCGCTGCTGGTCACGGCGTTGTCGGTACCGTTGCTCAAGGAGCGGGTCAGCCGCGGGCAGTGGATTGCCGTGCTGGTGGGTTTCAGTGGGGTCATGGTGATCGTGCACCCGGGCGGCGAGTTGTTCACGCCTGCCGTGCTGCTGCCGCTGGGGTCTGCGTTGTGCTTTGCCTGCTACCAGTTGCTCACGCGCCTGGTGGCGGCGCATGACAGCCCGACCACCAGCAACTTCTTCGCCGGGTTGTTCAACAGCTTGTTGATGAGTGCCATCGTGCCTTTCTTCTGGCAGTCGCCGGAGTGGAAGCACATTCCGTTCATGCTGGCGCTCGGCACGTGCGGCATGGTTGCGCACCTGATGCTGACCCAGGCGTTCCGCTTCGCGGCACCGGCCCTGTTGGCGCCGTTCGGGTATTGCCAGATTGTGTTTGCCGGGCTGTGGGGCTTTATCGTGTTCAACCATGCGCCGTCACTGACGGCCCAGGCGGGGATTGCGATCATCTGTCTGAGTGGACTGGCGGCGGCGTGGCAGCAGCGTAAGAAGGGCGGCTAACTTTTTTGGTGGGGCACTGGGTTAGGGCGTATGGCTGTTAAAAGGTGTCGGCGCCGAGGTTTGGGTTCGGCCTAACGGCCAAGCTGTTCCGCCTTCGGCGGGTTACTTGGAAAAGTCGGGATGCCGCACCACCCCCAAGTAACCAAGGGTGTGAACTGACCCCCGAAAGTTGGACAAAATTACTGACTCATTACCTGCTTTCGAAATTGCACCGGACTGAGGCCGTTGAGCGTCATGCTGATCCGCTCGTGGTTGTAGTAATGGATGTACTCGTCGAGCCCGGCCTCTAATTGCTCAACGGTGTCGAAGCGCTCAAGGTAAAAAAACTCGCTCTTCAGGGTACCGAAGAAGCGCTCCATCACAGCGTTGTCGTAGCAGTTCCCTTTGCGAGACATGCTTTGTTGAAGGCCTATTTGGGCCAGCCGATGCCGGTAGTTGAGCTGACGATACTGCCACCCTTGGTCCGAGTGCAGCAACGGAGTCTGTCCTGGACCCAGTCGTGCCACAGCTTTTTCCAGCATTTTTGACACCAGTTCAAACACCGGCCGCCTGCTGGTCTGGTAAGCCACGATCTCTCGGGTACAAAGATCCAGCACGGGCGACAGGTACAGCTTTTGCCCGTTGACCTTGAACTCGGTGACATCGGTTACCCATTTCTGGTCGGGAAGGTCGGCCTTGAATTGGCGCGCCAACCGATTAGGCGCCGTCTCGCCCTCAGGACCTTTGTAGGAGCGATATTTCTTGATCCTGACCAACGATTTGAGCCCCATCATCTGCATCAACCGCTGTACCGTCTTGTGATTGGCATGTTCGCCTATCTGTCCCAGGACCGCAGTGATACGGCGATAGCCGTAGCGTCCCTTGTGCTCTTCATAAATGCGTCGCACGTGAGCCTTGAGCCCGGCGTATTTATCGCGGGCAACTGCCTTGGCCTGATAGTAGAACGTGCTTCGGGCCAGGCCAGCAGCACGCAACAGCCATTGCATCGAATGCTCATGCCTCAACCCCTGGATTATTTGCGCTTTTTGGCTCGCGCTGCATTCTGCTCCCGGATCAAGGCATCGAGCTTTTTTAAGTAGGCATTCTCCGCTCGCAGGTAACCCAGCTCATCGAGCAGTTCCTGACGAGTACGCTCGTCATCGTCAGGGCAGGACTGTAGAGGTGTTTCAGGCGGTTTTTGAGGCATGGCAGGTTCTCTCTCGCGATGCGGTTTCAGCGCATTGATCCCTGCGGCATGGTACAGCCTCTTCCATTCCCCGATGCTGTTTTGCCCGCGGATGCCAAAGAGAATGGCGGCTTGCTGGTCCGACAATCCATCCTGATCAATGCGCCGTAAAACATTGAGTTTGAACTGGGCGTCATAGCGGCTGTATTGCTTGGCAAGGCCGGGCAGACCGTGTTGCTGATAGCTGCGCACCCAGCGCTGCAGGATGGAGTGACCGATACCATTTCTAACTGCAACCCTATTGGTGCTGTTGCCGGCCAGGCATTGTTTAACCAGCTTGAGCTTGAAGGCTGGATTGTACTTCGTCATGACTGTCCCCTCGGTTGGACTGGGTGTCCAACTTTCGGGGGTCAGTTCAGGTGCTTGCTCCTGGTTTGGCGACTCCTTCGTCGTCGTACCTCTCTCCGGCGACGCTCCGTGGGCCCGCCGCCTGCGTTCAGCCTGCACCCAAGTCGCGTTTTGTGGCGCTTGGACTATTGATGTAGAAGAGCACAATCAACAGCAGGAGCAGGAGGATTTTGTAGTCCTTGTAGGAGCGCGCTTGCCCGCGATCTTCCGCGCAGCGGTAGCAAAATCAGGCGACTCGATTATGCCTGACACTCCGCATGCACAGGTTTTGCTGCCGGTTCCCGGCAGATCGCGGGCAAGCGCGCTCCTACAGTAGAGAGCGCCGTCAGGACATGGATGTCCGTTCGGCGCGGGCCCGCGGAGCGTCGCCGGAGGGTACGACGACGCAGGAGGGCCAAACCAGGAGCAAAGACACTTGGTTGTTTGGTGTTTTCAAGTAACCCGCCGAAGGCGGAACAGTTTGGCCTTTAGGCTAAACCCAAAACATCGCGTCACCACAAACACCGGATCCGCCAGATAACGTGAAACCCACAGCCTTTCTCTCGCCCTTGGCAATCAATCGCCCGCGTTCTCAACCGTGCGAGGCGCCATGAAGTACATCCACACCAGCGCAATGAAATACATCGCCGGGATCATCGTGAACAGCACGTTGTAGTTGTTGTGCGTGGCCGTCAGCACGACGCCGACGATCTGGGTCATGAACATCCCGCCAATCGCCGCGCACATGCCGCCGAACCCGAACACCGTGCTCATCATGTGTTTCGGCGTGTAGTCCATCACCAGACTCCAGATGTTCGCCGTCCACGCCTGATGCGCCCCGACCGCCAGCGCAATGGCGAGGACCGCGACCCACAAGCCGCTGGCGTTGGCCGCAAACACCACACTGATGATCGTCAGTGCAAACACCAGCATCGACAGCAGGCGCGACGTCGTCGGGCGCATGCCACGACCTATCAACCACGACGAGAGGATGCCGCCACCGATGCTGCCGAAGTCGGCGGTCAGCCAGATCAGGATCAGGGGAATCCCCATCTGGGTGACGTTGATGCCCAGGTTGTATTGCTGATTAAGGAACGGCGGTAGCCAGTACAGGTAGAACCAGAAGACCGGCGCTGTCATGGCATAGGCCAGCGCGAATGCCCAGGTGCCGCGCATTTTGAGAATCTGCGAGAAGGGCACTTTGGCGGGAGCGGGTTCAGGTTCACTGGCCTGATTGATGTAATCCAGTTCGCTTTGGCGAACGGTCGGATGGTCTTCAGGGTTGAAGTACTTCAAGCGCCAGATGACGACCCAAGTCAGACCCAGAGCACCCATGCAGATAAACGCTGCCTGCCAGCCCCACACAGTCAGGATCAGGGGCAACAGGGCGGGGGTGACCATCGCGCCGACGTTAGTGCCTGCGTTGAAAATGCCGGTGGCGACCGCGCGTTCGCCGGCCGGGAACCACAAACGGGTGGTCTTGACGCACGCCGGGTAGTTGGCGGCTTCCGTCATGCCGAGGATGAAGCGACAGACCATGAAGCCCGCGGCGGAGGTCGCAAGGCCATGTGCGCCGGTCGCGAAGCTCCAGAGCAATACCGCCAGAAAGAACGCCCGCTTGACGCCCACCCGGTCGATGAACCGTCCTTGAAGCAAAAAGCCGATGGCGTATCCGACCTGGAACCAGAAGTTGATGTTGGCGTAATCCATCGCCGTCCAGCTCATCTGTTTGGCCAGGATGGGCTGCATGACGCCGAGCGCCGCGCGGTCGATGTAGTTCAGGGTGGTGGCGAAGAAGACCAGGGCCAGCATGCCCCAGCGGGTCTTGCCGATGGCGAGCGCGCCGCGGATCTTTTCACCGATCCCGGCATGGGGATGCACGGGCGTGGCTGCGACCGGCGCAGGGGAAGCAGGGTATGAGCGCATGAGCATTAACCTGTCTTGGAATTGTTATGGTTGTGTCTGGGTGACGCTAAGCCGATGCAAGGCAGCGCAGACACGCGGCATCGGTTGAAGCTGAACCTTGTCCGACAATGTGAGAACGATGGTGGAGCGCATGGGCAGGAGCGTCAATTGACTCAGGGCGCTTTTGGGCGATTATCGAACACAAAACTAACCGGTCCGTACATTTAAATTGCCGTAACAGGATACCGGGAGAATAATCGCTTTAACACCTGAACACCGGCTGGAGAACTGACCGTCAGGTGAAATAACCGAGGAGTCAGAACATGCAGCGCTCGATTGCCACCGTTTCCTTGAGCGGAACCCTGCCAGAAAAGCTCGAAGCCATTGCCGCCGCCGGTTTCGACGGGGTTGAGATATTCGAAAACGACCTTCTGTACTACGACGGCAGTCCGCGCAACGTGCGCCAGATGTGCGCTGATCTGGGTATTGCGATCACCCTGTTTCAGCCCTTTCGCGACTTTGAAGGCTGCCGCCGCGACCGTCTGCAGCGGAACATCGACCGCGCCGAGCGCAAGTTCGACCTGATGCAGGAGCTCGGCACGGACCTGGTGCTGGTGTGCAGCAACACCGCCAGTGACTCACTGGGCGATGAGCGCATTCTGCTGGACGATCTGGCGCTGCTGGCCGAGCGCGCTGGCGCCCGCGACCTGCGAATCGGTTACGAGGCCTTGGCCTGGGGGCGTCACGTGAACACTTGGCAGCAGGTATGGAACCTGGTGCGTCAGGTCGACCATCCCGCCCTCGGCGTTTTGCTCGACAGCTTTCATACGCTCTCGCTCAAGGGCAATCCTGCGGGTATCGCCGAGATTCCCGGCAACAAAATCTTTTTTGTGCAGATGGCCGATGCCCCCGTGCTGGCGATGGATGTACTGGAGTGGAGTCGGCATTTTCGCTGTTTCCCGGGGCAGGGCGAGTTCGACTTGCCGGGCTTCCTCGCGCCGATTCTGAAGAGTGGTTACACCGGCCCGCTGTCGCTGGAGATTTTCAACGACGGTTTTCGCGCTGCGCCTCCGCGGGCCAACGCTGCCGACGGCTTGCGTTCGCTGTTGTATCTGGAAGAGAAAACCCGCGAGTTGCTGGAGCGTGAGTCTCATCCGGTCGCACCGCCATTGTTGTTCAGCCCGCCCGAGGCGGGTCGTTACGACGGTGTCGAATTCCTTGAGTTCGCCGTGGATGACGCGCAAGGCGCGCGGCTTGCCGGTTGGTTGGAGAAGCTCGGTTTTGCCAGGCTCGGCCAGCATCGATCCAAGGCGGTGAGCTTGCTGGGGCAGGGCGACATCAAGATCGTGCTGAATGCCGAGCCCTATTCGTTCGCGCACAGTTTTTTCGAGTCCCACGGTCCGTCGTTGTGCGCCACCGCCTTGCGGGTCGAAAACGGCCATGCGGCGCTCGAGCGTGCGCGGCAGTACAAAGGCCAGCCGTACCGTGGGCTGGTCGGGCCCAACGAGCGGGAAATTCCGGCCGTGCGCGCGCCGGACGGCAGTCTGATCTATCTGGTGGAGCCCGCCGCAGCCGGGCAGTCGATCTACGACAGTGATTTCAATATCGACACCCAGGCCGCGGTCGGAAGTGGTCTGCAGCGCATCGACCACATGGCGATGGCGTTGCCCGCCGACAGCCTGGACAGCTGGGTGCTGTTCTATAAAACGCTGCTGGATTTCGAAGCGGACGACGAAGTGGTGCTGCCTGACCCGTACGGTCTGGTGAAGAGCCGTGCGTTACGCAGCCGTTGCAGCAGTGTGCGCTTGCCGTTGAACATCTCGGAGAACCGCAACACGGCCATTTCTCACGCGCTGTCCAGCTACCGCGGCTCTGGCGTGCATCACATAGCCTTCGCCTGCGACGACATCTTTGCGCAGGTCGCGAGGGCGAAAGAGGCGGGGGTGCAGTTGCTGGACATCCCGCTCAACTATTACGACGATCTGGCGGCCCGTTTTGATTTCGACGACGAGTTCCTGAGCGAGCTGGCTTACTACAACGTCTTGTATGACCGGGATGCCAACGGTGGCGAGCTGTTCCACGTCTACACAGAGGCGTTCGACGACCGGTTTTTCTTCGAAATCCTGCAACGCAAAAATGGCTATGTCGGCTACGGCGCCGCCAACGTGGCCGTGCGGTTGGCCGCCATGGCCAAGTCGCGCAGCAGCGCCGCGCGGCAGGCGCGTCTGTGAAGGTTAGGGTGGCATGCTGGCATATGCCACTTCCGTAACGCAGCCGTGCGGCTCATAATCGCGCGATTCCACCGTGGTCGTGAGCCAAGCATGAAAACTGTCGACGACATCCTTGCCGAAGCGCCCGTAGAGGCCCCACGCAAGAGCCGCAAGAACAATCCGGAAAAAACCCGCGACGGCATCCTTCAGGCGGCCGTCGCCGAGTTTGTGGCCCAGGGACTTTCGGGCGCTCGGGTTGATGCCATCGCCGAACGGACACAAACCTCAAAACGCATGATCTATTACTACTTCAACAGCAAGGAACAGCTGTACACCGAAGTATTGGAAAAGCTGTACGGCGACATCCGTCACACCGAGAGCAGTCTGGAGCTCGACGTCCTGGAGCCCATGGCGGCGATCCAGCGTCTGGTCGAGTTCACCTTCGATCACCATGATCGTAACGTCGATTTCGTGCGCATCGTGTGCATCGAGAACATCCACAATGGCGACAACGTCAAACAGTCACCGACGATTCGTGCGCTGAGTCAGCACGTGTTGCAAGCGCTGGACGAAACGTTGCGTCGGGGCGAAAAAGAAGGGATTTTCCGCAAGGGTGTGCAGGCGGTCGACCTGCACATGTTGATCAGTTCGTTCTGTTTCTACCGAGTGTCCAACCGCCATACGTTTTCGGAGATCTTCCAGATCGAGCTGGAAGATCAGGACGTGAAGGCGCGACACAAAGCGATGATCAGCGACTCGGTGATGCGTTACCTGATGCCCTAGGACCTGATGCCCTGGGCAGCTTCAGGCGTCCAGCGAACGAAACGCCGTTTGCATACGACCGACGTCGGCGGTCTGGCCGGTGAACAGTTCGAATGCCTTGACCGCCTGAAACACGGCCATGGCGCTGCCGTCCAGTGTGCGGCAACCCAGGCGCCGAGCGAACGCCAGCAGCTCGGTTTCCAGTGGGAAATAGATAATCTCCACAACCCACTGTTCTGCGCGCAACAACTCCGGCGGCAAGGGCGTCCCCGGCAGCTTGGCCATACCGACGGGCGTCGTGTTGACCAGGCCATCAGCCTGCGCCATGGCGGCGGGCAGGTCATGCCCGACGCGTGCGCGCCCGGCACCAAAATGCGCGTTGAGGTTATCGACCAGGCTTTGCGCGCGTTCGGACTCAACGTCAAAGATGCGCAACTGCCCGACGCCTTCACTCAACAACCCATGAGCAACGGCTGCACCCGCGCCGCCTGCGCCCATTTGCACGACGCAGCCCCGCTCGACGTCGCCCAACCCGCGCCGAAACCCTTCGGCAAATCCTGAGCAGTCCGTGTTGTGGCCGATCCGCTGGCCGTCGCGGAACACCACGGTGTTCACTGCGCCGATGCAGCGCGCTTCGTCTGACAAGGCGTCGAGCAACGGTATGACCGCCTGTTTGCACGGGAAGGTGATGTTGAGGCCGGTGAAGCCGCTGCGCTGAGCCCCGGTCACTAGTTCGGGCAGAGCGGTGGTGTCGAGTCCAAGGGCGTCCAGATCGATGATTCGATACAGGTAACGCATGCCTTGGGCATCGCCTTCGCGTTCGTGCAGCGACGGCGTGCGTGAGGCCTGGATGCCTGCCCCTATGAGGCCTGCGAGGATGGAAGGGTGTTTAGCGTTCGAGGTCATGACAGTCCGCTCTTTTTATTGGGTGCGCGTTTGAAGACGCCTGCGCAAGCAAAATGTACCAGATAGTTAATCTTGCAAAAGCACTGGACCGTCGCCTGCACAGCAATTCGTTCGATAATCGCCCAATACCGATTCGTGACGGCTTGAGGTCATTTCGGTCTGCGGGAAACGCGTCGAAGCAGATACTCTAAGGCGCAGCCTGCCCTCGCTATTCAAGGACCGTATTGATGTCTCAACGCCAATCGACGCTGATCGCTTTGCTGGTGGCGGTTACGTTCTTCATGGAAAACCTCGACGCGACGGTGATCGCCACCGCACTCCCGGAAATGGCCAAAACCTTCGGCGTGGCGGCGGTGGACCTCAATATCGGCATGAGCGCCTACATGCTGGCCATCGCCGCGTTCATCCCTATCAGTGGCTGGCTGGCCGACCGCTTCGGGTCCCGACTGGTGTTTGGCGGCGCGATCGTGTTGTTTACAGTGTCATCGCTGCTGTGCGGCATCAGCACCGGTCTGGAGAGCTTCGTCGCGGCGCGTGTGTTGCAAGGCATCAGTGGCGCCATGATGGTGCCGGTTGGACGTCTGGCGGTCATGCGTGCAACCGAGAAAAAAGACCTGGTGCGGGTGATTTCACTCATCACCTGGCCGGGTCTGGTTGCGCCCGTGCTGGGGCCGCCATTGGGCGGTTTCATCGTGACCCATGCGTCCTGGCAGTGGATCTTTTACCTGAACCTGCCGCTGGGCGTGCTTGCCTTGCTTGCCACCTGGGTGCTCATTCCCCGGCGCAACGAGGCCAGCCAGCGCCCTTTCGATTTCGGCGGTTTCGTGTTGTTGGGCGTCGCCTGCACCGCTTTGCTGTATGGCATGGAAATGCTCGGGCAGGGGCGCGCCAGCCAATGGCCCGGATTGCTCGTGACGGCGTTGGGACTGACCTGCGGCGCCTTGGCGTGGGCCCATATGCGCAAGCGCGAGCATCCCTTGATGAACGTTGCGGTAATCGGCGTTCGCACGTTCAGTGTCAGCCTGTTCGGCGGTTCGCTGTTTCGCATCGCCATCAGCACGTTACCGTTTCTGCTCCCTCTGATGTTTCAACTGGGGTTTGGCTTGTCGGCCTTCGATTCCGGGCTGCTGGTGCTGGGCGTGTTCGCTGGCAACTTGGCAATGAAGCCCTTTACCACGGCGATCATGCAGCGTTGGGGATTCCGGCCCGTGCTGATGATCAACGGCGTGATCGGCGTGTTGGCCATCGCCGCCTGCGCGCTGCTCGACGAGCACATGAGCTGGCCGTTGATCCTGCTGATCCTGTTCGTGGGCGGACTGTCGCGATCCATGCAGTTCACCGCGTTCAACACGCTGGGTTTTGCCGACGTGCCCAAGGCACAGATGAGCGACGCCTCGACGATGTTCAGCATGTTCTTCCAGCTGAGCATGGGCTTGGGGGTTGCGATTGCCGCCTTGCTGCTGCGCGGCTCGATGTACCTGCATGGGAACGAAGGGCAGGCGCATACGGCGGATTTCCAGCTGACCTTCATCGGGGTGGCGGTGATTGCGCTGCTGGCGTTACTGGATAACCGGCGGTTGTCGGCACAGGCTGGCGCTGCGGTATTGCAGCGCAAGGCGTAGCCCGGCACCGACGACTGTCTAAAAGCACCACCCCCGCTGCGCGCTTTGACTATTGCCCATCGGGGCGACAGAGCGGAGTATTTCGCTGTTCCGGACAACAAACAAAATAAAAACAGTGTAGGGAAGACACCATCATGCAGATCGAAGGCAAGGTATTTCTGGTCAGTGGCGGCGCATCCGGCCTGGGCGCCGCCTCGGCGCAGATGCTGATCGACGCAGGCGCCAGAGTCATGCTGGTCGACGTCAACGCTCAGGCGCTCGACAGCCAGATCCAGAAGCTGGGCGCCAATGCGCGCGCCAGTGTCACCGACATTACCCAGGAAAGCGCGGCCAGGGCGGCAGTCGAGAAGGCGCTGACCGAGTTCGGTCAGGTGAACGGCCTGATCAACTGCGCCGGCATCGTCGGTGCGGAAAAAATCCTTGGCAAGGAAGGCCCTCACGGTCTCGAGAGTTTCAGCCGCGTCATCAACGTCAACCTCATCGGCAGCTTCAATCTCTTGCGCCTCACGGCTGCTGCCATTGCCGAAGGCAGTGCCGACGAGGGCGGGGAGCGCGGCGTCATCATCAATACCGCGTCGGTTGCGGCCTACGACGGCCAGATCGGCCAGGCGGCGTATGCGGCCTCCAAAGGCGCCATCGCCAGCCTCACATTACCCGCTGCGCGGGAACTGGCGCGGTTCGGCATCCGGGTCATGACCATCGCGCCCGGTATTTTCGAAACCCCAATGATGGCGGGCATGACCCCGCAAGTGCGTGAAAGCCTGTCGGCCGGAGTTCCATTCCCGCCACGGCTCGGCCGGCCGGACGAGTACGCTGCGCTCGCACGCCACATCATCGAAAACAGCATGCTCAACGGCGAGGTGATCCGTCTTGACGGCGCCCTGCGTATGGCGGCGCGCTAATCGAGGAGATGCTCCATGTCACTGAACAAACGCCAAACAATGATCGAAGACCCGGTGGTCATCGTCAGTGCCGTTCGTACGCCCATGGGCGGGTTCCAGGGTGATTTGAAGAGCCTTACCGCGCCGCAATTGGGGTCGGCCGCGATCCGCGCGGCGGTCGAGCGGGCTGGCTTCGGCGCAGCGGACGTCGAACAAGTGCTCTTCGGTTGCGTGTTGCCCGCTGGCCTGGGCCAGGCACCTGCTCGGCAAGCCGCTCTGGGAGCGGGCTTGAGCAACGGCACGCTGTGCACGACGCTGAACAAGATGTGCGGATCCGGGATGCAGGCGGCGATCATGGCCCATGACCTGTTGCTCGCGGGCAGCGCCGAGGTGGTGGTCGCGGGAGGGATGGAGAGCATGTCCAACGCGCCGTATCTGCTGGAAAAAGCCCGCAGCGGTTACCGCATGGGCCACGGCCAGATCATCGACCACATGTTTTTCGACGGCCTTGAAGACGCTTATGAACGCGGACGACTGATGGGCACCTTTGCCGAAGAATGCGCGTCGTTCGAAGGATTCAGCCGGCAGGCGCAGGATGCGTTCGCCGTCGCCTCGTTAACGCGCGCTCAGGACGCCATGAAGCAGGGCCGCTTCGAGGCGGAGATCGTTCCCGTCCTGGTCACGGTCGGCAAAGAGCAGAAGACCATCAGCCAGGACGAGCAGCCGCCAAAAGCGCGGCTCGACAAGATTCCTGAACTGAAACCGGCCTTCCGCGAAGGGGGCACCGTCACTGCCGCCAACTCAAGTTCGATATCCGATGGCGCAGCGGCGTTGACCTTGATGCGCCAGTCTGAAGCCACGCGGCGGGGGCTGACGCCATTGGCGGTGATCCGTGGACATGCCGGCTACGCGAACCAGCCGGGACTGTTTCCAACGGCGCCGATCGGGGCCATTGAAACGCTCATGAGCAAAACCGGATGGTCACTGAGTGACGTCGATCTGTTCGAGATCAATGAAGCGTTCGCCGTGGTGGCGCTGGTCACGATGAGCAAGCTTGAGTTGCCTCATGAAAAGGTCAACGTTAACGGCGGCGCCTGTGCATTGGGTCACCCCATTGGTGCATCGGGCGCGAGGATCCTGGTGACGTTGCTTTCTGCATTGAAACAGCGCGGGTTGAAACGCGGGGTCGCAGCGATTTGCATCGGCGGTGGAGAAGCCACGGCGATGGCGATTGAAATTATATAAAAGTCGTTATTTATCAATGCCCTGTAGAAGACTCTTAAAGTTCGATCAGGTTGATTCGAGCTTCCGTTAAAAAATAAAAAGTGGAATAAGAACAATGAGTTACACAACTATCCTCAAAGAGATTCAAGGTCGGGTTGCCCTCATTACGCTTAATCGCCCGGAGGCCTTGAATGCCCTGAATTCAGCGCTGATCAGCGAACTCAACCATGCCCTTGACGAGCTCGAAAGCAATCGGGATATCGGCTGCATCGTCCTGACAGGTTCTGCCAAGGCGTTCGCGGCGGGCGCTGATATCAAGGAAATGGCCGAGCTCAAATACCCGCAGATCTACCTCGACGACCTGTTCAGTGACAGTGATCGCGTCGCCAATCGACGTAAGCCGATCATTGCGGCCGTTGCGGGCTTTGCGCTGGGCGGTGGCTGTGAGCTGGCGTTGATGTGCGACTTCATCCTGGCGGCAGACAACGCTCGGTTTGGTCAGCCCGAAATCAAATTGGGTGTATTGCCGGGCATGGGCGGTACGCAACGGCTGACCCGCGCGGTCGGCAAGGCGAAAGCCATGGAAATGTGCCTCACGGGACGTTTGATCGACGCGGTAGAGGCCGAGCGTGCAGGGCTGGTGGCGCGAATCCTGCCGCAAGCGCAACTGCTCGAAGAGGCGTTGAAGGTCGCCCAGACCATCGCCGCCAAGTCTTTACCGGTGGCGATGATGGTCAAGGAAAGCGTAAACCGCGCCTTCGAAGTCAGTCTGGCCGAAGGCATTCGCTTCGAGCGGCGGGTGTTCCATGCTGCTTTTGCCAGCGAGGATCAAAAGGAAGGCATGGCGGCCTTCATCGAAAAACGCGAACCCACGTTCAAGCATCGCTGAGGACCAAGGGGCCTCGTTGGCCGAGCACGCTTAGCGCGACGCCTATGACCAGTCCTCAGACGCCTCGCCGGTCTGCGCAGCGGGCGCCACATGAAAACAGCTGCGCAGCGTTCGGCAATGCCCCGGATGAGCTATGCACAGTGGGTTGGCTGCCTCACCATAAAGGTACAGCAGGCGCGAGAACTCGGTTGGACTCAAGCCCAGCCAGCCGTTGAGGTCAGTGGTGCCTTCGAAGAGGATATCTTCGGGGGCAATGCGCGCCAGGTGCGCCAGGTCCGGCGTCGGCATTCGCACGATGTACCACGTGCAATGCGGTAGCGGACGCATGGGGTCGGCGGGGGCCATCAGTCGCAGATCAGAGGGCAGATCATCCTGCTCCTGCGGTCGGAACGCGGAAGCGACCTCGGCCGCTTTCACCACGGGCGCAAGATGGATACCGGTGTCGGAGAGGCTGAGCGTCGCGTGCGGGCTTCGCAGGATGAGCGGGGTATGGCTGTCAACCCGCAGGTGTTGACCGGCACGCAGCTGCAAGACCGAATCAGGCCTGTCATGGCCGATGCCATCCAACAGCAGGGTACGGGTCAAACGGGTTTCGGGCGTGTCACTGACGAGGGTGCCGCACACAACGGGCTGATCCGGGTCGCCTTCGAAAAACATGACGTTCAGCCGCGTCCCCGCCGGACGGTGCCCCAGGTTGTGGGTAATGCGGGCCCAGCTGTCCTCGCCGCCCTGTATCACGTCACTGGGCTGCCAGTCGTAGCGAACCTTGATGCGACCCTTCCTGTCCGCACCGTCCATGGTCTGTGTGGCGGCGTGTGCTCCGATCAGGCACGGTTTGTCATGCTCCAGTGAGGGGCGAAACGGCATGGCCCAGGGAAGCACCTGAAATGCGTTGAAATAACGGGCCAGCGCGGGTTGCTCCAGTGCTGTCTCACGCATCCGCGCTGCGCTGATGGGGGCGCAAGACTCGGCGGCTGCAACGGCATGCAGGATCTGGATGACGTTGGCGGTCGGGCAATGCTGCAGAGGGGCCAGCTGTTTGCCTGAATGCTGCACGTCCGTGATCAGCCACTGGTCGTTGAGCATGGCTTCAACCTGCCCATCGACTCGCATGACACCGCCGCTGCGCAACCATGGGTGACCACTGCTTCCCATGATCTCCCGCCGTTCACAGCGCAAACGCTCCAGTTGACGGCCACTGAGCTGCTGACCTTGCCCACTAAACGCGCCTGACTCGAAGGGCATCCACAGCGGTTGATTGTCGGCTTGCGCGGGGGTAGACGCGTCGAGAAAGGTTTGAGGGACGTAAAGCTCGCCGGCGTGGCTGCTGTAGCAGGTGCGGACTGACAGTTGCTCGGCGAGGTCATCAATCTCCACTGCCCGTGGCCACTCTGGGAAGCCCGCCGGGTCATCGGAAAACACCACGGTATGCCGCTGCGGGTGGTGTTCGAAGCGAAAACTGATGCCTTCTTCCTCGCAGAGCCTGCGCAGGAGATGCAGGTCGCTCTCATCGTATTGCACGCAATGCTCGCGCGCGGGGTAAACGCCGATCAGGTGATCGAAACGGGCATGGTCGTCTCCCAGACCATGGCTCTCCAGTACGCGGGCAATGACCTGCGGCACGGTCAGGCCGTTGAAGGTTCGACGGCGGACTGTGCGTTCAAGCCGCTGCATGGCGGGCATCAAGCGCAGACGGTAAAGGCTCAGGTCCCGGCCCCGATACAGCGGGTGCGCTGTGTGAATCTGCCCGTGCACGCCGTGGGAATTGCCCGCGATCACGCCGAGTTGCAGCCAGGCTTCGTGCTGCTGGAGAGCGGCGCAGTCGAGCCAGGGATCAGGGCTGACCACGTCGACATCGAAGCAGAAGGGCGCATTCAACCGGTCCCGACCGTTGACGCCGATGACCTGCAGATTGCTGGGGCCATTGGCGATGGCCAGGGTCATTGTCACGTGCGGGGCTTCGCGCATCGGCTGTGTCACCTTGAAAATTCGAGGTGCAGAGGGTACGAAAACAGGCGGAACAAAAGGGTAACTGCAGAGCGGCTGCGAAATTTTCGGAAGCGGACTACAGCACGCGTTTGAATATGCTGAGGGATCTTGTGGCTTTTTCTCTGAAACTTATGGACCCCGGTTTGATCGACGGCAGCACGCCGGGGGTTTCATCTGTCGCCATCGCGTATAAAATGCGCCGGTCGCCATGCTCCTGCATTGGCGTGTCATCATCGGTCACCCTTTTTCAGCATTTACCGTTATCGGTCCGGCGCGCCATGTCGGGCTGACAGCGACGGTCAATCGCCATCGGAACAAGAGAGCAATCATGGGCGCACAGTGGAAGGTCAAACATAAAGAAGCAGCAGCCAACGCCAAAGGGCGTATTTTCGGCAAGCTGTCCAAGGAAATCATGATTGCCGCACGTTCCGGCGCTGATCCCGAGATGAACGCCCGGTTGCGTCTGGTCGTCGAACAGGCGAAGAAAGCCTCGATGCCCCGTGAGACGCTGGAGCGCGCGATCAAGAAAGGCGCCGGTCTGACCGGTGAGCACGTGCATTTCGAGAAGGTGACGTACGAAGGATTTGCGCCGCACAAGGTGCCGGTGATCGTCGAGTGCCTGACCGACAACGTCAACCGCACCGTCGCAGAGATCCGCGTGCTGTTCCGCAAAGGTCAGATGGGCGCCGCAGGTTCGATCACCTGGGACTTCGACCATCTGGGCATGATTGAGGCCGCCGGCGATGGCAAGGCCGACCCTGAAGAGGCCGCCATCGAGGCTGGCGCGCAGGACGTTGAGGCCGGCGATGAAGGCGTCACCCTGTTCTACACCGAACCCACTGACCTGGACGCTGTGTGCAAGGCGCTGCCGGAATTCGGTTTCACCGTCGAGTCGGCGAAGATCGGCTATCGCCCGAAAAACCCGGTGGAAGGTCTGAGCGACGAGCAGATGGCTGAGGTCGAAGCCTTCCTGGAAGCGATCGACAGCCATGACGATGTGCAGAACGTGTACGTCGGGCTGGCGGGTTGATTAACGACCCGCATCAGACCAGGTAAATCGTGTGGGAGCGGACTCATTCGCTCCCAAACGTATGAAGGATGTCCCGATCACGCCCGGTTGAACCCTCAGTTCTGAAGGCATCGCTCGATTTCTGCAAAATCAGGGCGAGTGATCAGGTCCTTCTGCACGCAACGCGCTTGAAGTGCCCTCAATTCGGCGGTGTGTTCATCACCCGCGTCGCAACACGCTAATAACTCTGCGAGCAATATCCCGAAGGCCTGCACTTCGATGCGTTCGAGCATTTCGCCTGTCCGTTCGTCCGGATAAAACGCAGCGGCGCCAAAGTCGCCCAGCAAGCTGTTGCCGTCTTCGTCCCAGAGGATGTTGTGCGCGTACAGGTCGCCGTGGTTGATCCCGCGGGCATGCAAGTGGCGGCACGCAGAGGCGATGCCAGCGGCCATGCGCATCAGTGTATTCAACGGCAGACGTGTCCCGTTGTAGACGTCGCGTGTGCAGGACTCCAGGCTCGGCGGGCGGGCGAGGGTGCTGAAGCGCGGGGAAATGAGCTTCATCACCAGTCCACGTGCATGCTGTGGGTGGCCGTAGATCTGCCCCAGCACGGGAATCAGGTTGGGATGCTGGCCCGCCGCGATGCAGGCCGCCATTTCCTTCAGTGGCGAGCCATCGCTGGTCAAGTCGCCCTTGTACAGTTTGACTGCGACGTCCTGAACGGTACCGTCTTCGTCGCGCCATTCAGCCTGCTGAATAACGCCCGATGCGCCTTCGCCCAGCACGTGATGCAACGTCAACTGTTGCCATGGAATCTGACGGATCGGTTCCTCGACATGGATGTCGCTCAGCGGATTCCCTGAAAAGGCCAGCCACGCCAGTTTGGGCATCTTCAGCAGCCACGCCGGCAGTTGGTGAATGTCGTTGGCGGCCAGACGCACCAGTTCCAGGCGCTCGCAAGCCGCCAGCGAGGCAGGAAGGCTTTGCAGGCGATTGCCGGCCATCATCAGCTTTTGCAGGTGTGGATGCCGGCCCAGCTCTTCGGGCAGCGACTCGATGCAGTTCCCGGTCAGCACCAGTGAGCGCAGGTGAGGGGGCAACGAACGTGGCGACACTTCGCGAATGCGACAGGCTTTGAACCCCACGAAGAACAACTGCTCGCACTGGCCCAGTGCTTCCGGCAACCGGGTGAAGAGGTTGTCGGAGCAAAACAGGATTTTCAGGTGTTTGAGTCGGTACAGGTCCGTTGGCAGCTCGCTCAACTGGTTGCCGGAGAGGTTCAGCACCTCAAGCGAATCGCTGAGGCTGAAAATGTCATCGGGAAATTCAGTGAGGCCGCAACTGAGGTCCAGCCGCTTGATGCCCGCCAGCTTGCCGGCGCGCAGGTCTGCAAGAGTGTGCATGGAGATAAGACACCAATGACCGAGGGCCCGCCATCATAACGATTTGACAGGCGCCATGCTTATCCCAGACAGCGATCCAGCAATTGATGCATGCGCTCAAGGGTCGGGGCCGATTCGGCGTAAAGAATGCGATAGACCATCGGTGCAACGACTGCGTCGATCAGTTCGTCCGCGTCAGGGCTGCGTTCGCCGCGAGCTTTGGCACGATCGATGATGATCTGCAACTGATCGCGCACGATGTTCAGGCATTTTCCCGAGCACAGGGTCGCGCTGCTGGCGACCACGTCACGCATCATCTCGCGGCCGGGTGCCGAGTTGGTTTCTTCCAGATAGACCTCGACCCACGTGCGCAAATCGTCGCGCAGGTTGCCGCAGTCCACCGGCTCGTCCGGGCGCAACCGCTCGACCGCAGCGTCAGCCAGCAGGGACGTGAGGTCGCCCCAGCGACGGTAGATGGTCGAGGGTGTGACACCGGCGCGTGCTGCGATCATCGGCACGCTCAATGCAGAGCGTTCCTGTTCTTGCAGCAGGTCGCGAACCGCCGCGTGAATCGATGTCTGCACCCGGGCACTGCGGCCGCCGGTGCGAATGCCTTCTTTGATAGCCATGGAGCGGACCTTAACACAAAGTATTTGCTTTAAGCAGATTCTGCTCGCACACTCACTAACGCTAACTCGTAGCTTTTGCAGCGTGCTTTTTGGGGAGAGTGTACTCGTGTCTGATTCTTTGCAGAACCCGCAAGTCGATGGTCGGAAACAGGGTCACCTGGGTTACCTCGCCTTTGTGATGTTGTGCTTTTTCGCCGCGTCCAGTGCGCCTACGCCGCTCTATCACGTGTATCAACACGCCTGGGGGTTTTCCTCCGCGCTGTTGACGCTGATTTTTGCCGTGTATGCCTTGAGTTTGCTCGGCACACTGCTGGTGTTTGGCTCGCTGTCGGATTACCTCGGGCGTCGTCCGGTGATCTTCGTCGCGTTGCTGCTGGAGATCGTGTCGATGCTGCTGTTCGTTGCCGCGAGCGACGTCGGTTGGCTGATTGCCGCGCGAATTGTGCAAGGCATCGCGACCGGTATCGCCAGCAGTGCGCTGGGCGCCGCCATGCTCGACACCGACCAGCATCAGGGCCCGTTGATCAACAGCATTGCGCCGATGTTTGGCATGGCGCTGGGTGCGTTGGGAACGAGCGTCCTGGTCGAATTCGCGCCGATGCCCCTGTTGTTGGCGTATGCGCTGTTGCTCGCGGCGTTCGTGGTTCAGGCGGTGTATTTGCTGCGTGTCGGCGAGACGGTGACGCCGCAGCCGGGTGTGCTCAAGACGCTCAAGCCTACGTTGTTCGTGCCTCAACGGGCGCGAGGGACGTTGTTGCTGGTGCTGCCGGCAGACATTGCGGCGTGGGCGCTGGGCGGGTTTTTCCTGTCACTGGCACCTTCGCTGCTGACGGCGGCCACCGGATCAACGTCGGTGATCAACGGCGGTCTGGCAGTGGCTGCATTGACCATCAGCGGTGCGATTTCGATCCTCAACCTGCGCTTGAGAGCGCCTCAACTGGCGTTGCTGGTGGGCTGCAGCTTTTTAGCGGTGGGGGTGTCGGTCATCTTGCTTGCAGTGAATCTGGGGTGGCTGTGGCTGTTTTTCACCGGTGCCGTGGTGGCGGGCATTGGCTTTGGCGCGAGTTTTCTCGGGGCCTTACGTTTGTTGCTGCCGCTCGCCCACGCCCATGAACGGGCGGGTTTGATGTCGGCCTTTCTCGCCCTCAGTTACCTTGCGTTTTGCGTGCCGTCGTTGATCGCGGGGCTCGCGGTCAAAACCGAAGGCCTGATCGTCACCACGAATGTATATGGTTCGGTGGTGGTTGTGCTGGCATTGCTCGCGTTGGCTGGGCTCTTGGTGCAGCGTGCGGGTAAAGCCAACGCAGCGTGACCTGTTTTATTGATTGAGAAAGTGGACGCCGATGGCGCGCCGTTGAGCTTCTGCTAATTTCATTCCTGTGTGCCAGCCCCTCATAAGAACAATCACAGGGATCCACGGATGAATGACAGTCAAGACGCCGGCTCGAGTGCGCACTACACCGAGCATCATCGGCGTTCCATTGCCGAACCTGCGCAGTATTGGGCAGAGCAAGCGCGACAGGTGGCCTGGTTTCGCCCGCCTGAAAACACGCTCCAAACCCTGCCTGATGGCACCCACCGTTGGTTTGCCGATGGACAGCTCAATACCTGTTATCTGGCCCTCGATCACCAGATCGAACAGGGCCGTGGTGAGCAGCGGGCACTGATTTACGATTCGCCCGTCACCGGACGACAGGCGATCTACACCTTCAATGAATTGCGTGACGAGGTGGCGCGCCTCGCCGGCTTGCTGCGCCAGTCGGGCGTAAGGAAGGGCGATGGGGTCATCATCTACATGCCCATGATCCCGCAAGCGGCCATGGCGATGCTGGCCTGTGCGCGGATCGGCGCGGTGCATTCGGTGGTGTTCGGGGGCTTCGCGCCTCACGAGCTGGCGTTGCGGATCGACGACATAAAGCCAAGGTTGCTGCTGACGGCGTCCTGCGGGCTGGAATTCGACCGGGTCATTCCCTACAAGCCGCTGGTGGACAAAGCCCTCGCGCTGGCGCAACACCAGCCCGAACAGGTGCTGGTCTGGCAACGGCCGCAGGCGGTCGCGTCGATGCAGCAAGGGCGTGATCTGGACTGGGAGGCGGCCCTGCAAGGCGCTGAACCGGTCGAGCCGGTCCCGGTGTCGAGCCTTGACCCGCTCTACGTCCTTTACACCTCTGGCACGACCGGAAAACCCAAGGGGATCGTTCGCGAAAACGGTGGCCATGCCGTGGCGATGCTTTACACCCTGCATCAGGTGTATGGCATGCGCGCAGGTGATGTGTGGTGGGGTATTTCCGATGTCGGCTGGGTGGTGGGGCATACGCTCATCGTCTATGGCCCGCTGATGGCCGGGTGCACGACGGTGTTTTATGAAGGCAAGCCGATTCGGACGCCCGACGCCGGGGCGTACTGGCGCATCGTTGAGCAATATCGGGTGAATGCGCTGTTTTGCGCACCGACGGCCATCCGCGCGATCCGCAAGGAAGACCCTGAAGGCCAATGGCTGAAAGGCCGCGACCTGAGTTCCATCCGACACCTGTTTCTGGCAGGTGAAAAGCTCGATTCCAGTACCCACGAATGGCTGGAGCGCCTGACCGGCAAACCAGTGCTCGATCACTGGTGGCAGACCGAGACCGGTTGGCCGGTTACCGCGCCTTGCCTGGGACTGGAAGGTCATCATCCCGCGCCAGGTTCGAGTAATCGTGGGGTTCCTGGTTACGCGGTCCATGTCATGGACGACGAAGGGCATTTGCTCAAACCCGGTGAGCAGGGTTCGATCGTGATCGCGCTGCCGCTGCCGCCGGGGTGCAGCCAGACCTTGTGGGGCGATCACGGACGTTACCTTCAGGCGTATCTGCAGACCTTTCCCGGTTACTACAACACCGGCGACGGCGGTTATGTCGATGACGAGGGCTTCGTCTACATCATGGGGCGCACGGACGACGTGATTAACGTGTCCGGCCATCGACTGTCGACCGGCGAAATGGAGGATCTGGTCGGCCAACATCCTGCCGTGGCGGAGAGCGCAGTCATTGGTGTGCATGACGAGATCAAAGGACAGGTGCCACTGGCGCTCGTCGTCCTCAAGGACGGGGTTCAGCAAAGCACCGAACAGGTTCAGCTCGAATTGATCGCCCGCGTTCGCGAGCAAATCGGTGCGTTGGCCTGCTTCAACCGGGTGGTGGTGGTCAAGCGCCTGCCCAAGACTCGCTCCGGCAAAACCTTGCGCGCGGTACTGCGCAAGATTGCCGATGCAGAGCCCTACAGCATGCCGGCGACCATCGATGATCCGTCGATTCTGGCTGAAATTGCCGAGGCGCTGAGCTGAACAGAAGCCGGGCAGAAGGTATAAGGGCAGGGCGCCGTAAGGGCGCTCTGCTTTGTATCGCTAAAGTTACAATTGGAGCAGCCGACACAAGGTGTAGGAAACTACGACCCACTTGAGCATGGAGCTGCCATGACAGCGATTTCTTCGGTTTCGGCCACGCAGCCGCTGGTGGTTGCCAAAGCGGTGACCAATACACAGGCCATCAGCACTGTGGCGGACTCGATAACCGTTCCGTCTTCCCCTTCATCGGTCGTGTCGCTGGGGCAAGACGCCAGCGTTATCGATGCACAGACCTATACCGCACGTGGCCTGATTGCCGACCCAGACGTTGCGCCTGCCTGGGAGTACACGCAGCAGGACAATGTCTCGCTGAACATGACGGGCAATTTCGGCAGTTCCTCCAGTGCCAGTCGTTTCCAGGGTCTGGGCGCATCGCTGTTGAACCAGCTGGCGCAGACCAACAAGAGCATTTCCCAGTCAGTCATCCGATCGACCACCGGCCAGGCGCTCGAGCCTGCTGCACTGGAGGCGGCGCAGGCAAAACTGCACAGCACGGCGGCGGACAATTCGATCAGCCTGACGCTGAAAACCGCCAGTGGGAAAACCGTGCAGCTGACCTTGACCAGTCAGGACAACGGGCTGGCGGTGCAGGCTCAGGTGAATGGTGGTGAGCTCAGCAGTGATGAGCTCGCGGCGTTGGGCAAGATGGCTGACGGTTTTCAATCCGCCATCGACGGCCTGACTCAAAACCCGCCAACCCTCAAACTCGACGCCCTGACCCAGTTCGACTCGAACGTATTTGCCTCGGTCGATCTGAGCACGCGCCTGAAGCTTAATGATGACAGCACGCAGACCCTGGAGCTGCACGCCGACGCCGACGGGCGATCGGTGCGCATGAGCGGCGCGGCAGGCGATCTGAACATGTCCGTGGACCTTAAGAACGCGGCGATTCTCGGCGACAGCAATCAGCAGGCCAAAGCACTCAAGGGTTACATGAACCAGATCGAAGCGGCGCGCAAACGCGGCGACGGCGATCAGCAATTGCTGTCGATGTTCGAGGACGCCTTCAAGACGCTGCACAGCCACTATCCCGAGGCTCGCGCGGCGACGGCACCCGAGACTGTCAATTCGATCAAGCTGACTGAAACCGACCATAGCCTGCTGACCGGCCTTGCCGATTTCAGCGCATCGGTGACCGAGAAAAGCAGAGAAGGCAACCCGGCGCGTCCTGGCGAGCTGGATTCTTTCGCGTATGACGTGTCGCAGTCGACACAGTCCAAAGGCCGTGATCAGCTGAACCGCACCCTCGTGCAGGACCAGCAATCGCACCTGGTCGCCAGTTACCACAAACCCTTGAACCCGGGCCAGAAGCTGGACCTGACGACTGACCCGAACTCGCAGAATTACCAGTATTTCCAGATCAATGATCAGGCGAGCAGCAAGACCAGCATCGGGTATGAAAAGGGTGCATTGGTTAACGCGTCGATCAGCCAGTCGGCGAGCCAGTCCACGCGCATCTCCAGATACGTGCTGGGTCATCTGGAAGAGGACAAGACCACACCGCTCAAATCCTCGAAAACTCAGAATTTGCTCGGCACGCTGAGCCAGGCACTGCAGCAGGACACGCAGGCGAAGTTGGGGCGCGGGGTTTCCTGGCTGAAAGACACGCTGTCCAACATTCAGGACAAGGTGTTGCTGCAGAGCGATCCGGGCAGGTTGAGAGGCTGATAACCGAGGCTGGCTGAACCTGAACCCTGTGTGTGTCACCGTGCTTGTGCGCGTTGACTCGATCCTTGTAGGAGACGTCCGAGGTTACGAGGGCAGCGAATGCGGCGTGTCATTCACCATTGATGTCCCTGACCCACCGCATTCGTCGGAATGCCGCCCAGACCAAGCTCGCTCCTACAGATGGAATGCCGCTCGATGTGCGCGTTGACTCGATCCCTGTAGGAGACGTCCGAGGTTACGAGGGCAGCGAATGCGGCGTGTCATTCACCATTGATGTCCCTGACCCACCGCATTCGTCGGAATGCCGCCCAGACCAAACTCACTCCTACAGATGGACTGCCGCTCGATGTGCGCGTTGACTCGATCCCTGTAGGAGACGTCCGAGGTTACGAGGGCAGCGAATGCGGCGCGTCATTCACCATTGATGTCCCTGACCCACCGCATTCGCGAGCAACCACAACGTCCAGTTCCGTCATGTCTCAAATGGGCTGCTTCAACGCTTGCCGTGCCGCCTGCGCTGCCGGGTCGTCTGCGGGGCCGACCACGGCGTAGTTGTAACCACCGCCTGACCAGTAATCGGCCTGTAATTCGCCGTCACGGCGGGTGCCGCGCGGCAGCAGATGGTTGCGCTCGGCCGGTGGCCGGATGTAGAAGCTCAGCGTGCGCCCTTGCTCATCCTTGTACACCACCATGGCCGCTGCGCCCTGTTCGGTGCTGGTCAAACGCCCGCTGACCGGTTTGAACCCGGCGGATTCCAAGTCTGGCAGGCGATTGGCCTGGGCGAAGTTCTTGTCCAGCCATACTTGCACGTTGTTCGGTTTGCCGGTGTTCCAGTCGCTGGCCATGTTGTCGTTGACCGCGAACATCCGGTAGGCCTGGACGGCGTCGGCCATCGGTGGTGCGCCGCTGGCGAGGGTCATCTCGCGTGCTTGCCAGCCACTCAGGCCACCGATACTGACGGCAATCAGCAACACCGCAGCGGTTGCGAAATGACGGGTGCGGTTACGGCGCAGGCGCTGGCGAACATACGCAGGGTCCAGCTCAGGGTTCATGGGGCGGTGCAAGTCGCCGCTGAGGCCGGCGCGTAGGTTCTGCACGTCGAGTTGCCAGGCCAGCACCTGTTTTGCCAGCTCAGGGTTGGCCGCCAGATAGGTTTCCATGGTCTGTTGGTCGGCGTCGTTGAGCTGACCGTCGACGTAGGCGTGCACGTCACGTTCGCTGGGAGGCAAGGTAATCATTTCAGTATCCGCAAGGCAGGGGTGGTGATTTCGCCTTCGCTGAGCAAGCGCAAAGCCTGACGCGCGCGAGACAAACGGGACATGACGGTCCCCACGGGGACATCGAGAATGGCCGCCACTTCGTTGTAACTCAGACCCTCGACCGACACCCAGAGCAGCAGGGCGCGTTGTTCGGTCGTCAGACGTTCGAACGCCTGCAACGTGGTCTGCGCCACAACCGTACGTTCAACGGAAGGTTCGAAGTGATCTTCTTTCCCACCGGTGAACAGTTCAAGCATGCGGCTGTATCGACGCGAACGTCGATGAGCGTCCAGAAATTGCCTATAAAGAATAGAGAACAGCCAGGCGCGCAGGTCACCTTCTTGTCGTTTGGTGGACCAGGCCGACAGGGCCTTTTCCAGGGTCGACTGCACCAGATCATCAGCGCTGCTGTAATCACGGGTCAGCGACACCGCAAATCGACGCATTCGCGGCAGTAACTCTCGTAATTGATCGTCGACATCGTTCATGGGGGCTTCCAGGTCGATCAGCGGGATCGTTTCAGATCGTGTGACCAGACAGACGCATGCCAGTGCAGGTTATTCCACTGCCTGAAAAATAAATATTGTTCTGTGGAATAAACCTGCGCCAGACGCGTCGGACCGTACCGCTTGTCCATGTGTATGTTTGATAGAGGCCCAAGGCCCGGAGTGTGATTGATGATTGACCGTGAGCCACCGTATCCGCGTAAACCACCGTTGAGCAATGCCGATAAGCTCGTGCGCATGGCCGGTATCGGCCTTGTGGTGTTGATTGCCGCTGGCGCGTTTGCCTACGTCAATGGCAGCCTGGACCCCCAGCGCCTGACCCCGGCCCGCGTGGTTAACGTGTTCGAACAGAGCAATGGCGTACACCCGGGCTATCGCCGCAACCACCCAAAAGGGATTTGCGTAGCGGGTTACTTTGAAAGCAATGGTGCAGCGGCCTCGCTGTCCAGAGCGCAGGTCTTCGCCAGTGGTCGCACGCCGGTGATCGGCCGTTTGGCGCTGCCCACCGGCAACCCCTATTCGCCGGACAGCGCAGCCCCTATCCGCAGTTTTGCCGTTCAGTTCACGCAGCCCGACGGCCAGCAATGGCGTACCGGCATGAACAGCATGCCGGTGTTTCCGGTGGGCACGCCTGAGGCCTTTGTCGATCTGCTGAAAGCCACTTCGCCCGATCCCAAGACCGGCAAGCCGGATCCCGCGAAGCCTCCGGCATTTTTCGCCGCTCACCCCGAGGCCCAACCCTTCCTTGCGTGGGTCAAGACCGCAAAACCGTCAGCGAGCTTTGTGACCGAGACCTATAACAGCGTGAACGCGTTCGTGCTGGTCGATGCCGCTGGCAAGCGTCAAGCGGTGCGCTGGAGCCTGGTGCCGGAAGCCAAGGGCGATGCACCCGCGCCGGATGCCAAAGACTATCTGCAACAGGACCTGAGCCAGAAACTGGCGAGCGGTCCTCAACGCTGGAACCTGATGTTGACGCTGGCTAACGCTCAAGACCCGACCAACGACGCCTCCAAAGCCTGGACAGGCGATCACAAGACCGTGAACGCGGGGACGCTGGTCATTGACGGCGACAGCTCTCAACTCGATGGCAACTGCCGGGACATCAACTTCGATCCACTGATCTTGCCCAGCGGCATAGAAGGGTCCGACGACCCCTTGCTGGCAGCACGCTCGGCAGCGTACGCGTCTTCGTACATGCGTCGCACCAGTGAAGTCGATCAGTTGAAAGCCGCGCCTGCACAGGAGAAACAGCCATGAGTACGCCCACTGCACATTTCGCGCCCCTGGCCCGCGCGCTTCACTGGTTGATGGCGTTGATGGTCATCGCAATGCTGTTCATTGGCGCAGGCATGGTCGCCTCAGTCTCTGAGCGGCACGAATGGCTGTTGAATCTGCACAAACCGCTGGGCATCGCGATCCTGGTGCTGGTCATCGTGCGCTTGATCGTGCGCTTCAGTACACAGACGCCGCCGTTGCCTGTAGATCTACCCGGTTGGCAGGCACTCGCGGCCAAGCTCTCGCACTATCTTCTGTACGCCCTGATGCTGGCGATGCCGTTGATTGGCTGGGCGATGATTTCGGCGGCAGGGGATCCGGTGATGCTCAGCAGTTCAGTGCGCCTGCCGTCGATTGTCGCCGCCCACGCGGAAACTTTCGCCTTCTTGCGCAAGGCCCATCGGTATCTGGCGTATCTGTTTTTCCTGACCATTCTCATGCACCTGGCGGCGGCACTGTTTCACGGCTGGGTCAGAAGGGACGAGGTGCTGGACAGCATGCTGCGGGGCAAATAGCAGACGTGGATGCGGTGAGTCCTGACATCCATCGTCATTGACTCACCGCACACGCTGCAGTCCATCGGCGCTGAAACGGCCGAGCGGGTTTTAAATATCGATCAACGCAGCACCGACACCATCTGCCCCAGCGTCGTCAGGACATCGCGCGCCAGTTGCATGGAGCGCTTGCCCGACCAGCCGGTGAGCGCGTCCGGCGCGTCGTCGTTATCCTTGAACGGCATTTCCAGGGTCAGTGCCAGGCATTTGTAACGCTCGCCGACACTGTTGCAGGCCAGATTCATATTGGCCTGGCCCGGTGCCGCTTTCGGGTAGCCGTAGCGAGTCTGAAAATCCCGGGTCAGGCCGCTCAAACGGGCGCGGAAGTCGGCTTCCAGTTCCTTTTGCTTGTCGGTGTATCCAGGGTTGCCTTCGCACGCCGCCGTGAAGACGTAAGGGATTTCCTCGTCGCCGTGCACGTCGAGAAACATGTCCACGCCGTACTTCTCCATCTGCTCCTTGACGAAGAACACCTCGGGGCTCAACTCCGGCGTGGAGTCCTGCCAGGCACGATTGAGGTCCTTGCCTTGTGCGTTGGTGCGCAGGTGACCGTGGAACGAACCGTCCGGGTTCATGTGCGGCACCAGATAGAGGTCGGCAGCGGCGAGGAGCGCTTGCAGCTCGTCATCGTTCTCTTGCAGGCGCTCGATCACGCCTTCCATGAACCATTCGGCCATGTGCTCGCCGGGATGTTGCTGCGCGATGATCCAGATCTTGCGCTTGCCCTCAGCGCCGTCGCCTTTGCGCAGCAGTGGGATGTCACGGCCTTCGACGCTTTTGCCGGTGGCCAGCAATTCGGTACCGGCCTTGTTCAGCGCTTGATCGATCAGCCAGTCATGCCGTTCACGGCTGTAGGGTTCGAAATAGGCGAACCAGATCTGCGGCTGTTCCGGCGACAGGCTGAAGTTCAGCGCCTTGCCGTCAAAGTGGCTGGGCACGCGGAACCAGGTTTTCTGGTCATAGGACGCTGCGGCGTTATAGCCGGTCCAGGCACGGTTGTAACTGGACTCGCTGGCATTACTCAGGCTGAAAGCGTGTGGCTGCCCAGGCTGCATGCCATCAACCTTGAAGTGGAACCACTGAAAGTGCGGGCTGTGGGTGTCCGGGCGGATAGCCAGCTGCACGTTCTGTGGGTGGCTGGCGTCGAGCACGACAATGTTGCCGCTGTCGAAATCAGAGGTGATGGAAAGGGCGGTCTGAGTCACGGAGAAGTCCTGCGTACGTAAATGCCAAATCGAGGCCATCGGGCGGCGGTCGCGGGCAAGCCGGACGGCCACGCTGGGCTGTTATGACAGGTACTTTACACGGATCAGGTGCGCGCACCGCGACAGATTGTTTTGTCTTTGGGCCATGCGCGGCAGACGCCAGCGTTCAGGTAAATGCTTCGGCCGTCACCAGGACGCTGCACAAAAAGGCGGTCAACAACAGCCATCCCAGGTAGACCCGGCGTTTGCGACGATGCCAGCCATTGGCGCCCAGAATGGCTGCCGGGGCTTCGAGGCGGCACCAGAGGCGTTCGGTTTCCTGGAAGGCACGCAGGTGACCTGCATCGGCATCGAGCCAGTGACGGAACTCGATACGCTGACTCGCCGTGGCCTGAGGGCTTTGCAAATGAACATACCAGCGGTGCGCTTGCAAATTAATGGTGTTAGCTGCCTGCAGGTGTGTGGGCCCATCGCTGCATTGTTCCAGAAGGCGGACCATGCAACGTTCGACGGCCTTGACCTCGACTTCGAGTAGCTGAGCGATATCGGCGTAGCTCATCTGGTCGAGTCGGCTGAGCAGGAAGACTTGTTGAGTCCTGCGTGGCAGCTTCTGGATGCGACGGCGGTATCCGTCCGTTTGCTGGCTGAGAGGCTCGTCGGGTTGCTGCGTTGAAAAAGAGAACAGGGAAGTGAGCTGATTCGTCATGGCATGTTCACTCGCGGATCATCCGTGTCGTCCTTTAAGGAAGGAGTGGGGGCATCATCCGTGATGCCGCTCGATGTTAGTGCTTCTGAGATTCATTCTCAATATTAAACGGCTGATTGATGGTTTTTTACCAATTGTGTCGGATTTGACAGCACAAAGGGTTCTACGCTCATTCTGGTTTGGTATCATGCGCGCCATCACCAAGTTCCGAAGCACGGGACACCTTCTTCATTAGCCTGAAGACGCAGCAACACCCGACCGAACCAGACCCTTAAAGGGCAAGAAAAAAAAGACCCGGCAAAAAGCCGGGTCAAAAACCGTGATTAGCCTGATGAGGAGATAATCCGGAAGCCGACCTAAGGCTTCTGGGTTACCGACCGGTCTCGCGACCGGTTGCGCTCAATAATAATCATTATCATTTGCACGTCAAATGTTATTTCGCATTCTGGCGAAATTTTTCCGTGCTGCTGCAACTTCCCTAATCAATCGGCAACTCGGTCGTGCGCTTGACCACGCTCATGGCGATGTTCGAGTGCGCTTCCTGAACGTGTGGGCTCTGTAACAGGTGGTCTCGCAGAAAACGCTCGTAGCTGGCGATGTCTTGCACCACCACCTTGAGCATGAAGTCCATGTCGCCCGCCATCGTGTAGCACTCCAGCACCTCGGGGTAGCCGATGATTGCCTCTTCGAACTCCGTCAGATAACGCCGGCCATGCCCGGATAATTTCACGTCGACGAACACCGTCATCGTCAACCCGAGTTTGGCCGGGTTGAGCAGGGCGACCTTGCGCTCGATGACGCCTTCCTCCTCCAGACGGTTGATCCGGCGCCAACACGGCGATTGCGACAATTCCACCCGCTCGGCGATCTCGGCGGCGGAGAGGTCAGCATTGTGTTGCAACAGGCGAAGAATT
The DNA here is from genome assembly GCF_039697315.1 of Pseudomonas abietaniphila. Lineage (NCBI taxonomy): Bacteria > Pseudomonadati > Pseudomonadota > Gammaproteobacteria > Pseudomonadales > Pseudomonadaceae > Pseudomonas > Pseudomonas abietaniphila. Next base: position 89,988 of record NZ_CP155619.1, on the reverse strand, counting down.
TTGCGATCGATGGGGCTGAGCTTGACCTGCATGAATTGACCCTTTTTTATTCTTTAAATGAAACAGGCATGCAGGATATGAGCAGATTTCAGCCCATTTAGAAAGAAAAAGCCTGCGCGGCACAGGCAGTATTTGGCCTGTGAGCGCCGGGTTGAACCGTCCTGGCGACCGAGCAGCCAGCCCTTGGCTCACGAGGCCGCTGATGCCGTTGCTCGCCACATTCAAAACGCACTAAATAAAAACAAAGGAGTGCCTGAATGTCTTTGGCTGATATTCGTCTGGATGATAAGTACCGACTCGCAACCGGCAATCTGTACTTGACCGGAACCCAGGCGTTAACCCGTCTGCCCATGCTGCAAAAGCAACGGGATGAAGCCCGTGGCCTGAACACCGCAGGGTTCATTTCCGGATACCGCGGTTCGCCACTGGGGAATCTGGATAAAAGTCTGTGGGACGCGAAAGACTATCTCCAGCAGAACGCCATTCACTTCCAGCCCGGCGTCAACGAAGAACTGGCCGCCACAGCGGTCTGGGGCAGTCAGCAGGTCAATCTGTTTCCCCATGGCAAGTACGACGGCGTGTTCGCGCTCTGGTACGGCAAGGGGCCAGGTGTCGACCGGTGTGGTGACGTGTTCAAGCACGGTAACTCGGCCGGGGTCGCCGAAAAGGGCGGGGTGTTGATCCTCGCGGGTGACGACCACGGTTGCAAATCGTCGACCATCGCGCATCAGAGCGAGCATGCGTTTATCGCCTCGATGATTCCGGTGCTCAACCCCAGCAACGTTCAGGAAATCCTCGATTACGGCATCATCGGCTGGGAGCTTTCGCGCTACAGCGGGTGCTGGGTAGCGATGAAAACCATTGCCGAAAACGTCGATTCTTCCGCTGTGGTGGAAGTCGATCCTCTGCGCATTCAGACCCGCATCCCCGATGATTTCCAGTTGCCCAAAGACGGTTTGCACATTCGCTGGCCAGATCCGCCGCTGGCGCAGGAAGCACGCCTGAACACCTACAAGATCTATGCAGCCCGCGCCTTCGCCCGCGCCAACCAGCTCAACAAAGTGGTCATTGACTCGCCGCAGCCGCGTCTGGGCATCATCACCACGGGCAAATCCTACCTGGACGTTCGTCAGGCCCTGGAAGAGCTGGGCATCGACGAGGCACTGTGTGCGTCGGTGGGCATTCGGGTGCTCAAGGTCGGCATGAGCTGGCCGCTGGAGCCGGTTTCGGTACACGATTTCGCCGAAGGGCTCGACGAGATCCTGGTCGTCGAAGAAAAACGCAGCGTGATCGAAGACCAATTGACCGGGCAGTTATACAACTGGCCGGTGGATCAGCGGCCGCGTGTGGTGGGCGAGTTCGACGAAGAAGGCCGCTCGTTGCTGCCAAACCTGGCTGAATTGACGCCCGCGATGATCGCCCGCGTCATTGCCAAACGGCTCGCGCCGATCTACAGCAGCCCGAAAATCGAAGCGCGTCTGCAATTTCTGCAAGACAAGGAAAAGGCGTTGGCCGCGCCGCTGTTCAAGACCCAGCGCACGCCACATTTCTGCTCAGGTTGCCCGCACAACACCTCCACCAAGGTGCCTGAAGGCAGCCGCGCGCTGGCAGGCATTGGCTGCCATTACATGACCATCTGGATGGACCGTGAAACCGACACCTTTACCCAGATGGGCGGTGAGGGCGTAACGTGGATCGGTCAGGCCCCTTTCACTGAAACCCCGCACGTGTTCCAGAACCTGGGCGATGGCACCTATTTTCATTCGGGGCACCTGGCACTGCGCGCTGCGGTGGCTTCCAAGGTCAACATCACCTACAAGATTCTCTACAACGACGCCGTGGCCATGACCGGCGGTCAACCAATCGATGGCGTTTTGCGCGTCGATCAGCTCAGCCGTCAAGTGTTCAACGAAGGCGTGCAGCGGATTGCGCTGGTGTCGGATGATCCGGACAAATACCCGAGCCGTGAGCAGTTCGCACCAATCACCACCTTCCACCATCGCCGTGACCTGGACAGCGTGCAGCGAGAGTTGCGCGAGTTCAAAGGGGTCTCGGTGATTATTTACGACCAGACCTGCGCGACCGAGAAACGCCGCCGCCGTAAGCGCGGCACGATGCTGGACCTGGACAAGCGCGCCATCATCAACCCTGCCGTCTGCGAAGGCTGTGGCGATTGCGGCGCGAAATCAGGCTGTCTGTCGATTCTGCCGAAGGAAACCGCTGAAGGGCGCAAGCGCGAGATCGATCAGAGCGCCTGTAACAAGGATTTCAGCTGTGTAGAAGGCTTTTGCCCAAGCTTCGTGACGGTCCACGGAGGCAAGTTGCGCAAACCGCAGCTGCCCAAGCAGGCGCAGGCGTTTGCCGAGCTCCCTGAGCCGACGCTGCCGAGCCTCGATCAGCCCTTCAACATCCTGCTGCCGGGTGTCGGCGGCACGGGCGTCACCACCGTGGGCGCGATGCTCGGCTACGCGGCCAACCTGGAAGGCAAGGGCTGCAGCGTGCTGGACCAGGCTGGCCTGGCGCAGAAGTTCGGGCCTGTGGTGAGCCATATCCGTATCGCCGCGCGGCAGGAAGACCTGTTCGCCGTGCGTATCGCCGCCGGTGAAGCCAATCTGCTGCTGGGTTGCGATTTGCTGGTGTCGTCGGGACCTGATGCGATTGCCAAGCTCAACAGCGCCAAGTCCTACGCGGTGGTCAACAGCCAGCAGACGCCAACGGCTGAATTCACCCGCAACCCGGACGCCGAATTTCCGGCCGAGGCGATGATGCAGACCATCATCGAGGCCGTGGGCGCAGAGAAAACCCATTTCGTTCAGGCGACGGATCTGGCCACCAAACTGATGGGCGACAGCATCGCCAGCAACCTGTTCATGCTGGGGTACGCCTTTCAGCTTGGTTTGATTCCGTTGACCTCAGCAGCCATTGAAAAAGCCATCGAGCTGAACGGCGTGGCGGTCAATTTGAACCAGCAGGCATTCCTGTGGGGCCGTCGTGCCGCATTCGATCTGCCCGCGGTGCAGTCGGCCGCCAACCCGGACGCTGTGCCGGCTCAGGCGCCAGAAGCCTTGAGTCTGGACGAGCGTCTGGCCAATAACGCCAAAACCTTGGGCGACTATCAGAACCGGGCCTACAGTGAGCGCTATCTGGCGTTGGTCAATAAGGTTCGTGACACCGAAGCGCGGTTGTTCCCGGGTGAGCCATCTGTTCTGACCGAAGCCGTGGCGTTCAATTACTTCAAACTGTTGGCCTATAAAGACGAGTACGAAGTCGCGCGGCTTTACAGCAATGGCGAGTTCACGCGGCAATTGCAGGCGCAATTCGAAGGCGACTACCGACTGGAGTTTCATCTGGCGCCGTCGTGGCTCGCCAAACGTGATCCCAACAGCGGCGCGCCGCGCAAGCGCAGCTTCGGGCCCTGGATGCTGAAAGCATTCGAGGTGCTGGCGACGTTCAAATTCCTGCGCGGCACCGCGTTTGATCCGTTCGGGCGCAGCCTGGAGCGTCGTCAAGAGCGCGAATTGATCGACCATTATGTGAGCGACGTTGAACTGATCCTGGCGCATTTGAATGCCGGGAATCGCCACACCGCGTTGAGCCTGGCGCGTCTGCCTGAGCGTATTCGCGGATATGGTCACGTCAAGGAGGCCGCGATGAAAGCAGCGGCGTTGCAGGCGGCGCGGATGCGTCAGAGTCTGATCAGCGGGGAAGTGGAGTTGCCGAAGCTGTTTGAAGTCGCGGCTTAAGGAAGCAGGGTGGCGCGGGTCAGGTGCCCGCGCTGCTGTCGTGATGAAACACTAATGCCGGTGGGAGCCAAAGCATGTGCTCCCACTGGCATTTTGCATTCGGGGGCCATCCCCAACGGACGTCAAGACGCCTTGGCAGCGCTCAACTCGTTCAACTCAACCAGCACCGTCCCTTCGCTGACCATTTCACCCTCGGTGCAGTACAACGCCGACACCGTTCCGGCCGCGCTCGCGCGGATGCTGTGTTCCATCTTCATGGCTTCCAGCACGACCAGAGGTGTCCCGGCCTCGACCGCCTGACCCAGCTCAACCAAGACCCGAACGATGCTGCCATTCATGGGGGCGGTCAGCCCGCCTTGATGGGTGTGGCTGGCCTCCACGGCTGCGATTGGATCGTAGCGTCTGATCGCGTGCAACTCGCCTTGCCAACTGAGGTACAGCGTGTCTGCGCGACGCATCGCACGTGTTTGGCGCCGCACGCCATGGTGCTCGCTGACGAGCTGCTCGCCGAGCCACTGAACAGTGGACGTGTCATCGCCCTTCAGGCGAATCACGCGGTGTTCTGCGGCGCAACTCAGGTGCAGGACCACCGCGCTGGGCAGCCCCAGACGCAGGCCGTTTGCCCCCGACCAAGGCGAATGCGGATCGTCATGGCGCACCCTGGCCGGCGTGCTGAGGTGCCATGCAATCGCGGCGGTTTGCCAGAACGCGTCCGACAATGCCTCTGACGGTGGCAGCAGGTTGGCCTGATAGCGAGGAATGAAGCCAGTGTCCAGTTCAGCGTCGGCAAAGGCCGGATGCGCAATGATCCGGCGCAGAAACGCCAGATTGGTCCGCACCCCGCCGACGGCAAACTCGTCAAGCATCGACAACAGCCGCAAGCGCGCCTGTTCCCGGTCCTCTCCCCAGGCAATCAATTTGCCCAGCATCGGATCGTAGAAGGGCGAGACGTCATCGCCTTCGCTGACGCCGCTGTCGACACGGCGTCCCGGACCTGGCGTCGATTCCCGATACAACGTCAGCGTGCCGGTGGCCGGAAGAAAGTCGTTGGCCGGGTCTTCGGCGTACAGCCGCACCTCAATTGCATGCCCGTTCAACGGCACCTGATCCTGCGTCATGGGCAGCGGCTCGCCTTGGGCAACGCGGATCTGCCACGCGACCAGGTCCAGCCCCGTGATGGCTTCGGTCACCGGGTGCTCGACCTGCAAGCGGGTATTCATTTCCATGAAGAAGAACTCGCCACGGGCGTCGAGCAGGAATTCCACTGTGCCGGCCCCGACATAACCGATGGCTTGCGCGGCCCGCACGGCGGCTTCCCCCATCGCGCGACGGAGTGCCGGGCCAAGACCGGGTGCTGGCGCTTCTTCGACCACCTTTTGATGGCGACGCTGGATCGAGCAGTCCCGTTCGTTGAGGTACAGGCAATGACCGTGCTGATCGGCAAACACCTGGATTTCGACATGGCGAGGCTGGAGCACGTATTTCTCCACCAGCATGCGCGAGTCGCCAAACGACGATTGTGCTTCTCGTTGCGCGGACGCCAACGCTTCGGCCAGGTCTTCGTCGCGCTCCACAACCTTCATGCCCTTACCGCCGCCCCCTGCGGTGGCTTTGAGGAGCACCGGATAACCGATGCGCGCGGCTGCTTCGCGGAAGGTTGCAGCGTCCTGCGCTTCGCCGTGGTAACCGGGGACGAGGGGAACGCCCGCGGCTTCCATCAGCGATTTAGCCGCCGATTTACTGCCCATGGCATCGATGGCAGAGGCAGGCGGTCCCAGAAACACCAGGCCGGCTTGCTCGACAGCGCGAGCAAATCCGGCGTTTTCCGAGAGAAATCCATAACCGGGATGAATCGCCTGAGCGCCGCTGCTTTGGGCGGCGGCAATCAACGCGTCGATCTGCAGGTAACTGTCTGCGGCTTTGCTGCCGCCCAGATTCACGGCGACGTCGGCTTCACGCACATGCCGGGCATCGCAATCGATCGCGCTGTGAACCGCCACCGTGGTCAAGCCCAACGCGTGGGCGGTGCGCATGATCCGGCAGGCGATTTCGCCCCGGTTGGCGACAAGCACCGAGGTTAAAGCGATGGTTTTAATCGCGTCCATCAGCGTGACTCTCCGTTCTTATTGTTGTCATCGCGCCAGGCGGGATCGCGTTTTTGCAGGAAGGCTCGCAAACCTTCCTGGCCTTCCGGGCTGACCCGGATTCTGGCGATAGCGTTTTCACAGTACCGGCGCAATGCGGTCGACAGTTCGCCATGGCCGACTTCGCGCAGCAGATCCTTGCTCACGCGCATGGCCTGCGGGCTGTTGAGCAGCAGGTTGTCGATCCAGTGCTGAACCTGCTGTTCCAGTTCTGACGCGGGGTAAGACTCGGCGAGCAACCCGATCTCGCGCGCGCGTGTGCCGTTGAAACGTTCGGCGGTGAGTGCGTAGCGGCGGGCGTGGCGTTCACCGATGGCTTGAATCACGAACGGGCTGATCACCGCAGGCGCCAGGCCGATTTTCACTTCCGACAGGCAGAATTGCGCGTCGTCGGCACCGATTGCCATGTCACAGCAACTGATCAGGCCCAGGGCACCGCCGTAGGCGGCGCCTTGCACCACGGCCAGTGAAGGCAATTTCAGCTTGGCGAGGTTGTACATCAGCTCGCCAAGTTCGCGGGCGTCCCCCAGGTTGGTGTTGTAGTCCAGGTTCGCGGATTCCTGCATCCAGGCCAGGTCGGCCCCGGCGCTGAAGTGCTTGCCCCGCGCCCGCAGCACCAGAAAACGCAAGCGGGCATCGCCCTGAACACGGTCGAGCGCGATGATCAGCTCGCGAATCATCTGGGCGTTGAAGGCATTGTTCTTTTCCGGCCGATTGAGCCACAGCGTGGCGAAACCGCGCGGGTCGAAATCCAGTTCAAGCGTGTCGAAATCATTGACGTTCATGGAAGGCGTCATCCTCGGTCACATGCGGAACACGCCGAAGCGTGTCGCCTCGATGGGGGCGTTGAGCGCGGCACTGATCGCCAGGGCAAGAATGTCGCGGGTTTGCGCCGGATCGATCACGCCGTCGTCCCACAACCGGGCGCTGGAGTAGTAGGGGTGACCCTGATGTTCGTACTGGTCAAGGATCGGTTGTTTCAACTCGGCTTCCTGCTCGGCGGTGAACGTCTGGCCGCTGCGCTCCGCCTGCTCTCGCTTGACCTGCACCAGCACGCCCGCCGCCTGTTCGCCACCCATGACGCCGATGCGCGCGTTGGGCCACATCCACAGGAAGCGGGGGTCATAGGCGCGACCGCACATGCCGTAGTTACCGGCGCCGAAGCTGCCGCCAATGATGACGGTGAACTTGGGTACTTTGGCGCACGCCACGGCCGTGACCAGCTTGGCCCCGTGCTTGGCGATGCCGCCCGCTTCGTACTTCTGGCCGACCATGAACCCGGTGATGTTCTGCAGGAAAAGCAGGGGAATGCCGCGCTGGCAGGCCAGTTCAATGAAGTGCGCGCCTTTCTGCGCCGCTTCGGCGAACAGAATGCCGTTGTTGGCGAGAATCGCGATCGGGTAGCCGTTCAGGTGTGCAAAACCACAGACCAGTGTCGTGCCGAACAGCGCCTTGAACTCATTGAACACCGAGCCGTCGACCAGTCTGGCGATCACTTCGCGCACGTCGAATGGCTGCTTGGGATCGGCTGAAATCACGCCGTACAGTTCGTCACTGGCGTAAAGGGGCGCCAGTGGCGTTTGCCGTTGCAGTTCGCCCTGTTTGCGCCAATTGAGGTGAGCGACGCTGCGACGTGCCAGCTCAAGGGCGTGTTCATCGCTGTCGGCATAGTGATCGGCGACGCCGGAGACCTTGCAGTGCACGTCGGCACCGCCCAGGTCTTCGGCGCTGACCACCTCGCCGGTGGCCGCTTTCACCAGCGGCGGACCTGCCAGAAAAATGGTCGCCTGTTGACGGACCATGATGGCCTCGTCGGCCATCGCGGGCACGTAGGCGCCGCCCGCCGTACAAGAGCCCATGACCACCGCGATCTGCGGGATGCCCTGGGCACTCATGTTGGCCTGATTGAAAAAGATGCGGCCGAAATGCTCCCGGTCCGGAAACACTTCGTCCTGACGCGGCAAGTTGGCGCCACCGGAATCGACCAGATAAATGCAGGGCAAGCGGTTCTGCTGCGCGATGGCTTGGGCGCGCAGGTGTTTCTTGACCGTCAGCGGGTAATACGAGCCGCCTTTGACCGTCGCGTCGTTGGCGATGATCATGCACTCGACGCCCTCGACCCGGCCAATGCCAGCGATCACGCCTGCGCAAGGCACGTCCTCACCGTAAACGTCGTGCGCGGCCAGCTGGCTGATTTCAAGAAACGCTGAGCCGGTGTCCAGCAATCGGTCGATGCGGTCGCGGGGTAACAGCTTGCCCCGTGAGGTGTGGCGCTCTTGCGCTTTGGCGCCACCGCCTTCCCGGACCTGCGCCAGCAACTGGCGCAAATCGTCGACCTGTTTTTGCAGGCTGGTGCGGTTAGCGGAAAACTCAGCCGAGCGCGGATTGATGCGGGTGTGCAGGATTGCCATGCTGCCTCCGGCGCTGTCAGCGGGTTTCGTTGAACAATTCGCGACCGATGAGCATCCGCCGGATTTCGCTGGTCCCGGCGCCGATTTCGTACAGCTTGGCGTCACGCAGCAGGCGTCCGGCGGGGAATTCGTTGATGTAGCCGTTACCCCCAAGGATCTGAATGGTGTCCAGCGCCATCTGTGTGGCACGTTCCGCGCTGTAGAGAATCACCCCGGCAGCGTCCTTGCGTGTGGTTTCCCCGCGTTCACACGCCTGGGCCACGGCATACAGGTACGCGCGGCTGGCGTTGAGCTGGGTGTACATGTCGGCAACCTTGCCCTGAATCAGCTGGAATTCGCCGATGCTCTGGCCGAACTGCTTGCGGTCGTGGATGTAAGGCAGCACCACGTCCATGCACGCCTGCATGATCCCGGTCGGACCGCCGGAGAGCACGACGCGCTCGTAATCCAGCCCGCTCATGAGCACCTTGACGCCACCGTTCAGCGCACCCAGAAGGTTTTCTTCCGGAACTTCCACGTCGTCGAAGAACAGCTCGCAGGTGTTCGAACCGCGCATGCCCAATTTGTCGAACTTGTTGCCGCGGGAAAAACCTTTCCAGTCGCGCTCGACGATAAAGGCGCTGATGCCATGCGCACCTTTCTCAAGGTCGGTCTTGGCATAGATTACGTACGTGTTGGCATCAGGGCCGTTGGTGATCCAGGTCTTGCTGCCGTTGAGCACGAAGCGATCGCCGCGTTTGTCGGCACGCAGCTTCATCGACACGACGTCGGAACCGGCGTTGGGCTCGCTCATCGCCAGGGCGCCGATGTGTTCGCCGCTGATCAGTCTGGGGAGATAGCGGGCTTTCTGTTCGGGATTGCCGTTGCGATTGATCTGGTTGACGCACAGATTGGAATGCGCGCCGTAGGAGAGTGCGACGGACGCAGAGCCCCGGCTGATTTCTTCCATGGCAATCACGTGGGCTAAATAACCCAGTCCGGCGCCGCCGTATTGTTCATCAACGGTAATGCCCAACAAGCCCATCTCACCGAACTTGCGCCACATGTCGGCCGGAAACAGGTTGTCTTTGTCGATCTGGGCGGCACGAGGCGAGAGTTCTGCGGCAACGAATGCCTGCACCTGATCGCGCAGCATGTCCAGCGTCTCGCCGAGGCCGAAATTGAGCGTGGGGTAATTCATGAGCCTGCGTTCCCTTGTTGTTTTTGGAGGGGCTATCGGATGGCAATATTCAGTATCACCTTTACGTTAACGTAAACCTGTGAGCAGGCGGATGTCAACGAGGTGGTGACGAGGTTCGGGGGTTGGCGGGACACCGAGGTCGGGGCAGGCAGGGAGAGCAGGGGATTGAAACCCCAGACAGCACGAAGGGGAGCCTAGGCTCCCCTCCAAGTTCAGTTGCATGCTCTTTTTTGTTTTTAGGCGGCCTGTTGTTGTTTTTGGTGGCCAGACCTTTTTTGCTTTTTTGAGCGACCCCCATGCGGGATCAAGAGCAAACGTATTTTTTTGAGCGCTGATATTGCTTCGATCTTGCGATTCAACCCGTTCGGTCGCTACCTGAAGGTAGTTTTATTGTTCTCTGTACGGTCGAGAGGACAAAGCCTCACAAAGCGATCCACTCCAAAAAAATCAGTTAGCTACGCCTCTGTCCGTGTTGTTCTTGTTATGTCAGAGCCGTTACGTCTTGTTTTTATTGGTTTGCTGCGATTTGTTATTTTTGTTGTACGTAAGACATAGCAGAAGCCATGCCAACTTTTCCGAAATTTGCGGAGGGCCCGGAAACCGGGGCTTCGCAGAAAAGCTTGAAAACAGCGGGTCATGACAATCGTCACTCAGTGTTTCCGTGTTACCCGTTTCTGTGTCCCAATGCCGGTGAGGGTAACACTGTGTGACAAGTTGTCGCACATCAGCCCGACAAACGCGCTTTTGCCACCCGCGAGCCATTGGCGCGGCCGAGCACGTCGCTGATGCGTTGCCCGGCGGCAATCAACGCGTCCAGATCCACACCGGTCTCGATCCCCAGGCCCATCAGCATGTAGAGCACATCTTCAGTCGCGACATTGCCCGTGGCCCCTTTGGCATAGGGGCAGCCGCCCAGGCCAGCGACCGAGCTGTCGAACACCTGAATGCCTTCCATGAGGCCCGCATAGATGTTGGCCAACGCCTGACCGTAGGTGTCGTGGAAGTGCCCGGCCAGTTTGCTGCGCGGTATCTGGCCGGCCACTTCATTGAACAATTCCCGGGTGGCGCCTGGCGTGCCCGTGCCGATGGTGTCGCCGAGTGACACTTCGTAACAGCCCATGGCGAACAGTTCATTGGCCACCGCCGCCACCTGTTTAGGTGAAACGACGCCTTCATACGGGCAGCCCAGCACACAGGACACGTACCCGCGCACCTGGATGCCGTGTAGGCGGGCGGCCTCCATGATCGGCAGGAAGCGATCGAGGCTCTCGCTGATCGAGCAATTGATGTTGCGTTGGGAAAACGATTCCGAGGCGGCGGCGAACACCGCGACCTCCTTGACCCCGGCGGTCAATGCGTCTTCAAAGCCGCGAAGGTTCGGCGCGAGGGCGGCATAGGTGACACCGTCCTTTCGCTGGATGCCGGCGAAGACTTCTGCCGACCCTGCCATTTGTGGCACCCATTTGGGCGAGACGAAGCTGCCGACCTCGATGTAGCCAAGACCGGCGTGGGTCAAGTCATCCACCAGGCGGATCTTGTCGGCGACGTCGATCGGACGGGCTTCATTCTGCAAGCCGTCCCGAGGGCCGACTTCCACCAAACGTACGCGTTGCGGGAGGGGCATGACAGGCATTCCTTCTTCAACAATTTCCAGGTAGTGCATTTAAACGGCCGTTTTCAAAGAGAATTGCTGAGGGCCGCCCTGCAGCGTTCTTCTGCGGTGTCGAGCTCCAGCTGCATTTGCTGGATGTCCAGCAGCTGTTGATCGAGCTGTGCGCGGCGCTCCGCAATCTTCACCAGCATCGTGGTGAGTTGCTTCTGATTGTCGCCGGTCGGGTCGTACAGTCCGATCAGATCCCGACACTCAGCCAGCGAGAAGCCGATGCGCTTGCCGCGCAGGATCAGCTTGAGTGTGACTTTGTCCCGGGCCGAATAGACACGCTCCAGACCACGACGCTCGGGACATAGCATGCCTTGCTCTTCGTAAAAGCGGATGGTGCGCGTGGTGATGTCCAGCTCGCGTGCGAGGTCGGAAATACTGTAAGTCGGATTACTCATGGAAGGGCTCGTGCGAGAAAGGCGTCGAGCTAACGTACGGCGACCTTGACGTAAACGTCAAGCCGGCATCAGCTTCGCCATTCGAGCGGTGGCAGCCGACTTGCTGGCACAGGCGTCAGGTCACGAACGTTGATATCGCTGACACGACGCTCTCGCCAACAAGGCGGTTCCCACCGTCATTCACCTCGATTAAGGATTAATACATTGCCATAACCATTTGATATTTATTACTTAACCGCTTCTTCAAGTTCTTTCTCAAGTTTGCGTTCCTGAGCCGTGACCAGTTGGCAAAGCTCAATGATCTGCTCGCGCATCCAGCGGTTCGCCGGATCCTGATCGGTGCTTTCGTGCCAGTACAGGTGCGTCTCCACGGTGGGGACATCGTTGACCGGCAGGTACACGAAATGCAGGTCGTTGCGGCGCGCGAAACGTTCCGGGACGGTCATGACCATGTCGGTCTGCTGCAACACTTGTGACGCCATCAGGTAGTGCTGCGAGCGCAGGGCGATTTTGCGTTGAATGCCCATTTTACCCAGCGCCAGGTCCACGTAGCCCAAGCCGCTGCGGCGGCTGGAGATGTGAATGTGGGCCACTGACAAATAGTCATCCAGGCTGATGGCGGCTTTATTGGCCAGCGGATGGCCTCGGCGCATGGCGCACACGTAGTTGTCTTCCATGAGTTTGACGTGCCGCACCTGGGGATCGGTGTTGAGCGGCGCGTCCACCGCAAAATCAAGCCTGCCAGCGGCCAGTTCTTTGGTGGTTTCCCTGCGTTTGGACAGGAAGCTTTCGATCGTCACTGCCGGCGCGAGTCGGCGGAGCCGTTGAAACAGCGCCGGCAAAATAATGGCCTCGGTCAGGTCGGTCATGCTGATGCGGTAGTTTTTGTTGGCCTGGAGCGGGTTGAAGATTCGGCTTTCCTGCACCGAGACGCGCAACAACGAGAGTGCGTTACGCACCGGGCCGATGATGTTCTGGGCCATCGGCGTGGGCACCATGCCTTGGGCCGTGCGGACGAACAGCGGATCATTGAAGGTTTCCCGCAGACGGGCCAGGGCGTTTGAGACCGCAGGCTGGGTGATGCCGACGATCTGACCGGCGCGGGTCAGGTTGGCTTCCGTATAGATGGCGTCAAAGACAATAAAGAGATTGAGATCGACCTTGCTCAGGTTCATTGCTGTGCGCCTCACGCTGCTTTTGTTATTAGGGCTGGGGTCCGGCCTGACTTGGTACTGTCGTTCAGGAACTGGCCTGATCATATATCGGTTATGAATGTTAATACACGCCGAGAATAGGTTAGATAAATGGAAAGGCCTGTTCTAGCATCGTCCCATGACTTGAAACCACCTCATCAGAAGGTAGCTGCCCATGGATTTCGCTTACTCCCCCAAGGTCCAGGAACTGCGCGAGCGTGTGACCGCGTTCATGGACGCTTACGTGTACCCGGCCGAGCCCGTGTTTGAGCGGCAGGTGGCAGAAGGGGATCGTTGGCAACCGACGGCGATCATGGAGGAACTCAAGGCGCGGGCCAAAGCCGAGGGGTTGTGGAACCTGTTTCTGCCCGAATCGGAACTCGGCGCCGGCCTGACCAACCTGGAATACGCTCCGCTGGCGGAAATCATGGGCCGTTCTCTGCTGGGGCCTGAGCCGTTCAACTGCTCGGCGCCCGACACCGGCAACATGGAAGTGCTGGTGCGTTACGCCAGCGAGGCGCAGAAGCAGCAGTGGCTGGAGCCTTTGCTGCGCGGCGAAATCCGTTCGGCCTTTGCCATGACCGAGCCCGACGTAGCCTCATCGGATGCCACCAACATGGCCGCCCGTGCGGAGCGCGACGGCGATGAGTGGGTGATCAATGGCCGCAAATGGTGGACGTCCGGCGCCTGTGACCCGCGCTGCAAAATCATGATCTTCATGGGCTTGAGCAACCCTGACGGACCGCGTCATCAGCAACATTCGATGATTCTGGTCCCTACCGACACGCCCGGCGTGAAAATCGTGCGGCCGTTGCCGGTGTTTGGCTACGACGACGCGCCCCACGGTCACGCTGAAGTGTTGTTCGATAACGTACGCGTGCCCTACGAAAACGTCTTGCTGGGCGAAGGCCGTGGTTTCGAGATCGCTCAAGGCCGTCTTGGCCCTGGCCGGATCCACCACTGCATGCGTTCGATCGGTATGGCGGAGCGTGCGCTGGAACTGATGTGCAAGCGCTCGGTACAGCGTACGGCGTTCGGCCGACCCCTGGCGCGATTGGGCGGGAACATCGACAAGATTGCCGATTCGCGTATGGAAATCGACATGGCGCGCCTGCTGACTCTGAAAGCCGCGTACATGATGGACACGGTCGGCAATAAGGTGGCGAAAAGCGAAATCGCGCAGATCAAAGTGGTCGCGCCGAACGTGGCGTTGCGGGTCATTGACCGGGCGATCCAGATCCACGGCGGCGCAGGGGTTTCCGGCGATTTCCCGCTGGCCTACATGTACGCGATGCAGCGCACCCTGCGATTGGCCGATGGCCCGGATGAAGTGCACCGCGCAGCCATCGGCAAATACGAAGTCGGCAAGTACGTGCCGAAAGAGCTGATGCGCAGCGAGCATCGCTGAGCTTCATGCAGCGGTGGTATTGGACGCGCTTGAGCACTCGCAGCCTTGTCGGTAAGGCTGCGGTGCATTCTTAACAGCGCCATGAGAATCCATCCGCTCCCGCAGTGATTCAGCCCAGCCCGCCGCAGGGTCGCTTCACTCCACCCACACTTCAACGCGACGATTCTTGATACGGCCTTCATCGGCGTCGTTCGCGGCGACGGGCATTTCATCGCCGAAACCGCGCACATCGCGCGGGATCACGCCGCTTTTCAGCAATTCCCGGCGCACCGCCATGGCCCTGAGTTTCGAGAGTAACTGGGCCCGTGCCGGGTCGCTTTTCGCATCCCCAAACCCTACCAGCGTGACCTTCTGATTCAGCAGGTCGTGGACGTTCAGGTAGTCGGCCACCCGTTTCAGGTCTTGGCGAGCCTTGTTGTCCAGTGTCGCGCTGCCTTGGGCGAAGCGGAAATTCACTGACAGCCGTTCGGCTTCACGGGCCAGGTTCTGATACTCCACGGGCATTTCCGAGGTGGCGCGTACTTTCACGGCCTGCACGGTCTGCGCGACAAAACCGTTCTGCGCCACGATGGACTGGCCCTGCGGACTTTGAGCGAAGCGGACCAGCGCCTTGGCCCAACGCTGTTTGGCGTCGGGCGGCAAATAGAAGTACAAACGGCGCGACAGCGGGTAATCCTCCGTCGCGATCAGACTGATGCTGGGCAGCATAGGCTTCGACGTACCGTCACTGATCGCCACTGCCTTGGCCCGCCGGACATAGGGCAGGCCGATGAAGCCGATCCCCTGCCGGTCGTGACTGACCTCGTCGGACAGCGCTTCGCTGGATTCGAAACGCTGGGTGTCACGGGTCAGGGTCTTGCCGAATTTCGCCAGTACCAGCTCGTTGAAGGTATCGAAAGTGCCGGATTGCTGATCGCGGGCATACACATGAATGGGGCCGCCTGTGCTGCCCAGTTGCTCCCAGTCATGGATCTCGCCCGAGAAGACTTTCGCCAGTTGCGCGGTGCTCAGTTCGCGCAGTGGATTGGCCGGGTGCAGGATGACCGCAACGCCATCGATGGCAATCACCTGTTCGGCCTCACGGCTGCGTAGATCGCCGAGGCCGGACAGGTCGTTGAGTTCAGCGTCCTTGATGGGGCGTGAAGCGGCGGCGAGATCCGCCTGACCGCTCTTGAGCGCGACGAAGCCTGTGCTTGAGCCGTGAGCGGCAATGTCGATGCTGACCGACTGCCCTGAGGGCAGTTGACCGACGATGCGCGATTCGTTGGGTCTGATGCCGGGCTGCTGCTCAATGGCCTGCGCGCCTTGCTGGTTGAGCAGCCCGATGACCAATGCCGGACCCAGTTGCGCGCCGATGGTGTTGGAGCCCTGAATGCGCAGCGCGGGCGTGCCATCCGTAGGGGCGGGGAGTGCGGCCGCGCGGGCCCCGAAGGAGAGCGCCCACAGCAGACAGACCGCGATGGCGTGTGAGAAAAAACGAGCGCGCTGCATGTGCGGCATCTTCTTATGGTCGAGAGATGCCGGAGAATAAGACAGATGCGTTACGGCGATATGACAGCCACGGGGGTTAGCCAGTGGCTGTTCAGGAGCAGGTGCTGGCCGGAGGACAGTCGCCAGGTATCAGCTCAATTCAAGCCAGATCGGCGCGTGATCGGAAGGTTTTTCCATCCCGCGCAGGTCGTAATCCACACCGGCGGCCAGGATGCGCGGCTGCAGGCCATGGGAGGCCAGGATCAAGTCGATGCGCAGGCCACGTTTGGGCTCGTCTTCGAAGCCGCGGCTGCGGTAATCAAACCAGCTGAACTGATCGACCACTTCCGGGTACAGATGACGGAAGCTGTCCACCAACCCCCAGTTCTTGAGTTTGGCCATCCACTCGCGCTCTTCCGGAAGGAAGCTGCACTTGCCGGTTTTCAGCCAGCGCTTGGCGTTGTCCGGACCGATACCGATGTCGCTGTCTTCAGGCGAAATGTTGACGTCGCCCATGACTACCAGAGCCTGGTCGTTGGAGAACCGGGTTTCCAGCAAGTGCTGAAGGTCGGCATAGAACTTGGTCTTGGCCGGGAACTTGGTAGGGTGGTCCCGGCTTTCGCCCTGCGGGAAGTAACCGTTCATGATCGTCACCGGCAGGCCGTTGCGGTCGGCGAAGGTGCCCCAGATAAATCGCCGCTGGGCGTCTTCGTCGTCGGTATCAAAGCCTTTATGCAGCGAAAGTGGCGCCTGGCGTGAGAGCAGGGCAACGCCGTAGTGACCTTTCTGCCCGTGGAAGTGCACGTGGTAGCCCAGCGCTTCGATTTCGGCCTGCGGGAACTGGTCGTCCGAGACCTTGGTTTCCTGCAGACCAATGACGTCAGGCTGGTGTTTTTCAATCAGCGCCGCCAACTGATGCGGGCGAGCGCGCAGGCCGTTGATGTTGAAAGACACAATTTTCATAGACGGCAGTCCTGGCAAAAACAAACCGCGATGCTAGCTGACCTGCCTGCCAACGGCCAGCCTCAAGGGCAATCTCACTCATCGACGGGCTGCTACGCTGTGGGAAATGCTTGGGAAACTCATCGGAACTGTCGTCAAGGCCCGCCACTCGAACGCTTGATACCATGAGCCCGTCCGAACGAGTCGGGTCATCGAAAGGGACACGATCACATGCCTGAATCAGCACATGCATCTGCGGACATCCGTCAGCTGGACAGCGGTTACTCCCGAGAAGCTCGATCATTGCTGTACCAGGCGTACCGGCACGAACCCAGTTTCGGTTATTTGTTCGAATCCGGCCGGTCCGGCTATGAGCATCGAGTACGCGCGACGGTTCGCGAGTTGGTGAAGCAGCACTTCCTGCAAGACATGCCGGCACTGGGGTTGTTTGTCGAGGACCGTCTGGTCGGCGTCGCGCTGATCGCGCCGCCGAAACGGCGTCTGGGCATCACCGAAAGCTGGGCGTGGCGGTTGCGCATGGTGATGAGCACCGGGCTTCGTTGTACTCAACGGTATCTGGAGTATTACCAGGCGGTGCTGGCGTGCCTGCCTTCCGATGCGGTCCATGTCCTGCCGCTGCTGGGGATCCACCCCGATTTTCAGGGCAAACACCACGGTGAGCAGTTGCTGCAAGCGCTGCATGACTGGTGCGCCGTGGACGAGCACTCCAAAGGCATCGTGCTGGACACCGGCAATGACCATTATCTGGAGTTCTACAAACGACAGGGTTATGAGGAGATTGGAGAAGTGGCTGTAGGACCTATCCGAGAGCACGTCTTTTTTCACCCAAACCCTCAGGTTTCAATCGGTTCCATGGTTTGACCGCGGATCTTTTGTCCATCCCAGCGGGTTCCAGAAGCACCCGCCGCTCGTGTTAGCATCCGCGCCTATGAAGTTTCCCGGTCGATTCACCAGTGGTTTTATCCTGATGTTTTCCAGCTGTGCGGCGTTCGCCGATGCGCAGTTGGATGTAAGGATCAAGCCGTCCAATTCCGAGCTCAAATCCAACATTGAAGGGTACGTGGGCACCCTCGGCGAGCGTGATGAACAGGCGCTCGAGCGTTTTAGCGTGGGCGCTGTCGAGCAGGCACAGAAAGCGGCCCAGGCGCTGGGTTACTACCAGGCGCAGATCGATACTGAGGTCAAACGGACCGACAAGGACCTGCACCTTGTTCTTACCGTAGAGCCCGGCGAACCGGTGCATTTGCGTAACGTCACGGTGCGGATCGAGGGCGATGCGCGTCAGCTCAAGGCATTCAAAGTGCCCAAGAGCGATGCACTCAGGTCGGGAGCGGTGCTCAATCACGGTCGCTATGAGGACGCCAAGCGCCTTATTCAGAATCAGGCCGCGCGCTACGGCTTTTTCAAAGGGCGATTCGTCGTTCAACGCCTGTCCGTTGACCCGCGGGCGGGTGTCGCTGACATCGAGCTGGTTTACGACAGCGGCCCCCGGTTTTCGCTGGGCAAAGTCACGTTCAGTGGCGATGCACCGTTTGATGAAGACCTGCTCAAACGCATGGTGCCCTTCAAGGAGGACACGCCTTACGATTCCGAGCTGATCGCCGAGCTCAACCAGGCCATGCAATCAAGCGGTTATTTCGAGGGTGTTCGTGTCGATGCGTCACCCACCGATGCGCAAGGTCAGGTGATCCCCGTCGACGTTCAACTGCAAACCCGCAAGCCTCGCACCATGGGGCTGGGTGTGGGCTATTCGACGGACGTCGGTCCTCGCGTAAAAGCCAACTGGACCCGTCACTGGGCCAATCCCCAAGGCCACAGCTACGGCGTCGAATCCGAATTGTCGGCGCCACGCCAGAACGTCGGCCTGTTTTATGACATCCCGCTGGACCCGCCACTGACCGATAAACTGCGATTCGCTGGCGGCTATCAATACGAAGAAATCGCTGACACCGACAGCCTCAGCAAACTGCTGACGGTCGGTCCTGAGTGGCACAGCAAGTTGCCCAGCGGCTGGGAGCGGGTCATTTCCCTCAAATGGCAGCGGGAAGAGTACCGTCTGGGCAACGATGAAGGCTTGAGCACCTTGTTGATGCCCGGCATCAGCTATTCCTATCTGCGCAGCGATAACCGGATTGACCCGCACAACGGTTACCGTCTGCAGTTCGAAACCGAGGTGGCGAAGGAAGGTCTGGGCTCGGACGCCAACGTGCTGCACGGCACCGCACTGATCAAGGGGCTGACAACGGTTGCACAGAACCACCGTTTTCTCGGCCGCGTGCAGGTGGGCGGCACGGCCACCAACGGTTACAAATCCATTCCGCCTTCGCTGCGATTCTTTGCCGGTGGTGACCAGAGCGTTCGGGGTTACGACTATCAGTCACTGTCCCCGGAAAACTCTGATGGCGACAAGATCGGCGGCCGCTACATGATTGCCGGCAGTGCTGAGTACCAGTACTCGATCGCTGAAAAGTGGCGGGTTGCGGCCTTCGTCGACCAAGGCAACTCGTTCAACTCGCTGGACTTGCCAAGCCTCAAAACCGGCGTCGGCATTGGCATTCGCTGGGTTTCACCGGTGGGGCCGCTGCGACTGGATCTGGCCCACGCGCTGGATGATGACGGTGGCATTCGTCTGCATTTCTCGATGGGACCTGAATTGTGACAAAGGCGGCACTGTTGAAGCGCATTTCACTTATTTTCGCGGCAAGTGTCTTGGCGCTGATGATCCTGATTGTGATCTCACTGGGGCTGGTGCTTGGGACATCGTCAGGAAGTCGCTGGGCATTAGCATGGGTACCGGGTCTGGAGATCAAGAACTTTTCGGGTCGTCTGGGCGGCGCCTGGCAAGCCGATGCCCTGGTCTGGCAGCAAGGCGAGAGCAAGGTCGAGGTCGACGCTCCGGTGTTCGAGTGGTCGCCGTCGTGCCTGATGCGGATGACGCTGTGCATCGACACCTTGAAGACCTCGGATATTCGCCTGCACTTCGCACCTTCCACCGACGAAGGCAGTGACGGCCCGATCACGCTGCCTACGCTCACGTTGCCGGTGGCCATCGAACTGGGCGAGGTTCAGATCGGCAGCCTGCACCTGGACGGGACCGAGCAAGTGCGGGACGTGCAGCTCGCGGCCCATTGGACGGCAGACGGTTTGAAGATCGATTCCGTGCACGCGCAACGCGACGACATCGTGCTGGACCTCACCGGTTTGCTGAAGCCCGTCGGTGACTGGCCGTTGACGGCGCAAGGTCAGGTCAAGCTGCCTGATGTGAGTGGTCAGCCGTTGTCGTTGACCTTGAATGTGGCAGGCGACCTGCTCAAGACGCTGAATGTGAACGCTCAGACCAGCGGCTACATCGAGGCGAAGCTGGTGGGGCAGTTGCAGCCCCTGGTGGAAAATCTGCCGGCAGAAGTCGCGATCACCAGTGACGGTTTCAAAGCCAGCAAGGACCTGCCCGCTACGCTGCAACTCAACCAGCTGACGCTGAACGCCAAGGGCGATCTGGCGCAGGGATACGCCATTCTCGGCAACGCCAGTCTGCCCGCCGAGCAGGGCCCGGTTATCTTGGCGCTGCAAGGGCGGGTCGATGCCAAGGGTGCGCAAATCACCACCCTGGACTTGACCGCCAGTGCCGAACAGTGGTTGAAGATCAGCGGATCGCTGGATTGGCAAAAAGGCTTGAGTGCCGACGCAAAGGTCGACTGGCTCGATTTCCCCTGGCACCGCCTATATCCGGTGATCGACGAACCGCAAGTCAGTGTTCATACCTTTAATGGCGAGATTTCCTATACAGACGGCAAGTACCTGGGCAATTTCATCGGTGACTTCAAAGGCCCGGCGGGTCCGTTCAGTCTGCAAAGTCCGTTCAGCGGGGATTTGCAGCAAATTTTCCTGCCGCAGCTTGAGTTGGTGGCGGGGCAAGGCAAAGCCAGTGGTCACGTTAACGTGCAGTTCGCTGACGGGGTCGCTTGGGATACCGCGCTGGACTTGAGCGCCATCGATCCTTCGTTCTGGGTGGCGGAGCTACCGGGATCACTTGCTGGCCCGCTGCGCAGCAAGGGTTCTTTCAAGGGTGAACGGCTGAACCTGAATGCCGATCTTGACCTCAAGGGTCGCCTGCGGGGGCAGCCTGCGGTGATGCAAGCCAAGGCCGATGGAGCAGGGGACAGATGGAGCGTGAGCGCCTTGGACATTCGTCTGGGTGACAACCGCATTCAGGGCACCGGAAGCCTGCAACAGAAGCTGATCGCGCAACTGGACCTGAACCTGCCGCGACTGGGTCAGCTCTGGCCGCGGCTGCAGGGTCAGGTCAAAGGCCGTGTCGATCTGGCCGGCACGCTACAGGCGCCCCAAGGGCAACTGGGCCTGCAAGGTACGCAACTGGCGTACGAGACCAACAAGCTGCAAAGCCTGAACCTGTCGGCGAAGCTGGACACTGCGCAACGCGCGACCGTCGACCTGAAAACCAGCGGCATTCAGGTAGGAGACACGGCGCTGGGCACGCTCGTGGTGAATGGTCAGGGTGATATCAAGCGTCAGCAGGTCAAGCTTGACCTGCAAGGGCCATTGCTCAAGCTGGCGTTGGCGCTGGATGGCACGCTTGACAAGGGCAACTGGCGCGGCCGTCTGGCCAGCGGTGATGTGCAAACGGGCGGGCAGGACTGGAAGCTGCAGCAACCGGCAAAACTCGAACGCCTCGCTGACGGCAAAATCAATTTTGGCGCCCATTGCTGGCTCTCCGGTCCGGCCAGTCTGTGCGGCGAAGACCAGCGCCTGATGCCCGACCCACGCTTGCGTTACCACCTCAAGCAGTTCCCGCTGGACAGTCTCGCGCAGTGGTTGCCCAAGGACTTTGCATGGAAAGGCGCGTTGAACGCTGATGTCCAGCTGGATCTGCCGGCGTCCGGACCCCACGGGCAGGTGGTGATCGACGCCAGTGGCGGCACGTTGCGCGTCAAAGAGAAGAGCCAATGGCTGGACTTTCCGTACCAGACGCTGAAGCTCACGAGCAGCCTGACGCCTAAGAAAGTCGACACCACGCTGGATTTTCGAGGTGGAAAGCTGGGTGACTTGCTGGCCCGCCTGAGCATTGATCCCGTGGCGAAAAACAAACCCGTCAACGGCGATTTCACGCTGACGGGGCTTGATGTGTCCGTGGCACGGCCCTTCGTCACGATGGTTGAAAAGCTCAACGGCAAGCTGAACGGCAGCGGGCGCATCTCCGGTGGTCTGTTGGCACCGCAGGTTAACGGCAATGTCGTGTTGAGCGACGGCGAAGTGTCCGGGCCGGAACTGCCGATCACCCTTGAAAAACTCAATGTGCAAGCCTTGATCGCAGGCGAGAACGTGCAGTTGAAGGGCAACTGGCGCAGTGGCGCGGCGGGTCAAGGCAGCATCAGCGGGCAGATTGCGTGGGCTGACGCGTTGAACGTCGGTATCAACCTGCAGGGCTCGCATCTGCCGATCACCGTCGAACCCTATGCCAAGCTGGAAGCAGCCCCCGACCTTAAGATCAGCTTGCAGGGCGATCGGCTGGCGGTGTCGGGCAAGGTGCTGATCCCCAAAGGCGAGATCACGGTCCGCCAATTGCCGCCGTCCACCGTCAAAGTGTCCGATGACACGGTGATCGTCGGCGCGCAAACCGAAGCGGGCAAGCCGCCGATGGCCATCGCCATGGACATCAACGTCGAGGTCGGTCAGGAGCAGTTGAGTTTCACCGGCTTCGGTCTGACGGCCAACTTGGCGGGGCACGTTCACATTGGTGACAACCTGGACACCCGGGGCGAACTGAACCTCAACGACGGCCGTTATCGCGCTTATGGTCAGCGCCTGACCATCCGCAAAGCGCGACTGCTGTTCGCGGGGCCGGTGGATCAGCCGTACCTGGACATCGAAGCGATTCGCCAGACCGACGATGTGATTGCCGGTATTCGCCTGAGTGGCAGCGCCGAACAGCCGACGACCACGGTATTTTCCGAGCCCGCGATGAGTCAGGAGCAGGCGCTGTCCTATCTGGTGCTAGGCCGCCCGTTGGCCACCAACGGTGAAGACAACAACATGATGGCTCAAGCCGCGTTGGCACTTGGGCTGGCCGGCAGTTCGTCAACAGCGGGCAAACTGGCCTCCGGTCTCGGGATCAAAGACTTCGACCTGGACACCTCTGGCAGTGGCGACACTACCGCCGTGGTTGCCAGTGGCAAGATCACCGACAAGCTCAGTTTGCGGTATGGAGTAGGGGTGTTCGAACCGGCGAATACGATCGCCCTGCGGTACCTGTTGAGCAAGAAGGTCTACGTGGAGGCGGCGAGCGGCGTCGCCAGTTCGCTGGATATTTTCTATAAACGGGATTTTTAAAAGGGCGAAGGCACCACCGACAACAAAGTGATGCCTTCCAGTAGGTCGTCAGGCCGATTCGTGGTTAACTTCCTGTCTTTCCCGCAACCTCAAAATAAGGACTCAGCTCATGGCTCAAGTGACTCGTAGAGGCTCCCCGGTACAGATCAGCGGCGAACTGCCAAAGGTCGGCAGCAAGGCGCCCGCTTTCAAACTGGTCGGTGGCGATCTGTCTGACGTGACCCTGGAAACCTTTGCCGGCAAGCGCAAAGTGCTGAACATCTTCCCAAGCGTTGACACCCCGACCTGCGCCACCTCGGTCCGCAAGTTCAACGCTCAGGCCAATGACCTGAACAACGCTGTGGTGCTGTGCATCTCGGCTGACCTGCCGTTCGCGCAAGCGCGTTTCTGCGGCGCCGAAGGCCTGGAAAACGTTAAAAACCTGTCCACCATGCGTGGCGCTGACTTCATGCAAGCCTACGGTGTGGCAATCGCTGACGGCCCGATGGTCGGCCTGACCACCCGCGCTGTCGTTGTGCTGGACGAAAACGATAACGTGCTGCACAGCGAACTGGTACCCGAGATCGGCCAGGAGCCGAACTACGACGCCGCACTGGCCGTGCTCAAGTAAGTTGTTCGTTGCGTATTGCCGGATAACGCACGGCAATACTTCGCAACACAAAGCGGCCTGACTCGATCAGGCCGTTTTCATTTGCAGGTCAACACGTTACTTAAGTAAGCACTGGGTAAATTGCCGGTAAAGGTCCTTTGCTTGGCACCTCACTATGCTTATTGTTCAGCCTCCCGAAGACGCTCACGCGCACACTGGTTGATTTATTCATGCAATCGTCTGGTTCCCGTAATTCTCGCCGCTGGCTGATCAGCCTGTTGGTCCTATTGATTGTCGCAGGCGTCTGTTGGCGGTACTGGCCGGGGTCGTCCGCCAAGATGGATGCCACCGCGCAGCAATCCGGTCAGGCGCACAAGGGCGCCAGCCGCAGTGGCGGGGCGGGGAAAATGACGGGGCAGCGTCCGGGATTCGGCGGTTCCACCGGCCTGGTTCCGGTGCGCGTGGCACCCGCAACGACCGGTGACTTCCCGATCTACTACAAAGCCCTGGGCACCGTCACGGCGATGAACACGATCAATGTGCGCAGCCGCGTGGCCGGCGAACTGATGAAGATCAACTTTCAGGAAGGCCAGCAGGTCAAGGCCGGCGATCTGCTGGCGGTGATCGACCCACGCAGCTACCAGATTGCGTTGCAGCAGGCCGAAGGCACGCTGATGCAGAACCAGGCGTTGCTGAAGAATGCTCAGATCGATGTACAGCGTTATCGGGACCTGTACAAAGAAGACAGCATCGCCAAGCAGACCCTGGACACCGCCGAATCGTTGGTCGGTCAGTACCAGGGCACCATCAAGACCAACCAGGCTGCCGTGGGTGACGCCAAGCTCAACCTCGATTTCACGCAGATCCGGGCGCCCATCTCGGGCCGCATCGGTCTGCGGCAGCTGGACGTCGGTAACCTGGTTGCCGCCAACGACACCACTGCACTGGCGGTCATCACCCAGACCAAGCCCATCACCGTCAACTTCACCTTGCCGGAAAAAGACCTGGCAGACGTGATCGGCCACTACCGCAGCGGCGACAAGCTGCCGGTCGAGGCGTGGGACCGCGGCGACGTGAAGTTGCAGGCCACGGGTGTGCTGGCGAGCATCGACAACCAGATCGACATCACCACCGGCACGCTGAAGTTCAAGGCGCGCTTCGATAACGCCAATGAAGCGTTGTTTCCCAATCAGTTCGTCAACGCACGGCTTCTGGCCAATACCCTGAAAAACGTGGTGCTGGTGCCTTCGGCGGCCGTTCAGTTCGGCGTCAATGGCACCTTCGTGTACGTGATGGAGGGCGACAAGAAAGTCCGTATTCGCTCGCTGAAAACCGGGCCAAGCGATGAAAACTCGACGGTCGTGACCGAAGGACTGGTCGCTGGTGACCGCGTGGTGCTCGAAGGCACCGACCGCCTGAAAGACGGCAGCGATGTGGACGTGGTCAACGACAGCAAGGAGGTGCCGGCGACGCCTGGGCAGAAACTGCAGGGGCAGCCGTCCAAGGAAAAGGAGTCCGGTGAGTCGGCCAACGCCGCGACCGCGAAAAAAGGCAACGTATGAACCTGTCCCGCCTGTTCATCCTCAGGCCCGTCGCGACCACGCTGAGCATGCTGGCCATCGTCCTGGCCGGCCTGATCGCGTACACCTTGCTGCCGGTTTCGGCGTTGCCGCAGGTGGATTATCCGACCATCCGGGTGATGACCCTGTATCCGGGTGCCAGCCCGCAAGTGATGACCAGTGCCGTGACCGCGCCATTGGAACGCCAGTTCGGGCAGATGCCCGGCCTGACGCAAATGGCGTCCACCAGTTCGGGCGGTGCATCGGTGATCACCTTGCGCTTCAGCCTGGACATCAACATGGATGTCGCCGAGCAGGAAGTGCAGGCCGCCATCAACGGCGCGACCAACCTGTTACCGAACGATTTGCCCGCACCGCCGACCTATAACAAGGTCAACCCGGCCGACACGCCCGTGCTGACCCTGGCGATTACCTCCAAAACCATGCTGCTGCCTAAACTCAACGATCTGGTCGACACGCGCATGGCGCAGAAGATCGCGCAGATCAGCGGCGTCGGCATGGTCAGCATTGCCGGCGGTCAGCGTCAGGCGGTGCGGATCAAGGTCAACCCTGACGCCTTGGCGGCCAACGGTCTGAACCTTTCGGACGTCCGCACGCTGGTCACCGCGTCCAACGTCAATACGCCCAAAGGTAATTTCGATGGCCCGACCCGGGTGTCGATGCTGGATGCCAACGATCAGCTCAAATCCCCCGAGGAATACGCCAACCTGATCCTGGCGTACAAGAACGGCGGTCCGCTGCGTCTCAAGGACGTCGCACAGATCGTCGACGGCGCGGAGAATGAACGGCTTGCCGCGTGGGCGAACCAGAATCAGGCGGTCCTGCTCAATATCCAGCGTCAGCCCGGTGCCAACGTCATTGAAGTGGTCGACCGGATCAAAGCCTTGCTGCCCAGCATCACCGACAACCTGCCGGCCGGCCTCGACGTGGTGGTGCTGACCGACCGCACCCAAACCATCCGCGCCTCGGTCAGCGATGTGCAGCACGAACTGCTCATTTCCATCGTGCTGGTGGTGCTGGTCACCTTCCTGTTCCTGCGCCGGCTCAGCGCCACCATCATTCCTTCCATTGCCGTGCCGCTGTCGCTGGTGGGCACCTTCGGCGTCATGTACCTCGCCGGTTTTTCGGTCAATAACCTGACCTTGATGGCCATGACCATTGCCACCGGTTTCGTGGTCGACGATGCCATTGTGATGCTGGAGAACATTTCCCGGCATCTGGAGGAGGGTGAAACCCCGTTGCAGGCGGCGCTAAAAGGCGCGCGGCAGATCGGGTTCACCTTGATTTCGCTGACCATCTCCTTGATTGCGGTCCTGATCCCGCTGTTGTTCATGGCAGATGTGGTTGGGCGGTTGTTCCGTGAGTTCGCCATCACGCTGGCGGTGGCGATCCTGATTTCGCTGGTGGTGTCGCTGACCCTGACGCCGATGATGTGTGCCCGGTTGCTCAAGCGTGAACCCAAGGAAGAGGAGCAGGGACGTTTCTATCGCGCCAGTGGTGTGTGGATCGACTGGCTGATCGGCGCCTATGGTCGCAAGCTGCAATGGGTGCTCAAGCATCAACCGCTGACCCTGCTGGTCGCCATCGCCACCCTTGGGGTTACCGTGTTGCTCTACCTGGCGGTGCCGAAAGGGTTCTTTCCGGTGCAGGACACGGGTGTGATTCAGGGGATTTCCGAGGCGCCGCAATCGGTGTCATTTGCCTCTATGAGCGAGCGGCAGCAGGCGCTGGCGAACATCATCCTGCAAGACCCCGCGGTGGCCAGTCTGTCGTCTTACATCGGCGTCGACGGCGATAACGCGACACTGAACAGCGGTCGCATGCTGATCAACCTCAAGCCTCACAATCAGCGCGACCTGACCGCCACTCAGGTGATTCAACGCATTCAGCCGCAGGTCGATCAATTGTCCGACATCCGCCTGTTCATGCAGCCGGTGCAGGACCTGACGATCGAGGACCGTGTCAGTCGCACGCAGTACCAGTTCAGCATGTCGTCGCCGGACGCTGAACTGTTGAGTCTCTGGAGCAACAAGCTGGTGGAGGCGCTGGCCGAGCGTCCCGAACTGACCGACGTCGCCAGCGACCTTCAGGACAAGGGCTTGCAGGTGTACCTGAACATCGACCGGGACGCTGCCAGTCGTCTGGGCGTGACGGTGTCCAACATCACCGACGCGTTGTATGACGCGTTCGGCCAGCGGCAGATCTCCACGATCTACACCCAGGCCAGCCAGTACCGTGTCGTGCTGCAGGCGGCTGCGGCCAGTGACCTCGGCCCCAAGGCGCTGGACCAGATTCACGTCAAGACCACCGACGGTGGGCAGGTCAAGCTGTCGAGTCTGGCGAAGGTCGAGCAACGTCAGGCCCAGCTCGCCATTA
This sequence comes from Pseudomonas abietaniphila, assembly GCF_039697315.1. Lineage (NCBI taxonomy): Bacteria > Pseudomonadati > Pseudomonadota > Gammaproteobacteria > Pseudomonadales > Pseudomonadaceae > Pseudomonas > Pseudomonas abietaniphila. The sequence goes on along the minus strand of NZ_CP155619.1, from coordinate 62,525 downwards.
CTCACATCGGCCAGTTTCCGGCAGTGATGATGTCGTTCAACCTGGCGCCCGGCGTGGCGCTGGGGCAGGCGGTGGAGGTGATCGAGCAGGTGCAGAAAGACATCGGCATGCCGATCGGCGTACAGACCGAGTTCCAGGGTGCGGCCGAAGCCTTCCAAGCCTCGCTGTCCAGCACATTGCTGCTGGTGCTGGCCGCCGTCGTGACCATGTACATCGTGCTGGGCGTGCTGTACGAGAGCTACATCCACCCGATCACCATTCTCTCGACCCTGCCATCGGCCGCGATCGGTGCGTTGCTGGCGTTGATCCTCAGCGGCAATGATCTGGGCATGATCGCGATCATCGGTATCATTCTGTTGATTGGGATCGTGAAGAAGAACGCGATCATGATGATCGACTTCGCGCTGGACGCCGAGCGCAACCGCGGCGTCGATCCACAGACCGCCATTTACGAAGCGGCCCTGCTGCGGTTCCGGCCGATCCTGATGACCACGTTGGCAGCGCTGTTCGGCGCGATTCCGCTGATGTTCGCCACCGGGTCCGGTGCCGAGTTGCGCCAGCCCCTTGGCCTGGTAATGGTCGGCGGCTTGCTGGTCAGCCAGGTGCTGACGCTGTTCACCACACCGGTCATTTATCTTTACTTTGATCGCATGGGGCGCCGGTTCCGCCGTTCGGGCAAGACCGAGGTGGCGGTATGACGGGCCAGCTGCACGTTTCAAGCTTCAAGCGGCAAGGTAGAAGCAGGGCTGCGCATGCGGGGGCCTCTGCTTTTGCTTGCCAGTTGAAACTTGCGGCCTGGAGCTGTCGGCCATGAACCTCTCGGCGCCCTTCATCCGCAGGCCGGTGGCGACGATGTTGCTGAGCCTGGCGATCATGCTGCTGGGCGGCATGAGCTTCGGCTTGCTGCCGGTGTCACCGCTGCCGAACATGGATTTCCCGGTGATCGTGGTCACGGCGTCGTTGCCCGGTGCCAGCCCGGAAATCATGGCGTCCAGCGTGGCGACACCGTTGGAGCGATCCCTGGGCACGATTGCCGGGGTCAACACCATGAGCAGCCGGTCGAGTCAGGGCACGACGCGGGTGATTCTGCAGTTCGACATGGACCGCGACATCAACGGTGCAGCCCGTGAAGTGCAGGCGGCCATCAATGCCTCGCGCAACCTGTTGCCGAGCGGGATGCGCAGCATGCCGACCTACAAGAAGGTCAACCCGTCCCAGGCGCCGATCATGGTGCTGTCGTTGACCTCGGACGTGCTGGAGAAAGGCCAGTTGTATGACCTGGCGTCGACGATTCTGTCGCAGAGCCTGTCGCAGGTGAACGGCGTCGGCGAAGTGCAGATTGGCGGCAGTTCGCTGCCGGCGGTCCGGGTCGAGCTCGAACCCAAATTGCTCGATCAGTACGGCGTGTCGCTGGACGATGTGCGTACCACGATTTCCGGTTCCAACGTGCGTCGGCCCAAAGGGTTTGTCGAGAACGCCGACAACAACTGGCAGGTGCAAGCCAACGATCAGCTGGAAAAAGCCAAGGATTACGAACCCCTGATCATTCGTTATCAGAACGGTGCCGCACTGCGGCTCAAAGACGTGGCGAAGGTCAAGGACTCGGTCGAAGACCGCTACAACAGCGGCTTCTTCAACAAAAAATCGGCGGTACTGCTGGTGATCAACCGTCAGGCCGGTGCCAACATCATCGAAACCGTCGCGGCGATCAAGGCTCAGTTGCCCGCGTTACAGGCCGTGCTCCCGTCCAGCGTCAAGCTGGACCTGGCCATGGACCGCTCGCCGGTGATCAAGGCCACGCTGCACGAGGCCGAAATGACGCTGCTCATTGCCGTGGTGCTGGTGATCATCGTGGTGTTCCTGTTCCTGGGTAACTTCCGCGCGTCGCTGATTCCGACGCTGGCCGTGCCGGTATCGTTGGTAGGGACGTTCGCGATCATGTACCTGTGCGGGTTCTCCCTGAACAACCTGTCGCTGATGGCGCTGATCCTCGCCACGGGATTGGTGGTGGACGATGCCATCGTGGTGCTGGAGAACATTTCCCGGCATATCGACGAAGGCGTGCCGCCTATGAAAGCGGCGTATCTCGGGGCGCAGGAAGTCGGTTTTACGCTGCTGTCGATGAACGTGTCGCTGGTGGCCGTGTTCATCTCGATTCTGTTCATGGGCGGCTTGGTGGAAAGCCTGTTCCGTGAGTTCTCGATCACGCTGTCAGCGTCGATCGTGGTGTCGCTGATTGTCTCGCTGACGCTGACGCCCATGCTTTGCGCCCGCTGGCTCAAGCCCCATGTGCCCGGGACTGAAAACCGCTTGCAACGCTGGAGCCAGCGCGTCAACGACCGCATGGTCGCCCGCTATGACCGCAGCCTCGGCTGGGCGCTGCGTCATCGCCGGCTGACCCTGCTGACGTTGCTGCTGACCATTGGCGTGAACATCGTGCTGTACGTGGTCGTGCCGAAAACGTTTCTGCCGCAACAGGACACCGGCCAGTTGATGGGCTTTGTGCGCGGTGACGATGGGCTGTCATTCTCGGTCATGCAGCCGAAGATGGACGTGTTCCGCAACGCGATCCTCAAGGACCCAGCGGTTGAAAGCGTTGCGGGATTCATCGGCGGCAATGGCGGCACGGGCAATGCGTTTATCATCGTGCGCCTGAAACCGATCGCCGAGCGCAAGATCGGCGCCGAGCAGGTGGTCGAACGCCTGCGCAAGGAGATGCCTCAGGTTCCGGGCGGACGTCTGTTCCTGCAGCCGGACCAGGACCTGCAACTGGGTGGCGGGCGCGAGCAGACTTCCTCGCAATACCAGTACATCCTGCAGAGCGGCGATCTGGAGAGCCTGCGTCTGTGGTACCCGAAAGTGGTCACGGCCTTGAAGTCCCTCAAGGAACTGACGGCCATCGACGCCCATGACGGCGGTGGTACGCAGCAGGTGACGCTGATCGTCGACCGCGATGCTGCCAAGCGTCTGGGCATCGACATGGACATGGTCACCACGGTGCTGAACAACGCCTACAGCCAGCGTCAGGTGTCGACCATCTACGACCCGCTGAACCAGTATCAGGTGGTGATGGAGGTCAATCCCAAGTACGCGCTCGACCCGGTCACGCTGGAGCAGGTCCAGGTGATCACCGCAGACGGTGCACGCGTACCGCTGTCGACCATCGCGCACTACGAACGCAGCCTTGAGGATGACCGGGTCAACCACGACGGTCAGTTCGCCTCGGACAACATCTCCTTCGACCTCGCCGATGGCGTCACGCTGGATCAGGCCACCGCAGCCATCGAACGTGCCGTCGCTGCCGTGGGCTTGCCTGAAGACGTGATTGCCAAAATGGCGGGCACCGCCGATGCCTTTGCCGCCACGCAGAAGAGCCAGCCGTGGATGATCCTCGGGGCGTTGGTGGCGGTTTACCTGGTCCTTGGCATTCTTTACGAGAGCTATGTCCACCCGCTGACGATTCTGTCGACGCTGCCCTCGGCGGGCGTCGGGGCATTACTGAGCATTTACCTCACCGGCGGTCAGTTCAGCCTGATCTCGCTGTTGGGACTGTTTCTGTTGATCGGCGTGGTGAAAAAGAACGCCATTCTGATGATCGACCTGGCCCTGCAACTGGAGCGCGGCAGTGGCATGTCGCCACTGGAATCCATCCGCAATGCCTGTCTGCAGCGTCTTCGGCCGATTCTGATGACCACGCTGGCGGCGATCCTCGGTGCCGTGCCGTTGCTGCTGAGCAGTGCCGAGGGCGCGGAAATGCGCCGCCCGCTGGGCCTGACCATCATCGGTGGCTTGATCCTCAGCCAGATTCTGACGTTGTACACCACGCCTGTGGTTTACCTTTATCTCGACCGTTTGCGTCATCGTGTCAATAAATGGCGCGGCGTGCGAACGGATGCTGCCCTGGAAACTCCGCTATGACCCGTCGCCCGAACGTTTCTATATATCCGCGTGTGGTGCCTTTGCAGCGCACCGTCGGCGCGGCCTTGTGCGCGCTGTTGCTCAGCGCGTGTGCGGTGGGCCCGGACTACAAACAGCCGGACATGCCGACGCCTGCGCACTTCAAACAGGCCGAAGGCTGGACCCAGGCCAACCCGAGCGACGCCATTGCACGCGGCGCATGGTGGGAGATCTATGGCGATGCACAACTCAACGGCCTGGTAGAGAAACTCAATACCTCAAACCAGACGGTCGCTCAGTACGAAGCGCAATACCGTCAGGCGGCAGCGCAGGTGCGCAGTGCACGGGGCGCGTTCTTCCCGACACTGGACCTGACCACCAGCAAGAACCGCTCAAGCCAGGGCACCGGCAGCAGCAGTTCCAGCCTCAGCAGCTCCAGCAGCGGGATTCGTGACACCTACAACGCGCAACTGGGCGTGAGCTGGGAGGCGGATATCTGGGGCAAGCTGCGACGCGGACTGGAGGCGGACAAGGCCAGTGCACAGGCGAGCCTGGCCGATCTGGCCTCGATGCAACTGAGTCTGCAATCGCAACTGGTGCAAAATTACTTGCAACTGCGCGTGATCGACGAGCAAAAGCGCTTGCTGGAAGCCACGGTCGATACCTATGAGCGCTCGCTCAAACTGACGCAAAACCAGTACCGGGCAGGTGTCTCCGGTCGTGATGCGGTGGCTCAGGCGCAAACCCAGCTGAAGAGCACACAAGCCGACCTGATCGACCTGGCCTGGCAGCGCGCGCAGTTTGAAAGCGCCATTGCGGTATTGATGGGGCAGGCGCCCGCCGACTTCAGCCTGGCGCCGACCACCAGTGTCCCTGCGTTGCCGCAGATTCCGGTGCAGTTGCCCTCGCAGTTGCTTGAGCGCCGTCCGGACATCGCAGCGGCCGAGCGTTCGGTCATGGCCGCGAATGCCAATATTGGCGTGGCGAAAGCGGCGTATTACCCGGACCTGACGCTGAGCATGAATGGCGGTTACAGCAGCAGTACCTTCAGCAACTGGATCAGCCTGCCGAACCGGTTCTGGTCGGTCGGGCCGCAGTTGGCGATGACCCTGTTCGACGGAGGTCAGCGGGCTGCCGAGGTGGATCGCACCGAAGCGGTTTACGATCAAACCGTTGCGCAATACCGTCAGACCGTGCTGGATGGCTTCAAGGAAGTGGAAGACTACATGGCGCAGTTGCGTGTCTATGAACAGGAAGCCGGGGTGCGCAAAGAGGCGCTGGACGCCGCACGCGACTCATTGCGTCTGACCAGTAATCAGTACAAGGCCGGTTTGATCGGCTATCTTGATGTCGTCAACGTGCAAACCACAGCGTTGAGCAATGAGCGCAGTGTGCTGACATTGTTGCAGAGCCGGCTGATTGCCAGCGTGCAATTGATCGCAGCATTGGGCGGTGGCTGGAATGCCGACACCGGTCTGACGCGTCAACCCGAGATGTCCAGACGCTGACCATGGATAAAGGCTAATTGCCATAATTTCGACGGGCTGCCGCGACCATTCTTGCCGGATTGGGTACAATCGCCGCCGTATTCCATGGGCTGTGAAGCCTTATCTGGTTGAGTCATGAGTCGCGCCCATGTTGATTGGACACTACACGCTGTCGCTCGTCCTGGTTTCCATTCTGGTGGCCATGCTTGCTTCCTACACCGCGCTCGACCTGGCCGGAAGAGTGGCAACGGCAACCGGCCGGGCAAAGATCATGTGGATCTGCGGTGGTGCGCTGTCGATGGGCATCGGCATCTGGTCCATGCACTTCATCGGCATGCTGGCGTTCAAGTTACCCATTGACCTGGGTTTCGATTTCAGCCTGACGCTGATGTCCCTTGCGGTTGCCGTTCTGTCATCAGGCTTCGCCCTGTGGCTGGTCAGTCAACAGCACGTCCCTTTGCTGCATATCCTGTTCGGCGCCTTCGCGATGGGCACCGGGATCAGCACCATGCATTACACCGGGATGGCTGCCCTGCGGATGCAGCCGGGCATCGATTACGACCCGACGCTGTTTGGTTTGTCCCTGGCCATCGCCGTCACGGCGTCGGCTGCAGCGCTGTGCATCGCCTTGCGTCTGCGCAAGGAAACCCCGTACGTACGTCTGGCCCGTGGCGGTGCTGCGGTGATCATGGGGTTCGCCATCGTCGGCATGCATTACACCGGCATGGCCGCCGCGAGTTTCCCGGAAGGCAGTTTCTGCGGTGCCTCCGTGAACGGTCTGCGCACGGACGGGCTGGATAAACTGGTATTGGTGACCACGCTTGCCGTACTGACCATTACCTTGCTCACGTCGATTCTGGACGCCCGCCTGGAAGCCCGCACCGCGCAACTGGCGGAGTCGTTGAGCGAGGCGAACCGGGAGCTGACCCAATTGGCCTTGCACGACACCCTGACCGGGTTGCCTAACCGGATTCTGCTGGCCGACCGTATTGAACAGGCCATGCGCAAGGTCGATTCCCAGGGCGGCCTGTTCGCACTGATGTTCATGGACCTGGACGGTTTCAAACCGGTCAACGATGCCTTCGGCCACCATGTCGGCGATCAGTTGCTGCGTGAAGTGGCGTTGCGCATGCGTGATAACTTCCATCGCCATGACACCCTGGCGCGTATCGGCGGCGATGAATTCGTCTTGCTGGTCGAGCTTGAGGAGATCGACGATGCAACGACCGTCGCTTCGCGTCAGGTCGCCTTGGTCGGGAAGCCGTTCACCGTTCAGGATCATGACCTCCAGGTGACGGTCAGCATCGGCATCAGCCTGTATCCCGGCAACGGGCGCACGCAGCAGGAGTTGTTGATGAACGCCGATGCGGCGATGTACCACGCCAAAAGTGCGGGCAAGAACGGCTACAGCTTCTTTGATGCATCGATGAATACCAACGCGCGCAACCAGTTGCAGCTGCTTCAGGACCTTCGCGTCGGGTTGCGTGAAAACCAGTTCTGCCTGCACTACCAACCCAAGTTCGCCGCCGGTACGGGTGAGCCTGTCGGGGCAGAGGCGCTGGTGCGCTGGAATCATCCGGAGCACGGCCTGTTGATGCCGGATAAATTCATCGGGCTTGCGGAAAAGACCGGTCTGATCATCAACCTTGGCGAGTGGGTGCTCAACGAAGCCTGTCGACAAATGCGCGTCTGGTTCGACGCCGGCTACACGCACTGGCGCATTGCGGTGAACCTGTCGGCGCTGCAGTTCTCCCACGCGGGGCTGGTGAATAACGTCGCGAAATCGCTCGCGGCGCATGGTTTGCCCGCCAATTGCCTCACGCTGGAGATTACTGAAACCACAGCCATGAGCGATGCCGATGCCAGCATGATGGTGCTGCAGCAGCTGTCGGACATGGGCGTGGACTTGTCGATCGATGATTTTGGCACCGGTTACTCCAGCCTGATGTACCTCAAGCGCTTGCCCGCCAATGAACTGAAAATCGATCGTGGGTTTGTCCGCGATCTGGAGAATGACAGCGACGATGCCGCCATTGTCTCGGCCATCGTAGCGCTGGGGCAGGCGCTGAATTTGCGGATCGTGGCAGAAGGCGTGGAGACCAGCAGTCAGCAAAGTTTCCTGACCCATCTGGGCTGCGACTCGTTGCAGGGTTATCTGCTGGGGCATCCATTGCCAGCGGACCGCTTCATGGCGGATATTAGCGCGGCGCAGAACCGCGTATTCGAGAGCACGCTTTGACGTTTCACGCTTTGCACAACACTAAAAGCAAGAGCATAGAGTCGGAAACACCCCATGGATAAAAACCTCCTCATTACTGGCGGCTCCAGAGGTATTGGCGCAGCCACGGCAGTTCTGGCGGCATCGCAGGGTTATCGCGTCTGCATCAATTATCTTTCTGACCATGCTTCGGCCGAGCGCGTCTGCGGACAGATTCGCGAGGCGGGCGGTTACGCCATCGCGGTTCAGGCCGACGTCAGCAACGAAGACGAAATCATTCGTCTGTTTTCCCGTGTGGACTCTGAAATGGGACGTCTGACCGCACTGGTCAACAACGCCGGGACCGTGGGCGAGACTTCTCGGGTCGACACCATGTCCGAATTCCGTCTGCTCAAGATCATGATGAGCAACGTGGTGGGGCCGATGCTGTGCAGCAAACATGCATTACTGCGCATGTTGCCGCGTCACGGCGGCCATGGTGGCAGCATCGTCAACGTGTCATCGGTGGCCGCGCGACTGGGTTCGCCGGGCGAATACGTCGATTACGCGGCCTCCAAGGGCGCGCTGGACACCTTCACCATTGGCCTGGCCAAGGAAGTGGCGGGCGAGGGCGTTCGTGTGAATGCCGTGCGTCCGGGCTACATCTTCACCGAGTTCCATGCCTTGAGCGGTGATCCCCAGCGCGTCAGCAAGCTTGAACCGACCATTCCGATGGGGCGTGGCGGCCTGGCCGATGAAGTGGCCGAGGCCATCCTGTGGCTGCTCTCGGACAAGGCGTCGTATTCGACCGGGACGTTTATTGATCTGGGCGGCGGTCGTTAGGTCCCAGGTGAACGAAGCAAATTGTGGGACTGAGCAAGCACACTCCCACAATGTTTGATTTACCCCGCCATCATCGAGCGGATGATCTTGCCCAGAGTCTCCATCGCTCGCTCCGAGGTTTCATTCCATGGGCTGCCGTAGTTCAGGCGGATGCAATTCTTGAAGCGTCGGGTGGGCGAGAACATCGGGCCCGGTGCGATGCTGATGCCTTGGGCAAGCGCCACCTGAAACACCTTCAGCGAATCGATCTGCTCAGGCAGCTCCAGCCACAGGAAGTAGCCGCCTGAAGGTTGGCTGACGCGGGTCTGCGGCGGGAAATAACGCGCAACGGCACCCAGCATGGCCCGCAGCTGGTCTTCGAGGCTGTTACGCAGTTTGCGCAGATGGCGGTCATAGCCGCCGTGTTGCAGGTAGTCGGCGATGGCGGCTTGTGCGGGCATCGACGCACACAGGGAAGTCATCAGTTTCAGTCGCTCGACTTTTTGTGCGTAACGACCGGCGGCTACCCAACCCACGCGGTAACCTGGTGCCAGGCTCTTGGCAAACGAGCCGCAATGCAGCACCAGCCCTTCGGTGTCGAACGCCTTGGCGGGTTTTGGCGCGTGCTGGCCGTAATATAACTCGGCGTAGACATCGTCCTCGATCAGCGGCACTTCATGCTTGCGCAGCAGTTCGACGAGTTCGCGCTTGCGTGATTCCGATACCGTCGCCCCGGTCGGGTTCTGAAAGCTGGTCATGCTCCAGCAGGCTTTGACGGGATACCGTTCCAGCGTCTGTTCGAGGACGGCCAGATCGATCCCGGTTTGCGGGTGCACAGGGATTTCGACGGCCTTGAGCTTCAGTCGCTCCAACACCTGCAGACAGGCATAGAACGCAGGGGCTTCGATGGCCACCAGATCGCCGGGTTCGGTCACGGCCTGCAAGCACAAGTTCAGGGCTTCCAGTGCGCCATTGGTGATCAGCAGTTCTTCCATGGGCAGCATTTGACCCGCCACCATGTAACGCAGGGCAATCTGTCGGCGCAGCGTCGGATTGCCTGGGGACAGGTCGCTGACCACCATCCTCGGGTCCATGTCGCGGGTGGCGCTGGCCAATGAGCGCGCCAGGCGTTGCAGCGGGAAGAGGCCTGCGCTGGGGAAAGCGGAGCCGAAAGGCACCGTATTGGGGTCCTTGATCGACTCCAGTACCGAGAACACCAACTCGCTGACATCGACTTCCGTGGACTCACTGACCTGCGGCGCCTGCGACGGCTCGACAACGTGTGGGAGCTCAAAGCGCTGCGTCGCGAAGGTTTCGTTGGCGAAGCTGTCATTGACGAAATACCCGGACCGCGGGCGCGCGCGGATCAGGCCCCGTCGCTCGAGCAGGTAATAGGCTTGAAAAACGGTGGAGGGGCTGATGCCGTGGGTCTGACTGGCGTAGCGCACCGACGGCACGCGTTGACCTGCGGCAAGCACGCCCGAGCGGATCAGCTCGGCGATATCGTCGGCAAACTTTTCATAACGCTTCATTGAGGGCTCACGGCTGGACGGTCAAGCCTGCGGTGCAGGATTGCACCGCACGACTGGGATGACCGAACTATGCGCGTGAACGCCGTTTCAGTACAGGTGCAGATTTTTCTATAAACAGCAGATCAGATCACCGGAGAGTCTTCACCGGGTTCTACGCCAATGGTGTGATGGCGCATGTCCTTTGCCTTATAGACGGTCAAGGCATCGGCCTCCGCTTCGGTAATCGGGATTTTCTTGCCGCCGATGTCTGCTTCAGACATATGGGTCGCGTCATTGGTGGTGATCACGACGTCAATCACAGCGCTGCGGTACGTCGTTCCGTCTACTACCGCTGAGCAGTGTTGATGGCTGCTGTCGAATTCCAGAGGCATGGTCGTACTCCTTCACGGGGTGTGAAGGTGTGACTCCCAACACAATCGAATCGTTTCCCGGTTCCGACAGTGGGTAGGCGTGCAGCGGGCCCGCGCAAATATCGGGCGCCGTGAAAGACTTTCAGGAGCAGTCGGAGGTTACGACGGCCGCGAACGCGGTGGGCCATTCACAGCTGCCGTATCTGACCCGCCGCCTTCGCGAGCAAGCTCGCTCCCACAGGTCTGAGGGCCGCGGCAAGCTCGAGGAACTCTGAAAGAATCCCTGAAACGCTGCACAACCTGTAGGAGCAGTCGGAGGTTACGACGGCCGCGAATGCGGTCTGTCATTCACAGCTGCAATATCTGACCTGCCGCCTTCGCGAGCAAGCTCGCTCCCACAGGTCTGAGGGCCGCGGCAAGCTCAAGGAACGCTGAAAGAACCCCTGAAACGCTGCACGACCTGTAGGAGCAGTCGGAGGTTACGACGGCCGCGAATGCGGTATGTCATTCACAACTGCAATATCGGACCTGCCCCATCCGTGAGCAATCCGACCAAGGCGGGGCCACGGCGAACGAGCCGATAGCGGTGCGGTCCATTGATCGATGTGCCCACAAAGAGGCATCGTGACCGAAGGAACTGCCCAATGAACGCCTGGTGGCAAGAAGTCGTCGAGACGCTGCGCTCCGAGTTTTCGGACATTACCGATGCCTCCCAGCTGACCCGCGTGACCATTCGTTTGGTCATCGCCGCAGTGCTGGGCGGCATTCTGGGGTTCGAGCGCGAGCACAAGGGCAAAGCGGCGGGGGTGCGAACGCATATGTTGGTCTGTATGGGTGCGGCATTGTTCGTGTTGGTCCCACGCCTGGCAGGCGCTGACGACGCAGCGTTAAGCCGGGTGGTGCAGGGGATTGTCGCCGGGATCGGCTTTCTCGGTGCGGGGACCATCCTCAAGGGCGAGAAGCTGAATACCCATCAAGTCAAAGGACTGACCACCGCAGCGGGATTGTGGATGACCGCCGCTATCGGCATAGCAGCCGGTATGGGGCGGGAAGCGACCGCCGTGCTCAGCACGATTCTGGCGCTGGGGATCTTCAGCCTCATGCCGATGATCGTCGAACGTTTCGACCCACCCCAAGAAAAGGAAAAGAACCCGGATCGAAATACGGGAGGCGATTCGCACCAACCCTGAGCACGCCGCGGAGTGCGGCGTGTCCATTGCTCTGCTCGCGTTCTCCCGCAGGTCATACGCGTCTCTTTATTCCGGAAAATCTTCACCGAGAATCGCAGGCGGTTCTTGTGACGGCGGATCGCCTTTGGGGGGCTCGATCACCGGCGGCATGGTCGGTGGAGGCGGTTCTTCAGGTTTAGGGACCGGCAATTCCGGGTCGTCGATATTCGGATCGGGCGTTTCTGCGGGAATGGGAATGTTCATTGCTTCACCTTCCTTCAGCGCAGGTTCGAACAGGCATTAGTGCCGCATTTCAACGCGCTCGCAGGCTTGGACAGCGAGGCGGTTTGAAAGATTCAGCGCAATTTTTCGCGTCTTTTGCAAGCGGTTGAGCGACGCACGGCTACGCTGGCACTGGATCGATTTTTTGCAGCACAAGCTCTTTGAACTTTTCCCCAAGGCTGGCGTTCGGAACCTATGCAGCCACGTCGGGACATGTTCAGTCCGGTGGCTCCCTAACAGTTTTTATGGATAAGACGTTATTGGAACGGATTCTTAACAAGGAGCGTCCCTGGGGCGTGAGGAGTGATGCTCGATGAATGTGACTGCTGATCAGCCATATGGCCCTGATTCTTTGGCCACCGATGTACCGCACCCAACCCAACCTTTACCCCTGACCCAAGCCTTGCAGTTGCCGCGCATTGTCATTGAAGACACGCAGCCTGTCATCGAGGGCGGGCAGCTTGCGGCCAAAGCCATCACTGGCCAGCCGGTGACGGTCACCAGCAAGGTGTTTGCCGATGGCCACGACAAAATGTCGGTGCGCATTCGTTACCGCGCTGCCGACGAACAGGAATGGCACAAAGCACCCATGCGCGAGCTGGGCAACGACAGCTGGATCGGCGAGTTCACCCCGACCTCGGTCAGTCGCTATGTATTCCGTCTTGAAGCCTGGATCGATCAGTTCGGCAGCTATCGCTACGAGCTGGAGAAAAAGTACGCGGCAGGGGTCGATATCGGCCTTGAGCTGGAAGAGGGACGTCTTCATCTCGTGCATGCCTCGGAGCGCAGCCAGCATGAGCTTCGCGGTCAAATCGACAGCCTGCTGCAGCGCCTCGGTCAGAGCACCGAGCACGAGGCGCAGGTGGCGTTGCTGTTGAGCAGCGAAACGGCGACGATCATGTCGCACGCCGATAACCATGCCTTCTTGAGTCGCAGCCTTGAATTCCCGTTGGATGTCGAGCGTGAACGCGCTCAATTCGCCAGCTGGTATGAGCTGTTCCCGCGCTCGATCACCGACGATAAAGCCCGTCATGGCACCTTCAATGACGTCCACAGCCGCTTGCCGATGATTCGCGACATGGGCTTCGACGTGCTGTATTTCCCGCCGATTCACCCTATCGGTCGTGCACACCGCAAGGGTCCGAACAACTCGCTGACGGCAGGCCCTGACGATCCGGGCAGCCCGTATGCCATCGGCAGCGCGGAAGGGGGGCACGACGCTATTCATCCGCAGTTGGGCACCCGCGAGGATTTCCGCAACCTGGTGGCGGCAGCCGCCGAACATGGACTGGAAATCGCGTTGGACTTTGCCATTCAGTGCTCCCAGGACCACCTGTGGCTCAAAGAGCATCCGGGCTGGTTCTCCTGGCGGCCGGACGGCACCATTCGTTACGCGGAAAACCCGCCGAAAAAGTATCAGGACATCGTCAACGTCGATTTCTACGCGCCGGATGCCATTCCCAGCCTTTGGCTGGAGCTGCGCGATGTGGTGCTGGGCTGGGTCGAGGAGGGCGTGAAGATCTTCCGCGTCGACAACCCGCACACCAAACCGTTGCCGTTCTGGCAATGGATGATCGCGGATATTCGCGCTCAGCACCCCGACGTGATGTTCCTCGCCGAGGCGTTCACCAAACCGGCGATGATGGCCCGACTGGGCAAGGTCGGCTATTCGCAGAGCTACACCTACTTCACCTGGCGCAACACCAAGGCCGAGCTCGCTGAGTACTTCACCCAGCTCAACGAATCGCCATGGCGCGAATGCTACCGCCCGAATTTCTTCGTCAACACACCCGACATCAACCCGCGTTTCCTGCATGACTCGGGGCGTGCCGGTTTTCTGATTCGCGCTGCATTGGCGACTATGGGTTCGGGGTTGTGGGGCATGTATTCGGGCTTCGAACTCTGCGAGTCGGCGCCTGTGCCTGGCAAAGAGGAATACCTGGATTCGGAGAAGTACGAGATTCGTCCTCGTGATTTCACCCAGCCGGGCAACATCATTGCCGAAATCGCCCAGCTCAACCGGATTCGTCGCCAGAACCCGGCCTTGCAGACGCATCTGGGCCTGCACATCTATAACGCGTGGAACGACAACATCCTGTACTTCGGCAAACGCAGCGCCGATGGCAGCAACTTCGTGCTGGTTGCCGTCAGCCTCGATCCGCATAACGTGCAAGAAGCGAGTTTCGAGTTGCCGCTTTGGGAAATGGGCCTGCCCGACGATGCCGCGACACTGGGCGAGGATCTGATGACCGGGCACAGCTGGACCTGGTACGGCAAGACGCAGTTTATGCGCATCGATCCGTCCTACCAGCCGTTTGGTATCTGGCGGATCAGAACCACAAACTCATAATTCAAAGGATGTGGTCATGGCAAAAAAGCCTCGCAACGCTGCCTTTATCGATGATCCGCTCTGGTACAAGGATGCGGTGATTTACCAGGTTCATGTGAAGTCGTATTTCGATTCGAACGATGATGGCATCGGCGACTTCCCGGGCCTGATCGCCAAGCTGGACTACATCGCCCAACTGGGCGTGAACACCATCTGGTTACTGCCGTTCTACCCGTCGCCGCGTCGCGATGACGGTTACGACATCGCCGATTACCGGGGCGTGCACACCGACTACGGGACCATGGCCGACGCGAAGAAATTCATCGCCGAAGCGCACAACCGTGGGTTGCGGGTGATCACCGAACTGGTCATCAACCACACCTCCGACCAGCACCCGTGGTTTCAGCGTGCCCGCCATGCCAAGAAAGGCTCCAAGGCGCGGGACTTCTATGTCTGGTCCGATGACGATCAGAAGTACGACGGCACGCGGATCATCTTTCTCGACACTGAGAAATCCAACTGGACCTGGGACCCGGTGGCCGGTCAGTACTTCTGGCACCGGTTTTACTCCCACCAGCCGGACCTGAACTTCGACAACCCGCAGGTCATGAAAGCGGTGCTCGAAGTGATGCGTTACTGGCTGGACATGGGCATCGATGGGCTGCGGCTGGACGCGATCCCTTACCTGATCGAGCGCGACGGGACGAATAACGAAAACCTGCAAGAGACGCACAACGTGCTCAAGCAGATTCGTGCCGAGATCGATGCGAATTATCCAGACCGCATGCTGCTGGCCGAGGCGAACCAATGGCCTGAAGACACGCAGCTGTATTTCGGTGATCGCAAGGGCAAGGACGGTGATGAATGCCACATGGCGTTTCACTTCCCCTTGATGCCACGGATGTACATGGCCGTGGCGCAGGAGGACCGTTTCCCGATCACCGACATCCTGCGTCAGACCCCGGAAATCCCGGAAAACTGCCAGTGGGCGATATTCCTGCGCAACCACGATGAGCTGACCCTCGAAATGGTCACCGATCGTGAGCGCGACTATCTGTGGAACTACTACGCTTCCGACCGCCGTGCGCGGATCAACCTCGGCATCCGGCGTCGTCTGGCGCCTTTGCTGGAGCGCGACCGCCGTCGCGTAGAGCTCCTTAACAGCATGTTGTTGTCCATGCCAGGTACACCGACCCTGTATTACGGTGACGAAATCGGCATGGGTGACAACATTTATCTCGGCGACCGAGATGGCGTGCGCACACCAATGCAGTGGTCCATCGACCGCAACGGCGGGTTTTCTCGGGCCAATCCGGCAAGCCTGGTGCTCCCGCCGATCATGGACCCGCTTTATGGGTTTCAGTCGGTTAACGTCGAGGCGCAGGACCACGACCCGCATTCGTTGCTGAACTGGACACGCCGCATGCTTGCCGTGCGCAAGCAACAAAAGGCCTTCGGCCGTGGCACCCTGAAAATGCTCTCACCGAGTAACCGGCGGATTCTGGCGTACACCCGTGAGTACACCGGTCCTGATGGCAAGACCGAAATCATTCTGTGTGTCGCCAACGTCTCGTCGGCCTCCCAGGCGGCCGAGCTCGAGCTTTCTCAGTACGCCGGCACCGTACCGGTGGAAATGCTCGGCGGCAGCGCTTTCCCACCTATTGGCCAGCTTAATTACCTGCTGACGTTGCCGCCCTACGGCTTCTACTGGTTCCTGCTGGCCGCGGAGAATCAAATGCCCAGCTGGCACGTCGAACCCGCCGAGAGCATGCCTGACTTCCCGACCCTGGTGCTCAAACAACGGCTGGAGGAGTTGCTGGACGAGCCGCTGCGCCAGACGCTTGAGCAGACGTCTCTTTCGGTTTACTTGCCCAAGCGTCGCTGGTTCGCTGGCAAAGGGACGGCCATCGATAATGTTCACATCAGCTACGGTGTGCGTTTCGGCTCCGCTCAGCGCCCAGTGATGCTCAGCGAGATAGAAGTGACCGCAGGCGGTGAAGTGGCCCGTTATCAACTGCCCTTCGGTTTCCTCGCTGAAGACGATTTCAGTAGCGCATTGCCTCAACAACTGGCGCTCGCCCGTGTCCGTCGTGGACGGCAGGTCGGGTTGATCACCGATGCATTCACCCTTGAGCCGTTCATTCGTGCAGTGATCAAGGGCATGCAGGACGAGACGGTCCTTGCGACCAACGACGGTGAATTGCGCTTTCAGCAAACATCGAAACTGCCGCCGTTGGGCTTGAATGACGAATCCGAAGTCCGCTACCTGTCGGCCGAGCAATCCAATAGCTCAGTGGTGATCGGCAGCAGTGTGGTGTTGAAGATGATTCGCCGCGTCGCCGCCGGCACGCACCCTGAGCTGGAAATGGGTGCTTACCTGACCGAGGCCGGGTATCAGCACATCTCGCCATTGCTGGGTGCTGTGGTGAGGGTGGACAAGGAGGGTGAAAGCAACCTGCTGATGATCGCTCAGGGGTATTTGAGCAATCAGGGTGATGCCTGGGAATGGACGCAGAACAACCTTGAGCGGGCCGTGCGGGACGAAATGGCTCACGGCCATTCCAACGTGGAACAGCACGCCAATGCACTGCTGGAGCTCAAGGACTTTGCCGGATTGCTGGGCCAGCGTTTGGGCGAAATGCATGTCGTGTTGAGCGCGCCGACTGACAATCCAGACTTCAAGACCGAGGTCACCAGCGTGAAGGACAGCCAGGCATCGGCCAAAAGCGTCTCGGCGCAGGTCGAGCGCGCGTTGGATTTGCTGGAGCAACATCGCGATACGCTGGAACCCGCCGACCAGCAACTGGTCAGTGAACTGCTGGGCAGACGCAAACCGCTGTTGGCGCAGGTGCAAACCCTGGCGAAACAGTCGGTCGGTGGATTGCGCATGCGGGTCCACGGTGACTTGCACCTGGGGCAAATGCTGGTGGTCAAGGGCGATGCGTATCTGATTGACTTCGAAGGAGAACCGGCGCGTCCGCTGCAGGAACGCCGCGCCAAATACAGCCCCTTCAAGGATGTCAGCGGCGTGTTGCGATCTTTCGACTACGCTGCCGCCATGGCAATGCGAAACGCGCAATCTGCGGACACCTCGCCTGAGGCTGCGGCGGCGCGTCAACATGTTGCTGAAACGTATTTGAGTCAGGCGCGCGCTGCGTTTCTCGACGGCTATAAACACGCCACCGGGGATGTTGCGCACGTCTGGAAAGATGCCAAGGGAGAGGCCGCTGCACTTGCGTTGTTCACCCTGGAAAAAGCCGCTTATGAAGTGGCCTACGAGGCCGAGAATCGGCCGACCTGGTTGTCGGTTCCGCTTCAAGGCTTGCGCGGGCTGTTGAACTTGTCTGATGGAGAATGAAAATGAGTGCGTCTGACCAATTCGGCGATGGCAACCACAAGTTGTTGCCCAGCGCCGGCGATATGGACGCGTTGATCCGCGCCGAACACCGTGACCCGTTCTCCATGCTCGGCCCTCACAGCGATGGCAAGGACGGGCAAGTCATCCGCGCCTATCTGCCCAATGCGCTGGGTGTGCGCGTCCTCTCTCGCGACGGCGAGCGTGATCTTGGCGAACTGACCATGAGCGACAAGCCCGGCTTC
Organism: Pseudomonas abietaniphila; assembly: GCF_039697315.1. Lineage (NCBI taxonomy): Bacteria > Pseudomonadati > Pseudomonadota > Gammaproteobacteria > Pseudomonadales > Pseudomonadaceae > Pseudomonas > Pseudomonas abietaniphila. The sequence goes on along the minus strand of NZ_CP155619.1, from coordinate 44,860 downwards.
TTCGCCGGGCATTTCCCGGTGCGCGAACCGTACCTGTTGAAGATCAACTGGGCGACCGGTGAGCAGATCACCGAAGACCCTTACAGCTTCGGCCAGTTGCTCGGTGAAATGGACCTGTACCTGTTTGCCGAAGGCAATCACCGGGACCTGAGCAGCGCTTTGGGCGCGCAAGTGAAAACCGTCGACGGCGTCGATGGTGTGCGTTTTTCGGTGTGGGCACCCAATGCGCGTCGCGTCTCTGTAGTGGGCGACTTCAACAGCTGGGACGGTCGTCGCCATCCGATGCGCGTGCGCTATCCGTCCGGGGTGTGGGAGATTTTCATCCCGCGCATCAAGCCCGGTGAGACCTATAAATACGAAATCCTCGGGCAGCACGGCGTACTGCCACTGAAAGCCGACCCGATGGCATTGGCGACTACGGTGCCGCCGAACACAGCGTCAAAAGTGGCTGCGCCGCTGAGCTTTGACTGGCAGGACACGGACTGGATGCAGTCGCGCGGCGACAAACAGGATGTTCACAAGCCGCTGTCGATCTACGAACTGCATGCCGGTTCGTGGAAATGGCATCACGGCGGGGAAGACGAACCTGATCGTCCGTTCAACTGGCACGAACTGGCTGCCGAGTTGATCCCCTACATCAAGGACCTGGGCTTTACCCACATCGAACTGATGCCGATCATGGAACACCCGTTTGGCGGTTCATGGGGTTATCAGTTGTTGTCGCAGTTTGCCCCGAGTGCGCGTTATGGCTCGCCGGAAGATTTTGCTGCGTTCGTCAATGCCTGTCACCAGAACGACATTGGCGTGATCCTCGACTGGGTGCCCGCGCATTTTCCAACCGATACCCACGGCCTGGCGCAATTCGACGGCACTGCGCTGTACGAATACGGCAACCCGCAGGAAGGCTTTCACCAGGATTGGGACACGCTGATTTACAACCTCGGTCGCACGGAAGTGCACGGGTTCATGATCGCTTCGGGTCTGCATTGGTTGAAGAATTTCCATATCGACGGTCTGCGTGTGGATGCCGTGGCGTCCATGCTGTACCGCGACTACTCGCGCAAGGCCGGGGAATGGGTGCCTAACCGCTATGGCGGTCGCGAAAACCTCGAGGCGATCGATTTCCTGCGTCACCTCAATGACGTGGTCGCGCTGGAAGCACCAGGCGCACTGGTTATCGCTGAGGAATCCACGGCGTGGCCGGGCGTCAGCCAGCCAACGCAGCAGGGTGGGTTGGGCTTTGCCTACAAGTGGAACATGGGCTGGATGCACGACACGCTCAAGTACATCGAACAGGATCCGATTCATCGTCAGCATCACCATGACCGGCTGAGTTTCGGGCTGGTGTATGCGTGGTCGGAGCGTTTCATCCTGCCGATCTCCCACGATGAAGTGGTGCACGGCAAGCATTCGCTGATCGACAAGATGCCGGGTGACCGCTGGCAGAAGTTTGCCAACCTGCGGGCGTATCTGACGTTCATGTGGACCCACCCTGGCAAGAAGCTGCTGTTCATGGGTTGCGAATTCGGGCAGTGGCGTGAGTGGAATCATGACACGGAGCTGGACTGGCATTTCCTGCAGTATGCCGATCACAAGGGCGTGCATACGCTGGTGGGGGACCTGAACCGGCTGTATCGGTCGGAACCTGCGCTGTATGAGCAGGATTGCCAGCCTCAGGGTTTCCAGTGGGTGATTGGGGATGACGCCGGCAACAGCGTGTATGCCTATCTGCGTTGGAGCAAGGACGGCGAGCCGTTGTTGGTGGTTGCCAACCTGACGCCGGTGCCGCGCCATGGTTATCGGGTGGGTGTGCCGTTCAGCGGGAAGTGGGCTGAGCTGCTGAATTCCGATGCCGGGGTGTACGCAGGTTCGAACGTCGGTAACGGCGGCGCGGTGATGGCTGATGAGGTCAAGAGCCATGGCCAGGCGTTTTCGCTGGCGTTGGATTTGCCGCCGTTGGCGGTGGTGGTGTTTAAGCCGGTTGGGGAGTAGCCGCACCACCCCCAAGTCACCAAAGGTGCCGGATCCTGGTTGATTGATCGTTGATCGTTCCCACGCTCCGCGTGGTAACGCAGCGAAACGACGCTCCGCGTCGTTGGGACGCCGAGCATTCTGCCCGGCATTCCCACATGGAGCATCGGGACGATCAAAACTTCGGGCCCTCCGGACCTGTGGGAGTCAGCTTGCTGACGAATGCGGTGGCTTATCTGACATCTTCGCAGCTGACCTACCGCATTCGCTGCCCTCGTAACCTCGGACGTCTCCCACAGGGATGGGGTGTCAGGGGAAAGTGCGTCAGACATTGATCGTTCCCACGCAGAGCGTGGGGACGATCAAAGCTTCGGGCCCTCCGGACCTGTGAGAGTCAGCTTGCTGACAAATGTGGTGGCTCATCTGAGATTTTGCAGGTGACCCACTGCATTCGCTGCCCTCGTAACCTCGGACGTCTCCCACAGGGATGGAGTGTCAGGGGGAAGTGCGGCAGGCATCGTGATGAGTGGGAGTCAGCTTGCTGACGAATGCAGTGCGTCATTCACCCTCGATGTACCTGGCACACTTGATGCCATTGAGAGTCAATGTCCCTACGGCCCTTCAACACTTCTTCTCAGTGTCTTTCATGAACGCCGCCAGTTCGCTGGCATAGCACCGCGCGTTTCCTGCGCGCGGCACTTAGGCCTGACGCGTCGACGGCCCCGATCATCGTTCGATGAGCGAGTCCTGTTAATCCCTATTTCGCGCTAACAATTATTCACATTCTGTGCCGCTGCGCATTGTCTGCCACGGGGCCGACGATCTGATTTCCTGGCGATGCTGGCATTCTGGGCTAAAGTTTTTGATGTCGGGTTTCTCGCCGACGCGTGTTCAAGACCCGTGATTGAAAAGGCCCGACTACGTATCGGGACTTCCACCTGATCAGGAGTGCACGATGGACCTCAACCGTCGGCAGTTCTTCAAGGTCGCCGCTGTCGGCCTTGGAGGCTCGAGCCTGGCGGCGTTGGGCATGGCCCCAACGCCGGCGTTCGCCGAGCAGATACGCCATTTCAAACTCGCCCACACCCATGAAACCCGCAACACCTGCCCGTATTGCTCGGTCGGCTGCGGCCTGATCATGTACAGCCAGGGCGATGCCGCGAAGAACGTCGCGCAGAACATCATTCACATCGAAGGCGATGCCGATCACCCGGTCAACCGTGGCACCCTGTGCCCGAAAGGCGCGGGCCTTCTTGACTTCATTCACAGTCCCGGTCGTCTCAAATACCCTCAGGTGCGCAAGCCCGGGAGCAACGAATGGACCCGAATCTCCTGGGATGAAGCGCTGGACCGTGTGGCTGACCTGATGAAGGCCGACCGCGATGCGAACTTCATCGAGAAGAACGACAAGGGCCAGACCGTCAACCGGTGGCTGACCACGGGCTTCCTCGCAGCGTCCGCGGCGTCCAACGAGGCCGGTTACATGACGCACAAGGTCATTCGCGCAACCGGTATGCTGGGGTTCGATAACCAGGCACGTGTCTGACATGGCCCGACGGTGGCAAGTCTTGCCCCGACGTACGGCCGTGGAGCCATGACCAATACCTGGACCGATATCGCCAACGCGAATCTGATCCTGGTGATGGGCGGCAACGCAGCAGAAGCACACCCCTGCGGATTCAAATGGGTGACCGAAGCCAAGGCGCACAACAAGGCACGCTTGATCGTGGTCGACCCACGTTTCACGCGCACGGCCTCCGTGGCCGACTATTACGCGCCGATCCGCACCGGCAGCGACATCGCGTTCATGGGCGGGTTGATCAACTACCTGCTGACTCAGGACAAGATCCAGCACGAATACGTGCGCAATTACACCGACGTGTCCTTCATCGTCAAAGCCGGCTATGGCTTTGAAGACGGGATCTTCAGTGGATACGACGCGACCAAGCGCCTCTACACCGACAAGTCGGGTTGGGGCTACGAGCTGGGCGAGGACGGGTTCGTCAAAGTCGACCCGACCCTGCAGGACCCGCAGTGCGTCTATCAACTGATGAAGCAGCATTACAGCCGTTACACCCCGGAAATCGCCAGCCTGACCTGTGGCATGCCACAGGACCGGATGATGAAGATCTGGGAAGAAATCGCCACCTGCTCGACACCGGGCAAGACCATGACGATTCTCTACGCGCTGGGCTGGACGCAGCACTCCATCGGTTCGCAGATCATCCGCAGCGCGGCGATGGTGCAACTGCTGCTGGGCAACGTCGGCATGCCGGGCGGGGGCGTGAACGCCTTGCGCGGCCACTCCAATATTCAGGGCCTTACCGACCTTGGATTGCTGTCCAACGCGCTGCCCGGTTACCTGACCCTGCCTTCCGATGCTGAGCAGGACTACGACGCCTACATCACCAAGCGCACGCAGAAACCGTTGCGTCCAGGGCAGCTGTCCTACTGGCAGAACTACAGCAAATTCCACGTCAGCCTGATGAAGTCCTGGTATGGCGCCAATGCCACGGCCGAGAACAAATGGGGTTATGACTGGCTGCCGAAGCTCGATATTCCCAACTACGACATCCTGAAAATGTTCGACATGATGGGCAAGGGGCAGGTTAACGGTTATGTCTGCCAGGGGTTCAACCCCATCGCGGCGTTGCCGGACAAGAACCGGGTGATGAAAGCGCTCGCCAAGCTCAAATGGCTGGTGATCATGGACCCGCTGGCGACTGAAACCTCCGAGTTCTGGCAGAAGGTCGGCCCGTACAACGATGTACAGACCGATGCCATTCAGACCGAAGTCATTCGTCTGCCCACGACGTGTTTTGCGGAGGAAGACGGCTCGCTGGTCAACAGCAGCCGCTGGCTGCAGTGGCACTTCAAAGGTGCAGAGGGCCCCGGCGAGGCGATCACCGACGTCCGCATCATGAGCGAACTGTTCCTGCGCCTGCGCAAGCGCTATCAGGAACAGGGCGGTGCGTATGCCGAACCCCTGTTGAAACTGAACTGGCCTTACAAAGTGCCTGAGGAGCCGTCGCCCGAAGAGATCGCCAAGGAGATCAACGGCGCGGCCACCATGGACTTCACGGACTTCTCGGGTGCTGCGATCAAGGGTGGCGCGCAGCTGACCGGGTTTTCCCAGCTCAAGGACGACGGCAGTACGGCGTCGGGGTGCTGGATTTTCTGCGGCAGCTGGACCGAAGCCGGCAACCAGATGGCACGCCGGGACAACAGCGACCCTTATGACATGCACCAGCATCAAGGCTGGGCGTGGGCCTGGCCGAGCAACCGGCGGATTCTGTACAACCGCGCCTCTGCAGACACCCAGGGCAAACCCTGGGATCAGAAGAAGCGGCTGATCTGGTGGAATGGCAAAGCCTGGACGGGCACTGATGTGCCGGACTTCGTCGTGACCTCTGCGCCGGAAGCCGGGATGAACCCGTTCATCATGAACCCTGAAGGCGTGGCGCGTTTCTTCGCCGTCGACAAGATGAACGAGGGGCCATTCCCGGAACACTACGAACCTTTCGAAACCCCGATCGGTATCAACCCGCTGCACCCGAACAATAAACAGGCGACCAGCAATCCCGCCGGACGCATCTTCGATTCAGTGTGGGACTCGTTGGGCGTGGCCAAGGACTTCCCGTACGCGGGCACCAGTTACCGGTTGACCGAGCATTTCCACTACTGGAGCAAGCATTGCCGTCTCAACGCGATTGCGCAGCCTGAGCAATTTGTCGAGATCGGTGAAGCGCTGGCGAAGGAAAAAGGCATTGTCGCGGGGGACCGGGTGAGGGTGAGCAGCAAGCGCGGGTTCATCGAAGCCGTCGCGGTGGTGACCAAGCGCATCCGGCCGTTGCAGGTCAACAATCAGGTGGTGCATCAGATCGGTATCCCGATCCATTGGGGGTTCACTGGCACCACCCGCAACGGATACCTGGCCAATACGTTGGTGCCGTTTCTGGGTGACGGTAACTCGCAAACCCCGGAATCCAAGTCGTTCCTGGTGAACGTGGAGAAAATCTGATGGCCATTCAAGACATCACTGCACGTTCAGCCACCACCACGGTGCCCTCGTCGGTCAGGCAACTGGAAGAAGTCGCCAAGCTGATCGACACCACCAAATGCATTGGCTGCAAGGCTTGCCAGGTCGCGTGCTCGGAATGGAACGAGCTGCGCGACGAGGTGGGCCATAACCACGGCACCTACGACAACCCGCAGGACCTGAGCGCAGAAACCTGGACCCTGATGCGCTTCACCGAGCACGAAACCGCCGACAACAACCTGGAGTGGCTGATCCGCAAGGACGGCTGCATGCACTGTGCCGACCCGGGCTGCCTGAAGGCGTGTCCGAGCCCTGGCGCGATCATCAAACACGCCAACGGCATCGTCGATTTCAACCAGGACCACTGCATCGGTTGCGGTTACTGCATCACCGGTTGCCCGTTCGACATTCCGCGGATCTCGCAGAAAGACCACAAGGCGTACAAATGTACGCTGTGCTCGGACCGCGTCTCCGTGGGGCTTGAACCGGCGTGCGTGAAAACCTGTCCGACCGGCGCCATCGTCTTCGGCACCAAGGAAGATATGAAGGTGCATGCCGCCGAGCGGGTGGTCGATCTGAAGTCCCGCGGTTTTGAAAACGCCGGTTTGTATGACCCTGCCGGGGTCGGCGGCACCCATGTGATGTACGTACTGCACCACGCTGACGATCCCAAGCTGTACGCCGGATTGCCGAAGGACCCGGAAATCAGCCCGCTGGTGGGGCTGTGGAAAGGCGTCAGCAAACCACTGGGGCTGCTGGCCATGGGCGTCGCGGTGCTGGCGGGCTTCTTCCATTACGTACGAATCGGGCCGCAGCGCGAAGAAGACGAGCACGAGCCTGCGAAAGACCCGAGCGTGCACGAGGTCGATCCCGCCGTGCATGTCTACGACCCAAATAAACCGGGACCTGAAGGGGAGCAACGGCCATGAGCGAAAACCGTGAACCCGGCAAGACCATCCTGCGCTACAACTCCAACGAGCGGACCAACCACTGGCTGGTGGCGATTCTGTTCTTCATGGCGGGTTTATCGGGCCTGGCCTTGTTTCATCCGGCGATGTTCTGGTTGACCAACCTGTTCGGCGGAGGCCCGTGGACGCGCATCCTGCACCCATTCATGGGCGTGGCGATGTTTGTGTTCTTCTGCGGGCTGGTGATCCGTTTCTGGCGCGCCAACCTGTTCATCCCCAATGACCGTTTGTGGCTCAAGCGGATCGATCGGGTGATGGTCAACTCGGAGGAGGGCGTGCCGCCGATTGGCAAGTACAACCCCGGTCAGAAGCTGCTGTTCTGGACGTTGCTGTTGTGCATGCTGGCGTTGCTGTTCAGTGGTCTGGTGATCTGGCGGGCCTACTTCAGCGAGTACTTCGGCATCACCGTGATTCGTCTCGGCGCGTTGTTGCACGCGTTGGCCGGCTTCGTGCTGATCACCAGCATCATCGTCCATATCTATGCCGGTATCTGGATCAAGGGCTCGGTGGGCGCCATGTTGCATGGCTGGGTCAGCCGCCGTTGGGCGAAGAAACACCACGCGTTGTGGTATCGCAAGATCGTCGATGAAGAGGGCCCGCCTGTTCAGGCGCAGCCTCGTGTAACCAAGAAAGGATGACGCATTGAGTCAGACCCTCGAACCCGAAGAAATCCAGGCGCAGGCGGGGGCTTACTCCCTGCCGTTCCTGTACCTGCCACCTGCCAACCTGTTTGCGCTGCGAGCCGCACGCCTGGAGCAACTCGCCGAAGATCATCCGCTGGCCGACTACCTGCGTCTGATCGCGGCGCTGTGTCGGGTCCAACAGGATCTGCTCGATCAGCCGCCCAGCGACTGGGTTCCGGACAGCAGTCGCCTTGATGTGTGCCGTCAGCACGGCCTGCCGCCGCTTGCGGCCGACAGCCTGGTTCGTGAGGCGCACTGGCAGCGGTATCTGGAGGCACTCCTCGAACGCTTTCAGCCGTTCGCACACGATCACGTCCAGCAGGCCGTTGCCCAGTTACTCGCTGCAGACGAAGGACAGCGCAAAGCGTGGGCGATTTCACTGCTCAGCGGTCAGTACGCGGGTCTGCCTGCGGCTGTGGTGCCGTTTTTGGGCGCTGCCCTGCAGACGGCGTGGAGCCATTGGTTGTTGACGCTCTCCTTTACCGACCTCAAGCCCTGCGACAGCCTGGGCCAGTGCCCGGCCTGTGGTTCACCCGCGATGGCGGGTGTCATTCGTCATCGCGGCAAATACAACGGCCTGCGCTACCTCGTCTGTTCGCTGTGTGCCTGTGAATGGCATGTGGTGCGGGTCAAATGTGTGTATTGCGAACAGAGCAAAGGCTTGAAATACGTCAGCCTGGACGATGATCGCATCGCAGTGGACAAGGCACCGCTGCGGGCCGAGGTTTGTCCGGGGTGCAACACCTACCTCAAGCAGATCTATCTGGAGTGTGACGCCGAAGCCGAGGCGCTGTCAGCGGACCTGGCGAGTTTGATGCTGGACATGCGCCTGGACCTGGAAGGCATCCAGCGGCTGGCACCGAACCTGATGCTGGCGCCTGGGGGCGAGTGAAAAGGGCGTCTACACTCAGATTCCGCAACACGATGCAATCTGCGTCTGGCCAAAGGCCCTAGGAGCCGGCTTGCTGGCGAAGGCGTCGCTCATTCCTGTTCATGTTTGGGCATACCGGCCTCGTCGTGAGCAATCTCACTCCCACAGGTGCTGTGTGGCAACTGGGTAGCCCGACCTGTTTTTTTCGCTATCGGAGTACATGAATGCCCGCAAACCTTGCCTCGATCCCGCCGCGTTTACCCTCTGTCGACAGCCTGTTGCGTCATCCCGCCTGCCATCCCCTGATCGACCGCTATGGCCGCGATGCGGTGCTGGCCACCTTGCGCCAGTTGCTCGATGACGTGCGTGAGTCGGCCGTGACGGGGAACGCGAGTGCAGCGGAGCTCAGCTGTGAGGTGTTGGCGGGCCGTGCATCGGAGCGGCTGGCGATCCAGCATCGGAGCAAGGTGCGCCGGGTGTTCAACCTGACGGGCACGGTGCTGCACACCAACCTGGGCCGGGCGCTGTTACCCGAAGAAGCCATCGAGGCGATCCAGACCGCAGCGCGTTACCCGCTGAATCTGGAATTTGACCTCAGCAGCGGCAAACGCGGCGACCGCGATGACCTGATCGAGGGTTTGATCCGTGAACTGACCGGCGCCGAAGCCGTGACCGTCGTCAACAACAATGCGGCTGCGGTATTGCTCGCGCTTAACAGCCTGGGCGCGCGCAAGGAAGGCATCATTTCTCGCGGCGAGCTGATCGAGATTGGCGGTGCGTTTCGCATTCCCGACATCATGGCCCGCGCCGGCGTGAAGCTGCATGAGATCGGCACCACCAACCGCACCCACGCCAAGGATTACGAGGCCGCGATCAATCCGCGCACCGGTCTGCTGATGCGTGTTCACACGAGTAACTACAGCATTCAGGGTTTCACCGCGAGTGTGCCGACGCAAGCATTGGCGCGCATCGCCCATGAGCACCAACTGCCGCTGCTGGAAGACCTGGGCAGTGGCAGCTTGCTGGACCTCACGCGCTGGGGGTTGCCGGCCGAACCGACGGTGCGCCAGACCTTGGCAGAAGGCGCCGACATCGTGACCTTCAGTGGCGATAAATTGCTCGGTGGCCCGCAGGCCGGCTTGATTGTCGGCAGCAAAGCGCTGATCGCGAAAATCAAAAAGAACCCGCTCAAACGCGCACTGCGTGTGGACAAGCTGACCCTGGCCGCGCTGGAAGCGGTGCTCAGTCTTTATCGTGATCCGGACCGCCTGGCCGCGCGTTTGCCGAGCCTGCGCCTGTTGACGCGTCCGCAAGCTGACATTCTCGCTCAGGCCGAACGCTTGCGGCCGCTGTTGGCCAGGACGCTGGGCGAAGGCTGGGCTGTGGCCGTGCAGCCGAGCTTGGGCATGATCGGCAGCGGCAGCCAGCCGGTGGCGCGGCTGCCCAGCGCGTCGTTGTGTTTACGACCGATCGTCTCGAAAAAGCTTCGCGGCCGTCAGCTTCACGCCCTTGAGGCCGGGCTGCGTAACCTGCCGATCCCGGTGCTGGGGCGCATCGACGATGACGCGCTCTGGCTCGATCTGCGACAACTGGACGACGAAGCGGGCTGGACAGGCCAGTTGAACCAGTTGCGCTGGGAGGGCGAGGCAGGGTGATCGTCGGGACCGCTGGACACATCGATCATGGCAAAACGGCCTTGCTGGAAGCGCTGACCGGGCAGGCGGGCGACCGGCGACGCGAAGAGCGCGAGCGCGGCATTACCATCGACCTGGGTTACCTGTACGCGCCGCTGGCGGCCGACGTGCCACTGACCGGTTTCATTGACGTGCCTGGCCACGAGCGCTTCATTCACAACATGCTCGCCGGCGCTCAGGGTATCGACTTGGTGCTGCTGGTGGTCGCGGCGGACGACGGGGTCATGCCACAAACCCGCGAGCACCTGGCCATTGTCGAATTGCTCGGAATTCCTGAGCTGCGGGTCGTGATCAGCAAGTGTGACCGGGTCGAGTCGGCCCGTGTGCAGCAGGTCCATAAGCAGGTTCGTGATCTGCTGGCGCCGGGTCCGTATGCCGATGCGCTGCAGTTTGAAGTTTCCAGCCTCACGGGCGAAGGCATCGACGCCTTGCGCCAGGCCTTGCTCCGTGCTCAGAACGACGTGCGGGAACGCAGCGACCGCGGCGGCTTTCGCCTGGACATCGACCGGGCGTTCAGTGTGTCCGGTGCCGGTATTGTCGTGACCGGGACTGCGCTCGCCGGAGAAGTGAACGTGGGCGACACGTTGCTGCTCGGGCAGTCGGGCAAGAGCGTACGTGTCCGTGGCCTGCACGCACAAAACCAGACCGCCTCACAGGCCCGCATCGGGCAGCGCGTGGCACTGAACCTGAACGCTGTAAAGCTTGCCCTGGAACACATTCATCGCGGCGACTGGCTGCTTGCCGAATGGTTGTTCGCGCCGACCCAGCGGATCGACATCGACTTGCAATTGCTGAGCAGCGAGACCCGTGCGTTCGAGCATTTCAGCCCGGTCCACGTCCACATTGGCACGCAGGACGTCACCGCTCGCGTTGCCTTGCTTGAAGGGAGCAGCGTCGCCCCCGGCGGGCGCATGTTCGCGCAACTGCTGCTCAATGCGCCGGTGCACGCGGTTCACGGGGATCGTCTGGTAGTGCGTGACCAAAGCGCGCAACGAACCGTGGGTGGCGCAAGGGTACTGGACCCGTTCGCCCCATCACGTCAGCGGCGCAGCGCCGAACGGCTGGCGACGCTGAACATTCTTGCCGGCGCGGCGGATCTGGAGTCGGCACTGCCAGCGTTGATCGCATACAGCGAAACCGGCCTTGATCCGCAGCGCCTGGAGCGGCAGTTCAATCGCCTGCGCGCGACCTGGCAATTACCGTCCGATACCCGGGTCGTTCTCACCCGTCAGGGCCAACTGCTGTTCAGCGAGGCACGATGGCAGGCCCTGCAGCGCGCATTGCTTGAGCATCTGGCACGGTTTCATGAGCAGGAACCCGACCAGCTCGGGCCTGACCGCGACCGGTTACGGCGTTTCGCAGCGATGCCACTGGAGCGTCCGGCATTCATTGCCCTGATCGACGGGTTGCTGGCCGCAGGCACGATCGCCAGCAGCGGACCGTGGCTGCACTTGCCGGATCATCAGGTGAAGCTCAGTGACGAAGACGAGCAGTTCTGGCTGCGACTGTCACCCCTGATGCAGCAGGCGCGCTTCGACCCGCCCTGGGTGCGCGACTTCGCAACGGTGACTGGACACACCGAAGCTGAAACGCGTCTGCTGCTGCGCAAGCTGGCGCGCATCGGGCAAGTGCATCAGGTGGTGCGTGATCTGTTTTATCTGGAGTCCACAATTCGGGAAATGGTGGCTATGCTGTTGCAACTGTCTGCAGCTGACCCGGTGATCCAGGCGGCAGCGTTTCGCGACAGGCTGGGCATCGGCCGCAAGCGCAGTATCCAGATTCTCGAGTATTTCGACCGTATCGGTTTCACCCGACGTATCGGCGATCAGCGTCAAGTGCGTGCGGACAATGCACTGGCGCAGGCGTCCAGGGCTGACGCTCAGGGTTGAAACGTTTCGAGCCGGTCAGTTCGATCATGGAAGGCAATCGCGCCCGGTGGCGCGGCCGGGCTTCAAACCCGGTTGGGGACGGCAGCCGTTCCCGGGCAGGTTCGACTCCCGCTGCCTTCCGCCATTTTTCTTCCGCTTCAACCTGTTGCCTGACAGCGCCTAATTCTGGACACGCCAAATTGAAAGGGTCTTCAGCTGTTGGGACAGTCCATCCTGTGGGAGCGAGCTTGCTCGCGAATGCGCCGGGACAGTCTCCATTTTCGGTGGCTGAGACGCTGCGTTCCCGAGCAACCTCGCTCCCACTGACTTACCGTTGTCAGCTCCGCCACGGCATTTCCCGGACGAACGTCACCTCCCTGTAGTGAACCTGACACTGTTTGAACGGTCTGTTGACCACTGCGCGCGCGGTGCGCCGGGTCACGAGGCCCCGGTGTTTTGTGGATTTTCCTCGCGCGTCGTTGCCTTCTCCAGCGTTTGCAGCGCCTTGCTCTTCGCTGCCGATCAGGCTTTTGTCCATTGCATGCGGCCCGACCATCCGGCCTTTCTTTTTATTTTTGTCGAAGATCACCCATGTCTCTATCTCGTCCCGTTTCTGTTTCTCTTTCATCCTCCCATCTGCCGGGCGCCCGACGCCGTTTGCTCAGCGCCGGCTTGCTGGGAACCCTGCTGACGGTTGGTGTAGTCGCCCAAGCGCAAGCCGAAGGCAAGGACCGCTGGGTCAACGACACCTTGAGCACCTACGTCCGTAGCGGTCCGACCGATGGCTATCGCATCGTCGGCACCCTGAAATCGGGTCAGAAAGTCGAACTGCTCACCACCCAGGGCGATTACAGCCAGGTGCGCGGCAACTCCGGCGACACAGTTTGGATCCCCTCGGCGGATCTGCAGGAAGTCCCCGGCCAGGCCGAACGCCTGCCGCAACTGACCCAGCAAGTGGCCGACCTCAGTGCCCAGTTGAAAACCATCGACGACGACTGGAAAACCAAAGTCCAGGGCATGCAGGAGACGCTCGATTCGCGCAAGAAACTGGTGGATGAACTGGAGGCCCGCACCAAAGACCTCAACGCCCAACTGACCGACGCCCAATCGGAACTGCGCTCCACCCAGGCGAAACTCGGTGACGAGAATAACCAGGTGCTCATGCGCTACATGGTGTATGGCGGCAGCATCGCGGGGGCAGGGCTGTTGCTCGGCCTGATTCTTCCTGCGCTGACCCGGGGTCGCAAGCGTAACGACCGCTGGTTTTAATCGCCTCCACCGGCCAGGTGTGGTCGGCGGCACGCGGCAGCCGTCGAAACCTTCTCTGGCTCAGGTGGCCAGCGGCGTTCTGACCGCGCGCTGATAGCGGAACCAGACCAGCGCTGCCCACAGCCCCGAGGCAGCGCCAATGCCCATGGCCCATCGCGGGCCGAACAGGTCGGCGACCCAGCCCACGATCGGGGCGCCGACGGGCGTGCCGCCCAGTGTCGTCGCTAGCAAAATGGCCATCACCCGACCTCGCATCAACGGATCGGTCGACAGCTGCACCATGCTGTTGGCCGACGTGGTGAAGGTCTGCGCCGAAATCCCCAGTACAAACAGCAGGCCGCCGAACAGCCAGAAGTTCGACATCAGGGCCGCCATCACAAAGCATCCGCCGAACAGCGCGCAGGCCCAGAACAGCAACATGGGACCCGGACGGGCGCGTCGCGCCGAGAGCAGGGCACCGGTCACCGATCCCACTGCCATCAGCGACGTCAGCAGGCCGTAGTGGCTGGCGTCCGCGTCGAACACCGTGACCGCCATGGTCGAGATGTAGATGGGGAAGTTCAGGCCGAAAGTGCCCATGAGAAACAGCATCAGCAGGATGGCTTTGAGGTCAGGACGCGCCCAGACGTAACGGAAACCTTCAGCCAGTTGGCCGCGAACACGGGGAGGCCGCTCGCGGACATGCATCTGGTTTTTCCGCAGGCAGCACAGCGAGATGATCATCGCGGCAAATGTCAGCACGTTCAGCAGAAACACCCAGCCGTTGCCCACCCAAGGGATCAACAGTCCGGACACCGCCGGGCCGACCATGCGCGCCACGTTGAACGACAGCGAATTCAATGCCACGGCGTTGCTCAGGTAGGACTCATCCACCAGATCGGACACAAAGGTCTGCCGCGCCGGCGCATCGATAGCCGCAACGCACCCTGACATCGCCGCAAAGAAGTACACATGCCACAGCTGTACATGCCCGGTGACCGTCAGCAGCCCGAGCCCCAACGCAGAGGCGGCAAACGCCAGTTGCGTGCCGATGAGCAGTTTACGCCGGTCGAAGTGATCGGCCGCATACCCGCTGAAGGGCAGGAGCAGCAACATGGGCCCGAACTGCAAGGCCATGACAATGCCCAGCGCGGTGGCGTTCTGTTCGGTGAGTTGGGTGAGCACCAGCCAGTCCTGCGCAGTGCGTTGCATCCAGGTGCCGATGTTGGACACGATCCCGCCCAGGGACCAGACGCGGAAGTTGTAGACGGCCAGCGAACGGAAGGTTCTGGCCATCAGTCACATGGCTCGGTCGGTCGGATTTTATTCACCAGGGCAGGCCTTCTCAGCAAGTCGATGACGTCCTTTGTCGTGGCGTCCGGGGTGGTCGTGATGACTCTCATGCGACCGGACGCAGGCCCTAGGTTACGCGTATACGCGCTTGTCGTGCAGCACCTGACGCACATTTCATTGAACGAACGTGCCAGTAAAACCGCGACGGTTCCGTGAAATATCCTGTCATGAGTACTAGGTTAGTTGTGCGGTACGCGCTACTTTGGTGCGGCTTTACAGGTTGTAGTGGTCAACGAATAACGCTCAAAAAAATGTGCATCTGCAGTCGCAAGGATGCCGGGCGGATCGCGAGAGGTGCATACCCATCGCGACTCGACCCGTTCAATGCTGTTCCACATTCAAAAGAATAAAGAGAGTCGACACATGAAGTACGAACCCTTGGCCAAGTCGCTGCTTGCGACGGCATTCACCCTCGCGTTTTCCTCCACCTACGCGGCTTCCGTTGCCCCGGTCGCCGCCGAAAACGGCATGGTGGTCACCGCGCAACATCTCGCAACCCACGTCGGCGTTGACGTGCTCAAGTCCGGTGGCAACGCTGTCGATGCCGCCGTTGCCGTGGGCTATGCGCTGGCGGTGGTTTACCCGGCAGCGGGCAACTTGGGCGGTGGTGGTTTCATGACCATTCAGCTCGCCGATGGCCGTAAGACGTTTCTGGATTTCCGTGAAAAAGCACCGCAGGCCGCCACCGCCAACATGTACCTGGACAAGGACGGCAACGTCGTTCCCGACCTGAGCTCCAAAGGGCATCTGGCCGTGGGCGTGCCTGGAACCGTGTCCGGCATGGAGATGGCGTTGAGCAAATACGGCACGAAGAAGCGTGCCGAAGTCATGGCCCCCGCGATCAAGCTGGCCGAGAACGGCTTTGCGCTGGAGCAGGGTGACGTTGACCTCCTGCACACCGCGACCGACGAATTCAAGGCAGACGCCAAGGACCTGGGCACGATCTTCCTGAACAAGGGCCAGCCGATGCAGGTCGGCGATAAGCTGGTGCAAAAAGACCTGGCGAAAACCCTCAAGGAAATCTCGGCGAAGGGCACCGACGGTTTTTACAAGGGCTGGGTGGCCAAAGCCATCGTCGACTCGAGCCAGGCAGGCAAGGGCATCATCGTCCAGGCGGACCTGGATAAATACAAGACCCGCGAACTGGCGCCTGTCGAGTGCGACTACCGTGGCTACCACGTGGTCTCGGCACCGCCTCCAAGCTCCGGCGGCGTGGTGATCTGCGAGATCATGAACATCCTCGAAGGCTACCCGATGAAAGAGCTGGGTTATCACTCCGCTCAAGGGATGCATTACCAGATCGAGGCGATGCGCCACGCGTACGTTGACCGAAACAGCTACCTCGGCGATCCGGACTTCGTGAAGAACCCGATCAACCACCTGCTTGACCGTGACTATGCGGCGAAACTGCGTGCCGCCATCGAGCCACAGAAAGCCGGCGTATCTCAGGACATCAAACCGGGTGTCGCGCCCCATGAAGGCAATAACACCACTCACTACTCCATCGTCGACAAGTGGGGCAATGCGGTGTCTGTCACGTACACCCTCAACGACTGGTTCGGCGCGGGCGTGATGGCGAGCAAGACCGGCGTGATTCTCAACGATGAGATGGACGACTTTACCTCCAAGGTCGGCGTACCGAACATGTATGGCCTGGTCCAGGGTGAAGCCAACGCCATCGCCCCGGGCAAGACGCCACTGTCGTCCATGAGCCCGACCATCGTCACCAAGGACGGCAAGGCCGTCATGGTGGTCGGTACGCCGGGCGGCAGCCGGATCATCACCGCCACGCTGCTGACCATGCTCAATGTCATCGATTACGGCATGAACATTCAGGAAGCGGTTGATGCGCCGCGTTTCCACCAGCAATGGATGCCGGAAACCACCAACCTGGAGCGATTCGCCGTAAGTCCCGACACCCAGAAGATCCTCGAAAGCTGGGGACATAAGTTCGCCGAGCCTCAGGATGCGAACCATCTGGCGGCGATTCTGGTCGGCGCACCCTCGCTGGGTGGCAAACCTGTCGGCAACAACCGTTTCTACGGCGCCAATGACCCACGCCGCAACACCGGTCTGTCGCTGGGTTACTGAGGCGTGAAAACAGGGCGGGGCAGCGTTGACGGCCTCGCTCGATTGCTCCACTCACGGATTTTCGTTGCCAGATTATTCACATGAGATGTTATGTTATAACTCTCTGTGACGAGCGCCTGGCGCTCGAATGACTTCTGTGTTCCGAGAATCCGTCTTCGTATGAACAGTCCACTTCCCGACGTTGCTTGCTCTGAAGTATCCCAAGCGCTGCTGCCACTCGACTGGGTCGGCATGCAGGGCATCGACATTCCCCTGATTCTTGATGAACCCGGCATTGATGCCCCTGTTCATGCGCGAGCCGATCTGCAGGTGAACCTGCCGGCGCCGCAGATCAAGGGCATTCACATGTCCCGGCTGTACACCCTTCTGGACCGTTTCGCGGAGCATCACGCGGTCAGCCCTGCGAGCCTGTCTGCTCTGCTGGAGTTGATGGTCGCCAGCCATGCCGATTGTCACTCCACGCGCGCAAAGCTGCGCCTTTCATTTGACTTGCTGTGCAAGCGGCCGGCGCTGGTGACAGCAGGTCTCAGCGGCTGGAAGTCTTACCCTGTGATCATTGATGCGCACTGGCAGCAAGGCCATGTGGTGCTGGATGTCTGCGCCGAGGTCACGTATTCGTCAACCTGTCCTTGTTCTGCAGCCTTGTCCCGTCAATTGCTTGAGCAGGCGTTCAGTGCGCGCTTCGCGACCGGCGTCGTCGACAGTGCCGAGGTGGCGGCGTGGTTACGTCAACACGGCTCTCTTGCGACGCCTCACAGTCAGCGCAGCGTGGCCACGGTTCACGTGCGTGTCGATGAGGAGGCTGAAAGGATGGGACTGCTCGGTCTTATCGACGGGGTGGAGGCCGCCCTCGGCACCCCCGTGCAGACAGCCGTGAAGCGCGCGGACGAACAAGCCTTTGCTCGGTTGAACGGACAGCATCTCATGTATGTCGAGGACGCCGCGCGCACGATTCAGCAATCGCTGTTACTGCATTTTCCTGTGAGCAGCGTTTCGGTCAGGCACCTGGAAAGCCTGCACCCCCATGATGCGGTGGCGTCGGTCGTCAACGGCCCGGCGTTAAGGTTCCGGACGGCGGGCGAGGGACGATGGGCATGAGTGACGTTCTCCCCGGCGTGAGCCGAGATGTACCTTCCACAACGGCCGCCACGGGGCCCGTCTGTGCGCCTGTCGCGCTCGCCAAGACAGCCCGTTTGCAATCGATCGATGCAGTGCGTGGCCTGATCATGCTGTTCATGTTGCTCGACCACGTGCGCGAAACGTTCTTCCTGCATCGTCAGGTGTCGGACCCCATGGACGTCAGCACCACGGGACTGGATCTTTTCCTCAGTCGCACCCTGGCGCATTTCTGTGCGCCGTTGTTTGTGTTCCTTACCGGTCTCTCCGCGTACCTGTACGGTGAACGCCACGCGGGCAAAGGTGAGGTCGCCCGGTTTCTGTTCAAGCGCGGGTTGGTGCTGATTGCCCTGGAACTGACCTTGGTCAATTTTGCGTGGACCTTTCAGTTTCCGCCGACAGTGATCTATCTCCAGGTCATCTGGGCCATCGGCCTGAGCATGCTGGCGCTTGCAGCCTTGGTGGCCTTGCCCCGTGGATGGCTGGCGGCCGCAGGGCTCGTCATCATCGCGGGCCATAACCTGCTGGACGACGTGCATTTCGCAGCCGGCACCTTCATGCACATTCCATGGGCAATTCTGCATGACCGCGGCTGGTTGGAGCTCTTCGACGGTTTGCGTTTGCGCACGTCCTATCCGGTGCTGCCGTGGATCGGCGTGATCGCGGTGGGTTACGCGGCCGGCCCCTGGTTCGCCAGCGGCACTGACCGGGACAAGCGTGAGCTGAATCTGATGGCGTGGGGGTTCGGTGTTCTTGCGCTGTTTCTGCTGTTACGCAGCCTCAACGGCTACGGCGAACGCAACTGGGTGATGGGCGAAACCACGACGCTGACCGTGATGAGCATCTTCAACATCACCAAATACCCGCCGTCCCTGTTGTTCATCAGCCTGACGCTTGGCGTGGGGCTGCTGTTGATCGCCTGGATGGAGCGCAGCCACGGCCAGCGATGGTTGAAGCCGCTGGCGGTTTTAGGTGCGGCACCGATGTTCTTCTACCTGTTGCACTTGTATGTACTCAAGGGGCTGTACGTGCTCGCGATGGCCATCTGGGGCGCATCCCACGGCATTTACTATGGCTTCGATTCAATGGCTGCCGTCTGGGCCTGTGCCGCCGTGCTGAGCGTGGTGCTCTTCCCTGCGGTGCGCTGGTTCGCCGAACTCAAAGCCCGGCGGCGTGATATCCAGTGGCTGAAATACTTCTGACCGTGATGAGTGCAGCCTTGCAGCCTGCGCTCAGGATCGATGCAAGCTGCGCTCCATGCGGGCCAGCGCTTCTTCCAGCATCGAGCGCGGGCACCCGAAGTTCAGTCGCACGAACTGGCCGCAGTCATCACCAAACTCATGGCCTGCGCTCAGCGCCACCTTGGCTTCGTTGAGGAAGAATTGCTGAGGGTTTTCGATATCCAGTCCCGCGCAATCCAGCCAGGCGAGGTAGGTGCCTTGTGGCAGGTTCATCGAGATGCCGGGAAAACGGGTTTTGATCGCGTTCGCCAGATAGTCCCGGTTGTCTTGAAGATAGGCAGTGACCCGTGCCAGCCATGGCGCGCCTTTGCTGTAAGCCGCCTGCGTGGCGTCCAGGCCCAGCGCGTTGACGCTGTCGACCAGTCCCAGGCGTCCGGCGTTGAAGCGCAGGCGCAGGTCGGGGTTTTGTATCACGGCAAAGGCGGTTTTCATGCCGGCGATGTTCCAGGCCTTGCTGGCGGACATCAGCGTCACGGTGCGATCGGCGATGGCCGGGCTCAGGGACGCGATCGGCGTGTGGCGACGGCCATCGAAGAGGATGTCGGCGTGAATCTCATCGGAAACGATCAGTACGTCGTTCTGCACGCAGGCCTCGCCAATGGCACGCAACTCCTGCGCGTCGAAGACCTTGCCCAGTGGATTGTGAGGATTGCTCAGCAACAGTGCGCGAACCTGAGGCAGAACGCGCTGCAAGGCAGCGATGTCGGTGGGGTATTCGCCATTGGCATCGGCATGGAAAGGCAGGTCGATGCGCGGCAGGTCCCAATGCCCCGGCGCATCCAGCAGCGGCGCGTAGTTGGGTGTTTGTACCAGCACGCCGCTGCCCTTGGGCACCAGCGCGTTCAACGCCATGTTCACCCCCGGTTCTACACCGGGCAGGAACACCAGTTCCTCAGGCTTGATCTGCCAGTCGTAGTGGCGGGCCAGATGCGCCACCAACGTTTGACGTAATGTGTCCTGCGCCACGGAATAGCCCAACAGCGGGTGCTGCAGACGCGCGGTCAGCGCCTGAACGATCGGCTCGGCCACCGGAAAGTCCATGTCGGCCACCCACATCGGCAACACATCTTCCGGGTACTGGCTCCATTTCTTGCTGCCGGTGTGCAAGCGTTGGTGAACGCTGTTCAGGTCCATGGTCATGCTCGTCTCAAAAAGCGATGGGCGATTGTGCCAGAGACCGGGTGTGCCATGAACTGTCAGTGCGTGATGCTTTGCGCGTGAGGTGACAGATCGGTAGCAGCGAGCTTCGTCGCTAAAAAAGTAACCTTTAAAGGTTACATTCATCAAAGTAACCTTTTAAGGTTACACCTCGCGTATTTGCCCTATAGTGACTGTCACCTCTGTACTGGATTCAGGACCTACCCATGACCCTTAAGGCTGTCTTGACTGGCGACCTCATGCACTCACAAACCGTGTCCGATACCCAAGCGTATCTGGAGGGGTTGCAAAGCGTGCTAACGGCGCTCGGCACCCGTTACGGACTGAACACCGACACGTACCGGGGCGATGGTTTTCAGGTCGTGCCCGCGCAAGCCATCCACGGCTTCGAGTGCGCGTTGGCCATTCGCGCGGGATTGATCGCCGCAAGCCCGGAAGGGGAACGCTGGGACGCACGCATCGCCATTGGCATCGGCCCGTCGGCGTCGGGCAAGCACTACGGTGAGGCGTTCGTGCTGTCCGGGCAGGGGCTGGATGGGATGAAGAAGCTGACCTTGGCGGTCTTCAGCCACGACGCCTCATTGCTACGCGCGGCAGAACTGGTCACCGAATTCGTCGCCGCCACGGTCGACAAATGGACGGTGGTCGAAGCCCAGGCCTATTACGCGCATCTGCTGGGCACGGGCGATCAACAAGCCATCGCGGAGAATCTGGGCAAGTCACGGGTTGCGATCAACAAGGCGCTGCAGCGCGGTCAGGCCAGGTTGCTTGATCGCTATCTGGCGTGTACGCGCGACTGGATCAGTGAGTTACAAGCCAAGGAGTCGCCCGATGCGTGATACCTCATTGGTGTTGCTGGTGTTGATCCTGCTCAACATGCTCCTGGACTACGGCTATGCCCAATGGCAAGAGCGCAGGCCGGGCCCGGGGCGGGTGCGTGGCGTTCTGGTGGCTTTCGCCCAAGGGGTCACCGTGGGCGTCGTGCTGTACGCCTTTGACCGACATGCCCTGATTGCGGTGGCGGCGGGGGCAACCTTCGCGCTCTGCTGGGGATTGGTTCGCTGGCTGGTGGGCAAGTGGCGGTCGGGGTTCGCCTTCGTCCTGCGATTTGCCTTGCAGGTGATCGCCGTCACGGCGGTCTGGCTGAGTGCCGAAGGCTATTGGGGCTGGGCGGGGGAGTTGACTAAAGACGTGTTCAGCACGCACAACCTGCTGATCGTTCTCGCTTATGCGCTGGTCTTAAGGCCGGCGTCGGCGTTGATTGGCGCCGTGCTGACCCCGTGGCTCGCCAGCGTCAACAGCGAAGGGTCGCTGAAAAGAGCCGGTACGCTGATCGGCTATCTGGAGCGAGTGTTGATCCTGACCTTCGTCCTGCTGCAGCAATGGGAAGGCATTGGCTTCCTGCTCACGGCCAAAAGCATTCTGCGCTTCAACGACATCAAAAGTGCCGAGCAGCGCTCACTCAGCGAATACGTGTTGCTCGGGACGCTGGTGAGCTTCACCGTCAGCATCGCCATTGGCCTGGCCGTGCTGAAGTTGTCAGGAAAGTAACCTCTGAAGGTTACTTTCCTCGATGTAACCTTCAGAGGTTACTGACGGAAGGATTACCAGAACGTCGCCGACGGAGCGCTCAACCGACCGGCAATGACCGCGATGGCTTTTTCCACATCCGCCGCCTGCGTGTAGCGTCCCAGGCTCAAGCGCAGGCTGCTGCCTGCCTGAGCCTGGCTCAGACCCATGGCGAGCAACACGTGGGAGGCGCCGCTGCTGGCCGAATTGCACGCCGATGTCGATGACACCGCTAACTCGCTGGACAGGTTCATGGCCGTGAAGCCCGGTCTGTCGACACAGATATTCAGGGTGTGCGGGACGCGCTGGTGCGGATCGCCATTGAGGCTGACGCCGGGCAGGGCCAGCAACCCGTCACGCAATTGAGCCGACAGTGTGCTGATCCGTTGCAGTTCTTCCGCCATCTCGGCGCTGGCGAGCGCAAAAGCGGCGCCCATGCCAACGATCTGGTGCGTCGCCAAGGTGCCGGAGCGGAAGCCTTGCTCATGGCCACCGCCGTGCATTTGCGCTTCAAGCAGCGGACGTGCGCGCTCCCCAACATACAGCGCACCGATGCCTTTGGGGCCGTATGTCTTGTGCGCCGAAAATGACATCAGGTCGACAGGCAGCGTATTGAGATCAATCGCGAGCTTGCCGGCGCCCTGAGCAGCATCGACATGGAAAAGGGCGCCTCGATCGCGGACAAGCTGGCCGATGGTCGCAATGTCCGTGACTGTGCCCAACTCGTTGTTGACCAGCATCAAGGAGACCAGCAGCGTGTCCTCGCGCAGCGCCTGGCGCACAGCCTCCGGCTGGATCAAGCCTTGACTGTCGGGTTCTAGCCAGGTCACGGGGAAGCCGGCTTGTTCGAGTTGGCGCACGGTATCGACCACGGCCTTGTGTTCGATGCGGCTGGTGATCAGATGACGGCGCGAGCCTTTGGCGCCGAAGGCGATGCCTTTGATGGCCAGGTTGTTGGACTCGGTCGCACCTGAGGTCCAGATCACTGACTCGGCAGGGGTGCCGACCAGTTCGCCGACCTGACGGCGCGCAAGCTCTACGGCCTGGCGGGCCTGAGTGCCGTAGGCATGGGAGCTGGAGGCCGGGTTGCCGAAGGTGCCTTCACGGCCCAGGCACGCCACCATCGCCTGGATGACGCGGTCATCGACGGGTGTGGTGGCTGCGTAATCGAAGTAACAAGGAAGTGTGCTCATGGGGGAGAAATCCGCGCTGTCCGTAATGATGAAAATACTACTAGCGCCGAACTGAAAAAAAATTGATTACTGAACGCTGTTTCAGGAATGGATTAGATTATTTTTCTCCGCATCACGTCATGCAGAGAATATGATTCCACCTGACAGAAGCTTCAGGTCTATCCTTATCGCCTGAGCCATAAAACCCCTCTTGAAACGGCAAGCGCACTCCATGGACAAATTTGACCAGGCGATTTTGAGCATCCTGCAAAGCGACTGCACCCGACCCATTGCCGAAATAGCCGAGAGCATCGGGCTGGGCAGCACGGCCTGCTGGCGGCGCGTCCAGAAACTTGAAGAGCAGGGCATGATTCGCGGTCGGGTGGCGCTGCTCGATCCGGCACAACTCAATGTCGCGGTCACCGTGTTCGCAGCCATGCGCACCAACCAACACAACGCCGAGTGGCTGGGCGGTTTTCACGACCTGATCGCAACCCTTCCCGAAGTCGTCGAATGCTACCGAATGGCAGGCGACACGGATTACATGCTGCGCATCGTCGTGCCGGACATCGCCGGCTACGATGCCGTTTACAAGAAGCTGATTCGGCTGTCGGGCATCACCGACATCAGTTCCAGCTTTGCCATGGAACAGATCAAGTCGACGACACAGTTGCCGCTGAATTACACGCGGCCCTGAACCCCCGCGGGAACACCGCAATACCTGTAGGAGACGTCCGAGGTTACGAGGGCAGCGAAAGCGGAGGGTCAGGCGCCGGTGATGCCGAATGACCCACTCAATGCCGATACATAACGTAGTGGATCGCCCATAAAACGAAAAAGCAGCCACTGAGGGCTGCTTTTTGTTGTCGGTCGTTCGGACGGCGTCAGACGCGCGCCTTGTCGATCCACTCGAGCGACGTACGCCAGATGCAGATGCCGAGGAAATAGGCCGACATCGCGAGCCAGACGCTCAGCACGACGGTACCGTTGTACGGGTGGTTGATCACCAGCAGAAAGCTGCACAGAAACCAAACGCTGGTCACGGCAATGTTGATCGGCATGAAGCGACGTACGCGGAACGGGTGCAGGAATTTCATCCGGGTCACT
Organism: Pseudomonas abietaniphila; assembly: GCF_039697315.1. Classification (NCBI taxonomy): domain Bacteria; kingdom Pseudomonadati; phylum Pseudomonadota; class Gammaproteobacteria; order Pseudomonadales; family Pseudomonadaceae; genus Pseudomonas; species Pseudomonas abietaniphila. The sequence goes on along the minus strand of NZ_CP155619.1, from coordinate 20,711 downwards.
GTCAGCAGCGCCAGGCAGATCACGGTAATGAACGTAAGCCACGGTGCAGGCGAAAGGATGTAGACGCACAGCGCTACCACGTTCCAGGCCGCAGGGAAGCCCTGAAAGTAATTGTCCTTGCTTTTCATCTCGGTGTTGCAGAAGCAGAACAGTGACGACACCAGAATGATCGAAGTGGTCAGCAGCAGCGTGTAATCCGGCAGCGGGATATAGCGGTAAATGAACAAGGCCGGAATGAACACATAGGTCAGGTAGTCAATCACCAGGTCCAGCACCGATCCGTCGAAATGCGGCAATACCGACTGCACGTTAACCTTGCGCGCGAGCGAGCCGTCCACCCCGTCGACGATCAGGGCAATGCCCAGCCACAGCAGACAGGCTTTGGGCTGGTTGTCGAACAGCGCGATGGTCGCGAGGAAGGCGAGGACGACGCCTGTGGCGGTAAAACCATGGGCGCCCCATGCTTTGAGCCAGGCGATGCGTTGGATAGGAATCATGGACGGTCCTTCTGGAAAAAAAGCCAGCCAGATCAACGTACCGGTGCTGCTACCGATCAACCTGGCCAGAGGTGCAACTATCGACCGGTCATCGGTCGATAAGGTTCACCCTCAACTCCTACACGGTAGCAGGCGGCGCTGGCTTTCGTTACTGAATTGTCAAAATGCCAGCAACGATTTGGCGCCTCCTGCGTGTCATTGGTCGCCTGACTGCCAAAGGAGGCAAACTGCTGGCCCACGTTTTTTGTAAACCTCTGCAAAATTTGCCGTCTGTCAGTCAGTTAGGCAAGAATCTGCATGCAAATTCTCAGGGTTGCTTTAGCGTTTTGTGTCGCGGCGGGTTCATCATCTGCCCTGTTTGCGCGGGATCTAAGCAAGAACGAGCGGGATTTATGCACGTGGGGCGCAGGGGTTGCCGCCACTGCGCAGCAATACAAACTGGCCGGGCTGACGTTATACGGGGCCCGAAACAAGATGCAGGCCCGGCACTTTCCCCAGCAGTGGATGCGCATGAGCGCATTGGGCATCACCGAACAAACCTACGACAGCGCCTCACGGATGCGACCTGAGAGCGTGAAGCAGGTTTACTACGAAGGCTGCACGCGGCACGAACTGGCGCGCCGCTGATGCCTGGCGGCACTGTCGCAATCCTTTCCTCAGGCAATCCGCTGCAGCAGGTACGCCTCGCCGGTCACGCGAATCATTGGGTGCGGTGTGATCTGGCAGGTCTTGATAACCGAGAACCCATGGCGTTCGTAAAAGCGTCGGGCACCCGTATTCTCGGCGTAATCGATCAGGCTCAGCCCTTTGAGTCCCAGGTCCTCGGCTCTTGACTGAGCGCGATGCAGGAACTGAAGCCCCAGCCCCTTATTGCGCCAACCTTCATGCAGCGCCAGGCTGGAGATGTACAGCGTGTCAGGCACCTCCATGTCCGCGTATGGCGCGAGCACAGGGTCGGTCGGCGGCTTGGCATCGGGATCTTCACGCATGACGTAGCTGTGCATCATGCCAACCACTTCACCATGCGCCTCGGCGATCAGGCAGTTTTCGTAGGAAAAATCCACGCCCTCTCGGGCATAGCGCGTCTCGCCGACGTCGAGCAGGTCTTGCCCCGGCTCAGCCAGCTGACTCCAGATGTAATCCGACGCGCCTTCCGAGGTGATTTGAAACAGGCGGGCGATTTCACGCGCATCCGAACGTCGCGCCGGACGAAATTCGACAGTCATTCACTAGGCTCCACAAGGCATTGGGCGCCTTTTATAACGTGGAATATAAGGTGGGGGCAGGGCACTGGACGGCGACGTCGCGATCACGCCGATGACCGTCGTTTTCGCAGCAAGGCGCGCCATTGCGGCGCGCCCGGCCATTACTCAATGTGGCGCGCGGGGAATGGTTTTGAGCAGGTCGGCAGGACTGATGTGTCCCACGACGGGCACGCTGCCAGGTTGCGGCAGGCCGAGGATATTGCCCTTGATCTTGCCGATCACGTGCATTTCGCAGGGCTTGCAGTCGAACTTCAAGGTCAGCACTTCGTCACCGTGTACCAGTTGCATCGGCGCGACCTTGGTGCGCACGCCGGTCACGCCCTTGGCCTGTTTCGGACACAGGTTGAAGGAGAAGCGCAGGCAGTGCTTGGTGATCATCACCGGGACTTCGCCGGTTTCTTCGTGCGCCTCGAACGCTGCGTCAATCAGCTGAACACCATGACGGTGGTAGAAATCGCGGGCTTTCTGGTTGTAGACGTTGGCCAGGAACGACAGGTGCGATTCCGGGTACACCGGCGGCGGGCTGGTTTCGGCTTTACGACCACCCCGAGGATGGGCTGCAACACGGGCGGCGGTCAGCGCTTCGATGACCTCACGGCGCAAGGCTTTGAGCTGGGAGTTCGGGACGAAGTAGGCCTGCGGCGCATCGAGTTTGACGTCGGTGGCGTGGTATTGGGTGGTGCCCAACTGGCCCAGCAAGTCCCGCAACTGATCCAGTGCCTGTTCGGGCTTGTTCGCGGCGCCAAACGGTCCGTCCAACACGACGCTGGCGCTGATGCCTTCTTCACTGGTGGCCGTCACTTCCAGACGTTCTTCACGCAGACGCGCCAGCCATGAAAGGCCAATGCGACGCTCTGCGGAAGTTTTCTGCAAGGCCTGTTGCCAGTTGTGGTCCAGGTTGCGGTTGAGCGGGTGATTAGGGCGAACCTTGTACAGGTCGGCCGGCATTTCGTTGGGTTCGACGCGATAGCGATAGCGCTTTTCGCCGTCTTCTTCGAACTCACCTTTAGGCTCGGCGATGTTGGCACGGAAACCCACCACTTCGCGCTTGATCAGCACGTTCAGGCCGTCGCCATTGGTCAAGGGATCATGCGTCACGACCTGCAGGTCACGCTTGCCGACTTTTTCCACGATACCCACCGGCAAACCGGTGAACGTCGGGGTGTCGAACGCGCCAATGTCGATCTTGCGGTCGGTGACGAAGTAGTCAGTGCTGCCCCGGTGGAAGGTTTTTTCCGGGTCGGGCAGGAAGAAGTGCGCGGTACGGCCGCTGGAGGCGCGGGCCAGGTCCCGCCGATCTTCAAGCACATCGTCCAGACGCTGACGGTAATAGGCGGTGATGTTTTTCACGTAGCCCATGTCCTTGTAGCGACCCTCGATCTTGAAGGAGCGCACGCCTGCTTCGACCAGTGCGCGGATGTTGGCGCTCTGGTTGTTGTCCTTCATCGACAACAAATGCTTTTCGAAGGCCACGACGCGGCCCTCATCGTCTTTCAACGTATACGGCAAGCGGCACGCCTGAGAACAGTCGCCACGGTTGGCGCTGCGGCCATTCTGGGCGTGAGAGATGTTGCACTGCCCGGAAAAGGCGACGCACAGCGCGCCATGGATGAAGAACTCGATGGCGGCATCGGTCTGGTCTGCGATCTCGCGGATTTCCTGAAGGTTCAGCTCACGGGCCAGTACCAGTTGGGAAAAGCCGGCCTGATCGAGGAATTTCGCTCGCGCCAGGGTGCGGATGTCGGTCTGGGTGCTCGCGTGCAGTTCGATGGGCGGAATGTCCAGCTCCATCACACCCAGATCTTGAACGATCAGGGCGTCGACGCCGGCGTCATACAGTTCATGGATCAGCTTGCGCGCCGGTTCCAGTTCGTTGTCGTGCAGGATGGTGTTGATCGTGGTGAACACCCGCGCGTGGTAACGATGGGCGAATTCAACCAGTTCGGCGATATCGCTCACTTCGTTGCAGGCGTTGTGACGGGCGCCGAAGCTGGGGCCGCCGATATAAATGGCGTCAGCGCCGTGCAGGATGGCTTCGCGCGCGATGGCAGTGTCGCGGGCAGGGCTGAGCAATTCGAGATGGTGCTTAGGTAAGGACATGTTTTTTTAGTCGGATCGTCACGGTCAAGTCGCGCATTGTAGCGGCGAAACGCCTGACCGGCATCCTTCTACTGCCCGATGGCGGCCACGGTGTAAACGAGGCCGCCGATTCAGCGAAGCGACTCAGCCCTTGGCGGCCATCGCAGTGACTTCTACGCGCATGCCTTCGACCGCCAGCGCAGCGACGCCGACGGCGGCGCGAACAGGCCAGGGCTTGGCGAAAAAGCGCTTGTACACCTCATTGAAGGCGGCGCGGTCCGCCATGTCGGTCAGGTAGATGGTGAGGTGCATGACGCGATCCATCGAACTACCCGCCCGCTCCAGCGCGACTTTCAACGCTTGCAGCGTGCATTCGCTCTGCGCTGTGATGTCGCCAAGTTCCAGGCTGCCATCGGCACGGGTCGGAACTTGAGTCGAGACCATGACACCGCCGAACGTGGCGACGTCGGAGGAGATGGAGTCCGCATCAGGGTCGGGAAGAAACGTGAGGTCTTGAGTCACCATGAAAAATCTCTTGCGTGTGGAGGAAGACAACTGGCCGCGTGTCAGTCGCTGAACCAGAGGCGGCCATCATAAAGGAGAACACGGGTGTGTGAGTTCGGATCGCCGCGTGTGACGTCAGGATCGGACGGCGGGCTGCGGCACTGCCGCGATATGCTCTTTGAAGTAATCGATCAATGCGCGCAGTTTTGGCGTGGCATTGCGGCTGGAGGGCCAGAGCATCCACAACGAACCCCGATGGTCGGTGAACGCCGGCAGCACTTTTTCAAGCTTGCCTTCGCTTAACGCCTGCTGAGTAGAAAAGTCAGCCAGGCAGGCAATCCCCAGCCCTTCGAGGGCCAGATGGGTGAGGGCGTCCGTGGTGGTGCAGGTGATGACCTTTCCCAGTTCCGGATCGCTGTCCGCATCCGGCGCGCGCACCGGCCAGCGTTCCAGCGCGCCACTGGCGGGAAATTTGTGCAGCAGGCAGGCGTGGTCGCGCAGTTGATCGGGGTGCGTAGGGCGCCCGTGCTGTGCCAGATAGGCAGGAGAGGCGACCAGTTCGAGTTTGTACTCGCCCAGTTTGCGCGCCATCAGCCTTGAATCCGATGGCTGCCCGGTGCGGATCACGGCATCGAACCCTTCCTCGATGACGTCGACCATGCGATCGGACAGGTCGACGTCCAGCTCGATCTGCGGGTAGGCCTGCATGAAGCCCGAGAGCAATGGAAAGATCAGGGTGTTCTGCAGCGGCACGCTGATGCGCAGTTTGCCCCGAGGCGACTCGGCCAGTTGTGACAGTTCGATTTCTGCCTGCTCGGCCTCCTGAATGATCCGGCGGCAGCGCTCCAGGAACATCTCGCCTTCAGCAGTCAGGGTGACGCTGCGGGTGCTGCGATGAAACAGGCGCACGCCCAGCCGTTCTTCCATACGCGCAACACTTTTGCCGACGGCAGACGAAGAGATTTCCAGCAGCCGCCCGGCTTCGGTGAAGCTGCGGGTTTCGGCGACCTGCACAAAGGCGGTGATACCGCTGAGGCTGTCCAGCATCGTGTTGACTCCCAAAGGCGGGGAAGGGATCAGAGCGTGCGCCAATTTAAGCTATTTTGTCCGCAATGTTCGGATCTCCGACCTGTTTTTCTCTCACGACCCGCTCCCTAGACTCCAGGCTCTATACCTCTTTTATGCATGGAGTCTTTCATGAACACCGTTTCCACTCCCATTCGCGTCGGCCTGGTCGGCATTGGCAATTGGGCGCTGCACGGTCATGTGCGCGTGCTTTCTCTGCTGCCTCAATATGAAATCAGTGCGATCTACAGCCAGCGACAGGAAAGCGCCCAGGCGGTGGCGGAGCAGTTCGGTATCCGTCACGTGGTGGGATCACTCGATGAGCTGGTCAGCCATCCGGACGTGGACCTGGTGATTGTGCTGACCACCGCGCCTCAGCACGAGGAAGCCGTCCGCGCGGCGATCGCCGCGAAAAAAGATGTCTATTGCGAATGGCCGCTGACCACCAATACCGCCACTTCGCAGGAACTGACGCGCCTGGCAAAACAGGCCGGTGTGCGCCATATCGTCGGTCTGCAACGCCGCCACGCGCCACACAACCGCTACTTGCAGGACCTGCTGCAGCAGGGTTATGTCGGTAAGGTCCGCTCGGTGCGGATTCACGTCAGCATGAATTATTTCCAGGCACTGCGTCCGAATGCACTGCGCTGGACCGTACCGGTGGAGAACTTCTCCAGCGTGATTGCGATCTACGCGGGGCATTTCCTCGACATGCTGTTCACCGCCACTGGCTGGCCGATGAGCATCACGGGACTTGTGGTCAATCAGTTCGACAAGGTGACGATCAAGGAAACCAACGAGGTGTTCGAGACCTCGGCGCCGGACCAGATGGTGCTGGCGGGCCAACTGGAGGACGGCGGCCTGGTGTCGGTTCACATCGAAGGTGGCAAGCGCAATGGTTCGGGTGTGCAGATGGAGATCACCGGCCATGAGGGCGACCTGCGGATCACCAATACCTCGGCCTTTGGCGCGGTCGGCGATGATTATGTGATCGAGGGCGCTCATGGCGACAACCTGCCGCTGCAGGTGTTGCCGATTCCGGAGCGTTATTTCCGGTTGCCGCCATCCGATCTGCCGTCGGCGGTGCTGGAACTCGCCGAGTTGTACTATGTGCACGCGCAGGACGTGGCGGACGGCACGCAAGCCGCCGCCACGTTCGATGACGCGGTACGCATGCACAAACTGCTCGATGCTGCCCTGGCGTCTTCGCAGACTGGGCGACGCGAGCATGTTGCAGAGGAGGCCGATTATCAAACGGTGGGCAGCCAGCGATAGACCCGGCTGCACTCGGTAAAACGCTCTTCAGAGGCCGACGTCTTCCTCTAGGCGATCGCAGGCTTGGCCGTTGCTGGATGCATCCGGCACGGTTTCCGGCTTTTCGACTGAAAATGGCTCACGCGATCTGACAGACTGCATAGACTGCTTGATTGGCTGGCCGACACTTTTTTAAAGAATGTCGGTCAGTACACTCCCGAGCCTTTCCTGCGAGTCGCCTCGATGAACACCCTTTCCGCCGATGACCGTCTTCAGGTCGTTCGAGACGCCACCGCCGAGTACTGGAAGCACATCATCCCGATCGTGCAAATAGCCTTTGCCATTCATGTGTTGCTCCTCGGGCTGTTCCTGATTGTGGATATCCCCGTCATGTGGATCACCAATGCCTTGAGCATTGTGGTCTATATCGGCTGCCTGTTTGCCATACGGCGGAAACGGTATCAATGTGCTGGCTTTCTCATCAGTGCCGAAATCATCGTGCATGCAGCCGTTGCAACCTGGGTGCTGGGCTGGGACAGCAACTTTCACTTCTATATGTTCTGCATCGTTCCGATCATCGCCTTCAGCTTTCAGTCGTCTCCCGTGCGGCGCGCCTGCCTGAGCATTGCGATTCTGGCCGTAGCGGTACTCGGCTTTGCCTTCCGGCACCAAGTGCCCGGGGCGATGATCGGCGTCAAAGCGCAAGAGCTGTTCGGCATCGTCAATGCACTCACCGCCACGGCGCTGTCACTGCACGCCACTGCACTGACGGTGCGTTTCAACATGGCCATGCAAATGAAACTGTTTTATTCCGCTCACCGCGACAGCCTGACCAACCTGTACACCCGCCGCCGCGTGCTCCAGAGACTGCGCCACCTGGGTAGCGGCCGGGACAAGGGTTCGACATCGCTCGTGCTGATCGACATCGATCACTTCAAGCAGATCAACGACCAACATGGCCACGATCTGGGCGACTTGATGTTGCAACGTGTGGCGGAGGTGATTTCGGGCTGTGTTCGCGTGACCGACATCGCCGCTCGCTGGGGCGGCGAAGAGTTTCTGGTGCTCATGCCCAACACGATATTTGAAGAAGCCCGGCAGGTTGCCGAACGTTTGTTGCTGCAAATTCGCGCCCAGACGGGACTGGGTGACGCGGCAACGGTGCATGTCACGGCAACGCTGGCCGTTGCCACGATGCAGCCTGGCGAAACGTTTCGAGACACGCTCAGCCGCGCGGACCAGATGCTGTATCAAGGAAAGCAAGAGGGCCGTGATCGCTTGATGCTGGCGAGCTGAGCCATTCCGATGGCTGAACCGTCTGTCTCGAAAGCCGTTCAATGCTTTATTTTGCCGCGCGGGTGCATCCGTTCTGCGTACTGAACCGTATATATTTCGGTGCTGCGAGACGCGACTCAACAACAATGCTGACGGTGAGATATCTGGTATGTGGATGCGAAAGCGGCGGGATTCTCTTGTGCAGGACTTGTCCGATACCGCCGAGGAACTGCGGTCATTGGGCAATCGGATAATGGAACTCTCGGTGGATCTGGCTCAAAAGGACCTTCCCCGGGCCGCTGAATCCACCGCCAGAATGGTGCTGACGCTGCAAGAAAAAGAGGAGCTGCTGCGTCGACATGTAGAGCGCCTGACCAAAACCGGAAACCTGGGTCGACGGGTCACGGACCATATCGCCGAGCGTTCGGCGCCAGCGTCCCACGACCGTGGCGCTGAATCCTGACACGGCAGCATCTGTCTCATTCCGATTCTCTTTCCTCATTTTTGAAAGCCGGCGTTCTCTAATGATCTCGACCGCTTGTCGTCATTCGGGCAAGACGGCTTGAACGCGGGCACCTCACCGACCTCAACCATTGTGAACGGCTTGCTCAGGTTGTTGGCAGACTCACCGCTGCGCAGCTCCGGCGCACTTATGTGTTTCGAGAGTGGCGCCAACGACCTCAGATGCTCGCTCCCAAACCGTCGGCAAAGTGAGGTCTCATGCAGCTCATCCACCCTGTTGCGCAGTACCGGCCCTATACCTCGGCCGCTGGAGGTTGGGGCTCGGCTCATTCGGTGATGAGAATACTCTGGCGTGAGCAGTCATTGTTCAAAACCCCCGCCGCGCTGTTCCAGCAGAATAAACCCAAGGGCTTTGCCTGCGTCAGTTGTGCCTGGGCCAAACCGGGCGATCCCCATGCCCTGGAGTTCTGTGAAAACGGCGCCAAGGCCACGGCCTGGGAGCTGACCTCGCTGAGGACCGACCCCGGTTTTTTCGATCAACACCCCGTCAGTGAACTGAGGGACTGGGATGACTATGAGTTGGAACAGCATGGGCGTCTCACGGCGCCGTTGCGCTATGACCCCGAGACGGACCGTTATCGCTCGACCACCTGGGAAGACGCGTTTGCCGCCATCGGCGCAGGGCTGAAAACCCTGGAGCCTGACGAAGTCGTGTTTTATGCCTCCGGCCGGGCGTCGCTGGAAACGTCGTTCATGTATCAGCTATTTGCCCGGGCGTATGGCACCAACAACCTGCCGGACAGCTCGAACATGTGCCATGAAAGCACGTCCGTCGGGCTCCAGGAGAGCATCGGAGTGCCCGTGGGCACGGTGACGCTGGCCGACTTCGAGCACACCGACTGCATCTTTTTTTTCGGGCAAAACGTGGGCAGCAATAGCCCTCGCATGCTGCATCCCTTGCAGGAAGCGCGTAAACGTCATGTGCCGATCATCACGTTCAACCCCATTCGGGAGCGCGGGCTGGAACGGTTCGTCAATCCGCAGTCGCCTCGCCAGATGATCGGCCCCGACTCTACCGTCATCAGCACCCAATACCATCAGGTGTCGATCGGGGGTGACACCGCCGCCGTCATGGGCATTGCCAAGGCTTTGCTGGCGATGGATCGCTCAGCGGTACAGCGTGGCGAAAAACCGGTGCTCGATCATGATTTCATTGCCGAGCATACCGACGGTGTCGAGGCATTTCTGGCGGACGTCGAGCGTCATCCATGGGCGGAGCTGGAGCGTCGTTCAGGGCTCCAGCGAAGCGCGATGGAAGCGGCGGCCACGGTGTACGCGCGCAGCGAGCGGGTCATGGTGATCTACGGCATGGGCATGACCCAGCATCGCCATGGCGTCGAGAACGTGCAGATGCTCGTGAATCTGCTGCTGTTGCGCGGCAACATCGGCAAGCCCGGCGCTGGAATTTGCCCCGTTCGCGGGCATTCCAACGTACAGGGTCAGCGCACGGTAGGGATTACCGAAGATCCTTCCAAGGTGCCCAAGGACAAGATCGAATCGCTGTTCGGGTTCAAGGTGCCGGAGCGCAAGGGCAGGGCGACGGTCGACAGCTGCGAGGGCATGCTGGACGGTAGCGTGAAAGGCTTCATTTCCCTGGGCGGCAACTTTATCCGTGCGGTGCCGGACACCGGCCGGATGGAGCCCGCGTGGGCAGGCCTCGCGCTGAACGTACAGATCGCAACCAAGCTCAATCGCAGTCATCTGCTGCCCGGGGCAAACGCGTGGTTGCTGCCGTGCCTGGGCCGTATCGAGAGGGATGTTCAGGACGGTGTCGAGCAGGTCTACACCACCGAAGACAGCACCGGTTGTGTTCATGTCTGGCAAGGAAGGGCCGAGCCAGCCAGTGATCAACTGCGCTCCGAAACCGCCATCATCGCCGGCATTGCGCAGGCGACGCTCGATGGCAGCGAAGGGGTTCCGTGGGACGCATGGCGCGGTGACGCTGCGTTGATCCGTGAAGCCATCGCCAGCGTTTATCCCGAGATGTTCCATGACATGGAAACCCGCATGTGGGAGCCGGGCGGGTTCCACCGTCCACTGCCAGCCGCGCAGCGAGAGTGGAAGACCGACCCCGGCAAAGCCCGGTTCAAGGTGCCGCACGGCCTTGACGAGGACGATGACGTGTCTCCCAGTCAGGATGCGCGCGAGGTGATCCAGTTGATGACGCTACGCAGCAACGATCAGTTCAACACCACCATCTATGGGTATGACGATCGATTTCGGGGTGTAAACGGCACGCGTCGCGTGGTGTTCATGAACCGAAATGATGTCGTGCGCCTCGGTCATGCACCAGGCGACTGGGTCACGCTGCGCACGGCTGTCGAGCCTGACATCCGACGGGAAGTGGGGCCGCTGCAGATCATCGCCTACGACATTCCCGACGGTTGCGCGGCGGCCTACTACCCCGAGTGCAATCCGCTCGTTCCGTTATGGCATCACGCCAAGCGCAGCAAAGTGCCAGCGGCGAAATCGGTGCCGGTCACCCTGCATGCCGCACTGCCGGACCCGCGTGCGCAGGCGCGTGCGTTGCCCGCAAGCGATCAGGTGATCTAGCCGCGGCAGTCAACAGGAGGAACCGGGTATGCCCGACGCAACGATCAGCGCGAGTGAGCCGGGTGTGCAAATGGCGCGGATTCATCACCCCATGCGCGACTCGGCGGGCCTGTTTTGCTGAGCGCCGGTGGGGTGTACGTCGGTTGCGCGGGCTGGTCGCTGAGCCGTGAACACTGGCCGCAATTCACGGAGCAGGGCACACACCTCGAGCGCTACGCGTCGCGGCTTGATGCCGTGGAAATCAACAGCTCGTTTTATCGCTCTCATCGGCCGGGCACCTATGCCAGATGGGCGTCTTCTGTGGGCTCGGGCTTCCGTTTTTCAGTGAAAGTCCCCAAGTCAATCACCCATGAAAACCGGCTCGACAATTGCGCCGGCTTGCTCGACACCTTTCTCTCCGAATGCCTCGTTTTAGGGGATCGCCTGGGCTGCCTGCTTATACAGTTACCGCCGTCCCTGACGTTTGACCCGGTGGCTGCAGGCGACTTTTTTGAAATCCTCAGGGCGCGTTTTTCGGGGTATGTGGTCATTGAGCCGCGTCACGAGTCGTGGGTCAAGGCGCAGGCGTTATTGATCCAGCTGCGCATTGCCCAAGTGGCCGTTGACCCGTCCCGCATTCGAAATGACAGCGCGCCGGGCGGATGGCCTGGCATTCGTTACTGGCGACTGCACGGATCCCCGCAGATTTACTACAGTGCGTACGCGCAGGAGTGGGTCGAAGACAAAGCGCGGCAGATCGCTTCGACGTTGGCAGAGGGCATCCCGACCTGGTGTATTTTCGACAATACGGCCCGTGGCGCGGCATTGGGAAATGCATTGCACCTAAAGACGCTCATTACCTGAAGATCAACGAACTGCAAGCAGTCGGCGCAGCGCACGCGGTATTCATTGCGTCTATGCACCGCCGGCTATCGCTTCATCCCGACGCGCGCACGCATGTCAGCGGTGATGGTCTGCCGGGTGCTGGGCAAATCGGCCCATGGGTCTGTGTCCAGTTGGTCCAGTCGTTCATGAAGATTGCGAACCGTCCAGACGTTCGCGCCTGTGATCTCGTGAATTTCTTCCGGAAAAATCGGCACCGACACCGGCAGCCCCTCGCGGGTGCGCACCGAATAGGCACTGACGGTTGTCGCACCCAGCCCGTTGCGCAGGTAGTCGATGAAGATGCGTCCGATGCGGTTTTTCGGCCCCGAGACGGCGGAAAATCGGTCAGGGACCAGCTTGGCCATGTGCTTGACGATCGCGTGACTGAAGGCTTTGACGGCATCCCAGTCAGCCTTCGGCGTGAGCGGCACGACGACATGAATCCCTTTGCCGCCGCTGGTTTTCAAAAATGATTTCAGGCCCAGCTCGTCGAGAACGGCCTGGGTCATCTGGGTCGCCTCCACCATGCTTTTCCAGGGGAGGGCGGGGTCGGGATCCAGGTCAAGAATGAATCGGTCAGGACGCTCAAGATCCTTGGCCACGGCGTTCCAGACATGCAACTCCATCGCACTCATCTGCACGGCCCCGACCAAGGCTTCGAGGTTGTTGATCAGCATCACCGGGTGTCCGGTGTAGGCCTTGCCCATGGTCTCGATGCCCGGAATCGCCAGATGCTCGGCGTTTTTTTGAAAGAACAGTTCGCCCGTCACACCTTCGGGCGCCCGGACCAGTGCCACGGGACGTTGTGCCAGCTGTGGCAAAAGCCACTCCGAAACGCTGATGTAATAGTCAGCCAGGTCACGCTTGGTCGCGCCGCTGACGGGATCGATGATCCGCTCAGGGTGCGTTAGCCTGATCTTTCCGGTCGTGGCCGGCGGCGTAGATTTTTCGGCTTCTGTCCGAGCATGGGCAGGATTCGCAGGTGTTTTCTTTTCGGTTGTCGCTGCCGTGGCAGGGACAGGGCGTTCCTCCGTGATCGACTGCGCAGGTTTGTCGTTACGCAAGCCCTGGAACACCGCATGCCGCACGGAGCCCTCCTGGGTGATCTCGGCGAACGCGACTTCGGCGAGCAATACGGGGTCGAGCCAGTGAACGCCCTTGGCCTCAAAACCGGTGGGTGGATTCACCACGGCGGTTTTTTTGATTTCAAGCGGCAGCAACTGATCGTAAATCGTCGTTAACGTCGCTTCATTGAAACCGGTCCCGACCTTGCCGCAGTAGCGCAGTTCACCACTCTCCGCATCGTGCAGGCCCAGCAGCAGTGCCCCAAACTTGCTGCGCGCGCCTTTGGGTTCGGTGTAACCCACGACGACAAACTCTTGCCGCCGTTTGCATTTCAGCTTGATCCAGTCCGTGCTGCGTCGGGACACATAGGGGCTGCCGGCGCGTTTGCCAATCAGCCCTTCCATCTGCATCTGGCAGGCGCTGTTGAGCAGAGCCTCCGGTGTTTCGCCGAAGTCGTCGGAAAACCTCAACACGTCGTCATCACAGCTTTTCAGCACCTCGGACAGCGCCTCCCGTCGCTGTTCCAGCGCAACCTCACGCAGGTCCGTGCCATTGAGAAAGGGCATGTCGAACAGGTAATAAACGATGTTTTCGCTACGACCTTTTTCGAAGGCGTTTTGCAGAGCCTGAAAATCAGGCACCCCTTGCTCGTTGGCCACCACCATCTCACCGTCCAGCCAGGCGGATTCGAGCCCGAGACTGACAATGGCTTCCGCTTGACCTGGCAGTTTGTGCGTCCAGTCGTGACCATTTCGGGTAAACAGTCGCACGCTGCCGTTGTCGACGCGGGCCATGACCCGGTAGCCGTCAAACTTGATCTCGTACCGCCAGTCACCCTCGGGCGCTGATTCCACCAGCGTCGCGAGTTCGGGTTTGATGCTGTCAGGCAACGCCGACTTTTTGGCCGCCGCCGGTGCAGAACGCTTGGTTTTGGTCTCACCGGAGGGCTCACGATGCTTGCGAGTCGCCGGTGCAGACTGGGCGGATGTGGACTTGGCGCTTGCGGGTTTTCTGGTCTTCTTTCGGGCCGCGCCGAGGCGAACCCAGGTGGGCGCGTGATCGCTGGCATGTTCTTCCCCGCGCACCCACGCATCGACACCCGCATCCTGCAAATGAGGCGCCAGCGCAGGGTTCAGCAGCAGGTGATCGATGCGCAGCCCGGAATTCGTCTGCCAGTGCTTCCGAAAATAGTCCCAGTAGGTGTAAATGCGCTCGTCCGGATAAATGTGTCGCAGGGAATCAAGCCAGCCCTGGGCGAGCAACCGCTGAAAGCATTCTCGGCTTTCAGGTTGAAGCAGCGCGTCCTTGAGCCACGAACGGGTGTTGTAAATGTCGTCGTCGGTCGGAACGACGTTGTAGTCGCCCGCGAGCACGACCGGATGGTCACTGGACTGTAATGTTTTCGCATGGTCAATCAGGCACTCGAACCATTTGAGCTTGTAGTCGAACTTTGGCCCCGGCTGCGGGTTGCCATTGGGCAGGTACAGGCAACCGACGACGAGACCATGGGCTGCCGCTTCCAGATAGCGCGCGTGGGTGTCGTCTTCCATGCCTGGAAGGCCTTTCTGGATAAGCAGCGGCTCTGCGTCGCGGGCCAGAATGGCCACGCCGTTCCAGGACGGCTGGCCCAGGTGCAGCGACCCGTAACCGGCCGCCTCAAGCTCTCGGGCAGGAAACGCTTTATCCGGGGCTTTGAGTTCCTGAAGGCAAACGATGTCCGGCTGTTCCCGCTCCAGCCACTGCAAGACGTTGGGCAATCGCGTGCCGATGCCGTTGACGTTGTACGTGGCGATCTTAAGGTTTTGCATCGCGCGTTCCCTCGATTGCGCCCGAAACGTTCACATGTGAGGGCTCAGGACCGGACGAGTTCGGCGTTTTTTGGACAAGGCACCGGGCAACGTTGCGAAATTGCCGTGCGCGGATGACGTTTCGGGAATTCGTCCACGATAAACCGGTCGACATGACCAATAATAAAAACGGGGGGAAGACCCATGACTTGCTTGATTTGCGCAGGCCCGGCGGAAGAACTCGCGTGCCCTGAGCGCTGGGAAGAACGAAAATGTGCAGAGTGCGGCCACTACCGGATGTCCCACGCACTGGTGCTCGCGCTCATGGATCAGGGACAGATCTTCGATGTGGGGAAGGCACGGGCGTGGCTGGTGAATCAGCGGAGAGAATCGCAGATCCCGTATCTGGAGCACGTCAGCGGTTTGTTACGGACCTGAGTCCCGCTGCCCGGCGAGCCCACCCATATGCGATGGTGGGCCTGAATTCGCCAGGCGTCCGGATTTACTCTTTGACGTCCATGAACTCTTCCGCCCAGGCCACATAGCTTTCCGGCAGTGTGTAGGTGTGGGTGAGTTCGGTCGCGCTGAGGTTTTCGGTGCTGTGGGTGACCTGACGCTGAGCGCGCAGGCTGTCGTAGGTGGCCTTGATCGAAGCGAAGTAGGCGGCGTGACCGGCCACGATGATCCGCACACCCAGTTTTGCCAAGCGCGCATTGTCGTTGAGCTTCGGATTGCCATACGTCACCAGCATCAGCGGCACGGTCAGTTTTTCCGAAATACGCTCAAGGTGTTCGAAGTCCTTGATCCCGACGATGCAAATGCCGTCAGCGCCGGCTTTTTCGTAGGCCAGTGTGCGTTCGATGCAGTCTTCGACCGAGAGCACGCCAGCGTTGGTGCGAGCAATGATCGCCAGCTCCGGATCGACGCGTGCTTCCAGTGCCGCCTTGACCTTGCCGATGCCTTCCTCTACAGAAATGAGATCGGTAGATTTACGGCCAAACTGTGCAGGTAAAAGGGTGTCTTCGATGGTCAGCGCGGCAACGCCTGCGCGTTCGAGTTCTTCGACCGTACGCATGACATTGAGCGCATTGCCGTAGCCATGATCAGCGTCGGCAATAAAGGGCAGTTGAGCCACGCGACCAATACGGGTGGCCTGTTCCACGAACTCACTCAAGGTAATGAGTGCAAAGTCCGGCGCGGCCAATACCTGCAGGGAAGCGACCGATCCTCCGAGAATGCCGACTTCAAAGCCCAGATCCGCGGCAATGCGGGCAGACATCGGATCAAACACCGAAGCGGTTTCAAAGCAGGCCTGAGAGGCCAGGAGTTGGCGAAAATTACGGCGCAGAGCGGAGTGGGAAATTCTGGACATGACGGTTCCTGAGTCTGGGCCTTCGTCGAAGATACGATCTACGCCTGTTTAAAAGTGCGGCGAGAGTATCACGGCCAGTAAAATCAGGATTATGACGGTTCGGCATGGGGTATGCGCTACGCACATAACGCACCAAAACAGATCGTTGGTGCGCATTTTTTTGTGTGATCTGTACCGAAAGAGATGCCGACTGAGCGACATCTCCGGTTCAGCGGCGCCTCAGCGATAGCGTTCCAGCCAGTGCGCATAAGGGGCGGGCAACGTCCAGGATGCGTTGTCTACGCCCAGTTCTTTGGCGGCGAAGTACGCCCAGTGTGGGTCGGCCAGGTGAGCACGACCAACAGACACCAGGTCGAGATGCCCGGCCTTGATGGCGTCGTTCGCCAGTTGCGGCGTACCGAAGCCCCAGGCGGAGGTGACCGGTATTCCCGCTTCACGACGTACGCGCTCGGCAATCGGGCCCATGAAGGCAGGGCCCCAAGGGATATTAGTCTCCGGGATGGTGAAGCCGACGCTGACGCTGAGCAGGTCAAGACCACCGTCTTTAAACCGGCGCGCCAGTTCGATCGATTCACTGAGCGTCTGCTCATCGCGACCGTCGTATTCAATGACGCCGAAACGCGCGGTCAGGGGCAGGTTTTCAGGCCAGACTTCGCGGACAGCCGCCAGGGTTTCCAGCAGGAAGCGACTGCGGTTTTCAAAGCTGCCACCGTAGGCGTCGGTGCGCTGGTTGGAGTGCTCGGAGAAGAAACTCTGGCCCAGATATCCGTGAGCGAAGTGCAACTCGATCCATTCAAAGCCGACTTCACGGGCGCGGCGGGCGGCGTCGACGAAGTCCTGACGCACGCGGGCGATGTCGTCCAGTGTCATTTCCTGCGGCACCTTGGGCAGGTGGGCACCGAACGCGATCGGGGAGGGGCCGATGGTCTGCCAGCCGGCAGGGTCCGTTGCTGCGATGTGATCGTCGCCTTCCCACGGGCGATTAGCGCTCGCCTTACGCCCCGCGTGTGCGATCTGAATGCCCGGCACTGCACCGGCGGCCTTGATCGCTTTTACTGCCGGAATAAAGGCCTGGGCATGTTCATCACTCCAGATACCGGCACAGCCAGGGGTGATGCGACCCTCAGGCGATACGGCGGTGGCTTCCACCACCACAAGACCGGCACCGCCGCGCGCCATGCTCGCAAGGTGCACATGATGCCAGTCGTTGATCACGCCGTTGTCGGCCATGTACTGGCACATTGGGGGAATGGCGATGCGGTTGCGCAGGGTGACGTCCTTCAGGGAGAACGGCTCGAACAGTGCTGACATGGACAGATTCCTCGTAGGTTTGATTCGCTTGTTCGATAGTATTCGAAATATGGCGTTATGCGAACCCCCTCGCTATGATGCGCACATGCGAGCCTTCAAACATCCTCTCCCGTCCGAACTGTCTCTTGAGCGTCTGCTTTATGCGTTGAGCGATCCTGTTCGCCTGGACATCGTGCGCCATCTGGCGTCTGTCGCTGAAGCGACGTGTGGTGAGCTGGACGGCGGTCGGCCCAAGTCGAGCATGTCCCATCATTTTCGGGTCTTGCGCGATGCCGGGCTGGTTCAGACCCGCAATGTGGGCACCACGCACATGAATACCTTGCGAGCCGATGCGCTTGAACTGCGCTTTCCGGGGTTGCTGAACTGCATCCTGGCGCAGACCTGACACCCGCGAATGCGCTGTGCGCAATCATCACGTCCAGCGCGGGGTTCTCAAGGCTGGATCATTTCGACAGTTGTTTGAGCCGTTCCTGTACCGCGTCATCGAAAATGATGTACAGCGCTTCGACGTCCGCGGCGCGCAGGCGTCGGGTCGATTCAAGGCCCAGAATGAAGGCAATTTCCATCGCGCCCTCTCTTTCAATGTCCTCGCGGGTACTGGCGGCGTTCAGTGCCCGAACCAGATCATTGATAGGCCCTTGTATGGACTTGTGGAGGCGGAGTGCTTCGATTCGCTCTTGGGGCATTACTCAATCCTGGATAGCCGAGGGCTCGGTGGCCTCATCTTCGCACGTAACGGCGGAGCACTGGCAAGGGCGCGACCTGGGCTATAGCGAAAGGCTTACACGCGTTTGCGCAAACCCGCCGTATACACACCGGTGGCGACGTCATACATTGGATCCATCGACTGAAGCACAGGAAGGGCTTCAGAGGTCAAGGATGATCTGCCATTTGCCGGGAAGGCTACCGACAGGACGTTGGAATGGTTTTGATAGAAAAGAACCCGCTCAGGCGGGTTTTTTATTGCCTGTGATTTGCCGGGCCCCAACACGTCGCCACCGACGGCGAAGCGTTGGCCGCCCGGCCCGGGCCTTTGGTATTCAGTGGAGCATCCTTCGGGTGTCTGCAAGATCCGCTTTAAGCAGGTCATTGAGCTCCTTCCAGGGGTAGCGCGGCCCTGTGGCGCTCATTTCACAGGTTTCGGTATGCCTGAAGGGGTGCTCGTCCGTTGTCGGGCACTGCTTTGCACCACAATGCCGGCAAGCCAGCTTATGTCCATGAATGATCCACTCTTTGTTCCAGCAATCCATGGTGAAAGGGGCACGACTCTTTGGCATACAGTCATCTCCTGCAGCGATAGACGGGTCGTAGGGCGCGAGCGGCGCTGACGGCTTCACCGAACGCTCGGGACTGATCGAGTCAAAGTGTAGGTGTTTTTTAACGGCAGAAGGTCACCCGACCGACGTCGGGCGACTTTTTTATCAGCCAGTGTGGTGGCTGGGGCGAGGGCATAGACAGACGGCTCAAGGCCTTCGAAGCGCGCCTTTCCATCGCGGCGGCGTTCCAGCCAGTTGCGCTTGTCGGCGTGTCCTTGACCGTGGTTGGCGCCCATCGGGCGGCGACGGTCGGTGGGTTCTTCGTGGCTTTCGAGTTCGCGCAGGGTGGTCAGCAGCGTCCAGCACAGCCCGTCAATCGACGGGCTGACGGGGGCTCGCGCTTAAACGCGGAAGCGCGCGACCAGGGTATTGAATGACACAGCCAGGCCGGCCAGCGCCTGGGTCGAGGCATTTGTCTGATGGGCACCGGCAGCCGTCTGCGTCGACAAGTCCTGAATGTTGACCAGATTGCGATCGACCTCACGTGCGACGTGCGCCTGTTCTTCCGATGCCGTGGCGATGACCAGGTTGCGGTCGTTGATCTGCGCGATGGCTTCGGCAATCTGCTCCAGTGCCTGGCCGGTTGCTTGAGCAAGGGACTGCGTGTCGTTGACCAGCGCCTGGCTTTTGCCCATCGAGCCCACCGCTTGGTCGGCACTGCTCTGTACGCTGCTGATCATGCCTTCGATCTCACCGGTGGACGCCTGGGTACGCGCGGCAAGGGCGCGAACTTCATCGGCGACAACGGCGAAGCCTCGTCCTTGTTCGCCCGCTCGGGCCGCTTCGATGGCGGCGTTGAGCGCCAACAGATTGGTCTGTTCGGCGATCCCGCGGATGACGTCCAGCACTTTGCCGATGTCGCGTACTTGAAGAGCGAGATCCTTG
Source organism: Pseudomonas abietaniphila (assembly GCF_039697315.1). NCBI lineage: Bacteria > Pseudomonadati > Pseudomonadota > Gammaproteobacteria > Pseudomonadales > Pseudomonadaceae > Pseudomonas > Pseudomonas abietaniphila. The sequence goes on along the minus strand of NZ_CP155619.1, from coordinate 1,097 downwards.
ACCATGGTGGTAGAGGCAGCAATTTCCGCGGTCGCATTGTTGATGGCCACAACGGCGCCCCGTGCCTGATCACGCCCATTGCTGGCTTGTTCGCTGGTCGTTCGAGAGGCTTCAGAGGTCGAGACTGCGTTGCGTGCGACTTCCTCGACCGCCGAGGTCATCTCCGTCACGGCCGTTGCTGCCTGCTGGATCTCATCGTTCTGACGCACCAGGCCGCGGCTGCCGTTGTCCGTGACCGCGGTCAGCTCTTCGGCAGCTGAGGCCAATTGGTCGGAAGCGCTGGCAATCTGCTGGATCGTGTTTTTCAGGCTGTTTTGCATGTCGTCCAGCGCGCTCAGCAGTTGTCCAGCTTCATCTCGGCCGGTGCTGACGATGCGTTGAGTCAGGTCGCCCCCGGCGATGCTTCTGGCGCTGGAGACCGCATAAGCAATCGGTCTGCTGATGAGCCGGCTGATGAACAACCCCAGCAGGACGGCGGCGACGAATGCCAGACCGATCCCGATGTACAGCGAGGTTTTCGCTGAGGAGGCCAGCTCGGTCGCGGCGACCGATCCTTCGTTGACCTGCCGGTTGTTGGAGTCGGTCATGATGGTCAACTCGTCCATCACGCCTCGATAGGCTTTTTGCAGGTCGCCCAGCAACAGGGCGCGGCCATTGTCTACGTCGCCCGCTTTCATCAGTGCAACGTAGCGTTGCACGATGGCTTGATACGCCGGCCAGTCCCTCTCCATCTGATCGCCTGCTGCACGTTCATCGTCCGCCAGCAACGTACGGCGGTAAGTTGAGAATGACTTCTCGCTGGCGGCCTGATTGGCGTTCATCGAGGCTATGAATTCGTCTTTGACACTTTGCGGCAAACCGGCCTGGGTGGCGACGTAGAGCCGATACATGTCGCGGGTTTGCCCGACCGCTTTGATTTTGGCCTGATCGGTGTTCAAAACCGAGACGAGGTTGTTGTTGAACACCAGATTCAGGCTTGCGGAGAGTTGTGAAACACCACGACTGCCCAGCAGGCCGACGCCGAGGGTAATCAATGCGCACAGCGCGAACGCCGTGATCAATTTGGTCGAAAGCTTTGCGTCGTTGATCCAGCTCAT